>CAXTFU010000088.1:0-15067 GCA_964243385.1 uncultured bacterium | reverse complement strand
GTCGTCGGCAGCGACACGAGCAGCGACCTCGCCGTGCTGAGCGTCTCGGGCCTGGACGACCTGGTGCCGGCGGTGTTCGCCGACAGCGACACCCTGCGGGTGGGGCAGGCCGTGCTCGCGGTCGGGGCGCCGCTCGGGCTCTCGAACACCGTCACGCAGGGCATCGTGTCGACGCTCGACCGTCCCGTCCGCACCGGCGGCGAGGCGTCCGCGAACGGCGCGCCGACCGAGTCGTCGGTCATCGACGCCGTGCAGACCGACGCCGCCATCAACCCCGGCAACAGCGGCGGGGCGCTCGTCGACCTCGCCGGTCAGGTCGTGGGCATCCCCAGCGCCATCGCGACCGCCGGCGACGGCAGCAGCGGCAACATCGGCGTCGGCTTCGCGATCCCGAGCGACGACGCGGTCGAGGTCGCCCAGGAGCTCATCGCCGACGGGACCGCCGACCACCCGCTGCTCGGCGTGAACGTCGCCGACGCGACGTCCGCGGCGGCGACGGCCGGCGCGGTGCTGGGCGGTGTCACCGCCGGCGGCGCCGCCGATCGCGCCGGGCTGCAGGCCGGCGACGTCGTGACGAAGGTCGACGACCGCAGCGTGACCGACGCCGACAGCCTCATCGTCGCCGTCCGCGACCACGAGCCGGGCGACACGGTCACCGTCACCTACGAGCGCGACCGCGAGCGCCGCACGGCGACGGCGGAGCTGACCGCCCAGAGCTCCTGACGGCGCGGAGGGGCGGCGCTGTCGCGCCGCTCCTCGGCCGTCCGGCACACGTCCTGATCGCCGACAGACGTCCCCGGCGGGCGGAACAGCGCAGACCGGACAGGACGCGATCACGACGTGTGCGGCGTTGTGCGCGATGGCGGTGAGGGCGGCGACGGACCGCTGGGGTCGGCCGGGCGGCCTGCGGGGCACGACGGTGGACGGTCCAGTGCGTGCGGAGCCGCTCGACGACGGTGCGGCACACGTCCTGATCGTCGGACCGACGTGCCCGGCGGACGGAACAGCGCAGACCGGACAGGCTGCGATCACGACGTGTGCGGCGTGCCGGGCGGGCGCGCACGAGGCCGGGCGGGCGGCCAGGCGCCCAGGCGCGGACTGCGCCGGGCTCCTGAGGTCAGATCCCGACGTGCTCGCGCAGGCACTCGCCGGTCGTCGTGCCGCTGCGGACGAGGTCGGCGGGCGTCCCGGCGAACACGACCGTCCCGCCGTCGCTGCCGGCGCCGGGCCCCAGGTCGACGACCCAGTCGGCCTGGCTGATGACGTCGAGGTGGTGCTCGATGACCACGACGGTGCTGCCGCCGTCGACGAGCCGGTCGAGCAGGCCGACCAGCACCTCGACGTCGCCGAGGTGCAGGCCGGTCGTCGGCTCGTCGAGCAGGTAGACCTGCCCGGCCCTGCCGAGCTCCATGGCGAGCTTGAGCCGCTGCCGCTCGCCGCCGGACAGCGTCCGCAGGGTCTGGCCGAGCGAGAGGTAGCCCAGGCCGACGTCGACCATCGCCTGCAGGCTGCTGCGGATCGGCTTCTCGGTGAAGAAGTCCGCGGCGTGCACGGCAGACATCGCGAGCACGTCCGCGATGCTCGCCCCGCGCAGGCGCAGCTGCAGCACCGCGTCGACGTAGCGGCTGCCCTCGCACGACTCGCAGGTCGTGACGATCTGGTCCAGGAACGCCAGGTCGGTGTAGATGACCCCGAGGCCGTTGCAGGTCGGGCAGGCGCCCTCGGAGTTCGCGCTGAACAGCGCCGGCTTCACCCCGTTGGCCTTGGCGAACGCCTTGCGGATCTCGTCCATCACGCCGGTGTAGGTGGCGGTCATCGAGCGACGCGACCCGCGGGCCAGGCCCTGGTCGACGCGCTGGGCGTCGGGGCACTGCCGGGCGAGCGCGCCGAGCACCAGCGAGCTCTTGCCCGACCCGGCGACGCCGGTGACCGCGGTGAGCACCCCGGTCGGGAAGCGGACATCGATGCCACGCAGGTTGTGCAGGCCGGCCCCGGTCACCTCGAGGTGGCCGGTGGGCGTGCGGGTCGTGGCCCGCAGGCCCGGGCGGCGCGACAGGTGCCGGCCGGTGCGCGTGTCGGCGGACCGCAAGCCCTCGAACGAGCCCTCGTAGACGACCTCACCGCCCGCGTCGCCGGCGCCGGGGCCCATGTCGACGACGTGGTCGGCGATCGCCATGACCTGCGGCTTGTGCTCGACGACCAGGACGGTGTTCCCCTTGTCGCGCAGCCGCTGCAGCATCGTGTTGAGCGGCCCGAGGTCGTGCGGGTGCAGGCCGACCGACGGCTCGTCGAAGACGTAGGTGAGGTCGGTGAGCGACGAGCCGAGGTGCCGCACCATCTTGACGCGCTGCGCCTCACCGCCCGACAGCGAGCCGCTCGGACGGTCCAGCGAGAGGTAGCCCAGGCCGATGAAGGCGAGGTTCCCGAGCCGGTCGAGCAGCGCGGACAGCACGGGCGCGACGGACGGCTCGTCCAGGCTGCGCAGGAACGCGATGAGGTCGGTGACCTGCATGCGGGCGCAGTCGGCGAGGTTGCGGCCGGCGATGCGGCACTCGAGCACGGAGGCCGAGTACCTCGTCCCGCCGCAGTCCGGGCAGGGCTGCGAGGTCACGACGCGCTCGACGACCCGGCGGACGTGCGGCTGCAGCGCGTCGAGGTCCTTGCTGAGGTGGGTGCGGCGGAACTTGTCGACGAGCCCCTCGTAGGTGAGGTTCATCGTGCCGGCCCTGACCTTCGTCGGCTCGCCGTAGAACAGCTGCCGGCGCTCGGCCGCGTCGTAGTCGCGCAGCTTCTTGCCGCGGTCGAAGAAGCCGGACTGCGCGAAGATCTCCCAGTACCACTTGCCGACGGCGTAGTCGGCGAGCCGGAACGGGCCCTCGTCGATGCTCTTGTCCCAGTCGACGAGCTCGTCGAGGTCGACGTCGTCGATGCGCCCGGCGCCCTCGCAGCGCGGGCACATCCCCTCGGGCGAGGTGAACGACAGCTGCGCGGGGTGCGCGACGGCGGGCTGGCCCAGCCGGCCGAACAGCAGGCGCAGCATCGTCTGCAGGTCAGTGGCCGTGCCGACGGTCGAGCGGCTGTTGCCGCCCATCCGCTCCTGCCCGACGACGATCGCCGCCGACAGGTTGCGCAGCTCGTCGACGTCCGGCTGCGGGATGCTCGGCAGGAAGTTCTGCACGAACGCCGTGTGCGTCTCGTTGAGCAGCCGCTGCGACTCGGCGGCGATCGTGCCGAAGACCAGCGACGACTTGCCCGACCCGGAGACGCCGGTGAACACGGTGATCCGGCCCTTCGGGAGGTCGAGCGAGACGTCCCGCAGGTTGTTCTCGCGGGCGCCCCGCACCTCGATGCAGGGGCGGTCGGGCTGGTCTGAGGTCGGGGGCACGCTGCTCTGACCGTCGCCCGGCACCGGAGTCATCGCCCGTCCCGCGGGCCGAAGGCCGTCAGGGCGTCGACGTCGCTGTTCGCCGAGCGCAGGTACTCGTCCGCCCACGCCTGCCGCCCCGGGAACGTCGACCGCGCGACGACCTGCGCCACGGCGTCGTCGACGTCGACCACGGTGCGGTGCAGCGTGACCGACCCGTCCTGCAGCAGCGCCCAGGCGCCGCCCGGCCGGCCGTAGGGCATGCCGATGCTGCCTGGGTTCACCACCAGCCGGCGGTCGACGAGGCGGACGAACGGCATGTGGGTGTGCCCGCAGACGACCGTCGCGACCTCGGGCGGCAGGTCGGCGAAGACCTCCGCCCACTGCTCGAGCCGGGTGTCGACGAGGACGACCTCCTCGTCGTCGCGCGGCGTGCCGTGGCAGAACGCGACCGGCCCGAAGCCGTCGACCTCGACGACGACCGGGTGCGGCAGCCCGGCGAGCAGCTCGACGTGCGCGGGCGTCAGCTGCTCCGCGGCCCAGGGCGACACGTCGTCCGGGACGACGGCCGGCTCGTGGCGCGCCAGGGCCACGAGCTCGCGGTCGGCGTTGCCCCGCACCAGCACGCCCCGCTCGCCGAGCCCGACCAGCCGGTCGAGCACCTCGACGGGCTGCGGGCCGGCGGCGTGGTCGCCGGTGACGACGACGAGGTCGGCCGCCTGCACGGCGGGCTCGGCCAGCACCGCCTCGAGGACGGGCAGGACCCCGTGGACATCGGACAGGACCGCCACGGTGCGCACCATCGGCCCACCCTGCCGTGCGGCGCCCGGACGGTCGAGTCAGGCGCCCGGTGCACCGCGCTGGGTCGGCGCAGCACCGCCGTCGCATCCACGCTCGACAAGACCTCGTGCAGCGAAGACATGAGGGTGTCCGGACGGTCCTCGCCCGACGAGGACGGGCTGCGACAGGTCGCTGGATCGTCCGTCCACAGGGATGAAGAGCTCTCGCCGTTCGAACGTGTGTTCGATACACTGAGGCATGGCCAAGGCGGCGGACGTGCGGGCGCTCGAGGACGACTGCCCGTGGGAACGGGCGGACTTCCGGGCCGACCTCGGGGTGCTGGTCGGGTCGGTGCAGGCCGCGGCCCGGCAGTACGCCGCGGATGTGCGGGTGCTGGCGCGGTTGGTGGCGCAGGTCCCGCATTGTCTGGCGGACGAGGTCGGGGCGACGCCGTGGACGTCGTTGCGGCGGGAGGTCGCGGTCGCCCGGCGCTGCACCGACCGGGCCGCCGCCGCCGACATCCGCGCGGCGGTGCGGCTGACGACCGCCCTGCCACGCAGCCTGGCGCTGCTCGAGGCCGGGACCATGACGGCGTCGCAGGCGAAGGCGGTCGTCGCCGAGCTCGACCCGCACGACGACACGACCGCGTGTGCGGTCGACGCCGAGCTCGCCGACCACCTGGCGACGTTGCCTGCCTGGCGCGTCCAGCAGGAGGTCCGCCGGGCGGTGCTGCGGCTGGACCCGGACGCCGCCGGGCAGCGAGCGGCGGTCAAGACCGCCTCCCGCGGCGTCGCGTTCACCCCCGACGTCGACGACCAGGCCAGCATCTGCCTGTTCGGCCCGGCGGTGCCACTGACCCGCTGGTACACCACCGTGGACACTCAGGCCCGCGGCCTGAAGCAGTCCGGTGACCCCCGCACCCTGAACGCCCTGCGGTTCGACCTCGCCACCAGCACCTACCCCTGCATCACCCACCCGCCGGCCGACCCGACGCAGCCGGCGGGTAGGGCCGCCAACCGCGACGGCGTCGACGGCGTCGACGGCCTCGAAGCGTCCGACGGCCTCGACGGCGGCCACCCGGCCCGGACCGACGACGCTGCTGCCGCCGCGCACTCGCAGGACGAGCCCGGTCGGGCGGGACTGCGGCCGGGGTTCGTGGAGGCGGCGTCGTCGGACTGCCGACGGGGCCGGCCTGTCCAGGCGACGATCGTCATCCCGGTCGAGACCGCCCTCGGACTGAGCAACGAACCGGGGTGGCTGGACGGCTACGGCTTCTTCAGCGCCCAGGCCAGCCGGCTGCTGCTGGTCGACGCCGAACTCCGCCAAGCCTGCGCCCAGAGCGGCACCGGACAGCTCATCACCCTCGCTGACCGAGTGATGCGGCCACCACCCACCCCGGCCGGCGTCCGAGACGCGCTCACCGGCATGGTCCTCGGCCCGCTGGAGGTCGGCGACGTCGCAAGCCGCGTCGAACCGCAGCACGACCCGAGCGCCGCCCTGCGCGCCTTCGTGACCCTGCGCGACCGGGGGGACGACGGACCCACCGGCACCAGAACACCAGCCCACCGATCCCAGCTCGACCACGACCAGCCCTGGCCCGACGGACCGACCGCCGCCTGGAACCTCGTCGCTCGAGCCACCCGCACCCACCAGCTCAAGCACTACGGCTGGACCCCCCTACGACACCCGACCGGCACCACCTGGATCAGCCCCGCCGGACAGACCATCGACGTCCCCACCTTCACCAGCCCACCACCCGGCATCGACCACGACCCCAGTCCCGGCGACGGAACCGGAACGCCCTCGCTGCCTGATCCCGAAGAACTCGCCGCCGTCGACGAGCAGCAACTCACCGCACCCACCGCCGACGACCTACCACCCTGGCTCCCCACCGCCGAACGCCTCCAGCCCACCGACTGGACCTGGCTCGACGGCGGCGCCCCGACCGCTCCGGCGACGCCTCACGGCTCGTGAGGCGTGCGGTGCGGGCGATGACGGTGGCGGTGACGGTGGCGGTTGCCAGCCGAGCAGGGACCAGCCCGCGGAGCATGCTCGGCTACGTGTCAGACGCGGGCAGGCAGGGAGCACGAGCGGGCCAGCGCCATGGCAGGACCCGATCAGAGCGCAGGTCTCGGACATGGCCGGGCCACGGCGGCGTGCGCTCGACGACTGCCGTGGCCGTCGAGAGTCAGCACCTCGGGACGGCGGCGCCCTCCCGGACGCGCGCCCGACCAGACGGCACCCGCGTCACCACCGGCAAGACAGCAGCCCAGCGGGCCCAGCAGGCTCAAACCGGTCCCGGCCACGGCGTCGCACAGCCCAGCAGCCCAACAGCTCAGAACGGTCCCGGCCACGGCGTGGGCGCTGCGCCGTCGTACTGGGCGGCGATCTCGGTGCCGGCCCAGGTGCCGAAGCGGACCAGGTGCGGCGGGCGGGGCAGGCTGAGCAGCTCGCCGCCGCGGCAGAAGTCGTCCGTCTCCTCGAGGACCGACCGGACCCGGTCGAGCAGGGCCGGGGCGTCCGGGGGCACGATCACGCGGGAGTCCATGCGATCGGCACCGCTGTCGAGGGCCGCCCGGCGCTCGTCGTTGATCGTCTGCAGCATGCCGCCGAAGCGGCTGCCGAAGAAGTCGGCGAGCTCGACGAGCCGGCCGGGGGCGGCGCGGTGCAGCTCAGCGGACCGCTCACCGATGAGCAGCAGCGAGAACTCGCGCAGCAGCCCCTCGAAGTGCTCGCTCTGCTCCGCCCAGAGACGCAGCGGGTATTCGAGCAGCACCGCGAACCGCACGACGTCGCCGCCACCACCGCTCATGCGCGGCATCGTGCCCTACCGGTGGCGCGCGGTGCCACCTGCCCGAGTCCCGTCCGGGACTGCAGTCGGCGTCCTCGCACGCCGGTACGACGGGACTCACCGGGCTGGTGGCCACACACCCGGGAGCAGGAGGAGTCGTGGCCACGCGTCACCGCTTCGAGACCGACCAGCAGATCAGCGACCTGCTGAACACGGCCCGCGACTCGCTCAAGGTCAGCATCGCCTTCCTGAGCCGCCTGGACGGGCAGCGGCAGCACCTGGAGGTCGTCGAGACCAGGCTCCCCCTGATGTGGGACGGCATGAGCGTCGAGCAGGAGGGCTCCTGCCAGACGATCCTGGACGGCGACCTGCCGCCGGTCAGCCCCGACGTCCGCAGGCTCCCTGCGGCCATGGCCCTGCCCGCCGCGAAGTACCCGCGCCTGCGCAGCCTGGTGTCCGTGCCCGTCCGCCTGTCCGACGGCAGCCTCGACGGGACGTTCTGCGCCGCCGGCCTGACCTCCGACAAGGAGCTCGGCACGCGGGACAAGGCGCTCATGGAGGTGCTGGCCGCCGCCGCGGCGGTGATCATCGAGCGGGGCGTCCAGGAGCGCTCACGGGCCAGCGAGATCATCGACCGCCTCGCCCCCGTGGTGGCGGACGGCGGTCCCGTCATGGTCCTGCAGGCCCATCGTCGAGTTCGCCTCGGGCCGTCGCACCGGGGCGGAGGCGCTGTCCCGCTTCCCGCGACGTGGTGCAAGGCCCCGGACGTCTGCTTCGAGGAGGCACACAGCGTCGCCTCGGCGACCAGCTCGAGCTGCTCGCGCTCGAGCGCGCTGCCGCGCACCTGGACCGGGTCAGCGGCGACGTCGCCAGGAACGTCTCGCCAGCGACGCTGCTGACGCCGGACTGCGTGCGCCTGCTCGAGCGGCTGCCGCTCGACCGCCTCCTGCTCGACCTGTCCGAGCACCACGCGGTCGAGGACGACGCCGGCTTCTCCTCGCTTCGCCACATCGTCCTGACCGCGCCGGACGTCATCGAGCTCGACCGCAGCATCGTCGACGGCGTCCACGACGACCCGGTGCTGACGGTGCTCGTCAAGGCGCTGGTCGACGTCGCGCACGGCTGCGGCGCCCGCCTCGTCGCCGAGGGCGTCGAGACCGCCGCCGACGCCGCCGTCCTGCTCGGGCTCGGCGTCGACTCCGGGCAGGGCTGGCACTTCGGCCGTCCCGGTCCCGCCACCGACCTCGGTCCCGCCACCGACCTCGGTCCCGCCACCGACCTCCAGGACGCGCCCGCGCCGGTGGCGGTCCCGGCGCCGCGCGTCGCTCACGAGCCGACCCTGGCCGTCCCGGCCTGAACCGCACGACGGCAGGCACCACGGGTCAGGGCTGCGCAGAACGGGCAGTCCGGGCGCTGGAGGTGGTCCGCGATGACCGACCAGCACGACGCGGGCCGTGCGCCCGTCCGCACCGACGGCAGCGCGCCGCTGCAGGACTACCTCGCGATCGGCGACGGCCGCTCGGTCGCCCTCGTCGCGCTCGACGGGTCGATCGACTGGTGGGCGCTGCCCGACCTCGACTCCCCGCCGCTGTTCGCCGCGCTGCTCGACCCGTCCGGCGGCGGCAGGGTGCTGCTCACCCCGGTCGAGCCCTGCACCGCCGAGCAGCGCTACGTCGGTGACAGCAACGTCGTCGAGACGGTGTTCACGACGGCGTCCGGGCAGGTCCGGCTCACGGACGCGCTGAACACCGGCGTGGCCGGCCGGCTGCCGTGGAACGAGCTCGCCCGGCGGGTCGAGGGCCTGCGCGGCGAGGTGGCCATGCGCTGGGAGGTCGCTCCGGGCAGCGTCCTCGGCACGCGCTCGCCGTGGGCGACGGACACCGACCGCGGCCCGGTGCTGCAGGTCGGCGACCTCATGCTGGGCGTCCGCTGCGGCGACGTCGGGACGCCGGACGTCGGCGCGCGCTCGGTGTCCGGCGCCTTCACGACGAGCCCGGGCTCGCGCGGGGTGCTGGGCGTGTCGTCCACCGCCCGCGAGCCGCTGCACCTGTCCGAGCCCGCGGACGTCGACGGCCGCATCGACCGGACGGTCGGCGCCTGGCAGGACTGGTCGGACCAGCTCTGCTGGGACGGGCCGCACCGGGCGGCCGTGCTGCGCAGCGCCCTGAGCCTCAAGCTGCTGCTGCACTCCCCCACCGGCTCGATCGCCGCCGCGGCGACCACGTCGTTGCCCGAGGGGATCGGCGGCGCGAAGAACTGGGACTACCGCTGCACCTGGGTGCGCGACACCGCCTACACGCTCGACGCGTTCGTCCGCCTGCAGCTGCACGAGGAGGTGCACGGCGCCGTCGCCTGGCTGCTCGCGACGGTGCACCGCGAGGGCCTGCGCCCGTTCTACCGGCTCGACGGCGGCCTGCCGAGCGGCACGACGGTGCGGGACGTGCCCGGCTACCGGGGCAGCCGTCCGGTGCGGGACGGGAACGACGCCGCGGGCCAGGTGCAGCTCGGCCCCTACGGCGACCTGTTCCAGACGGTGACGCTGTGCGTGCGCGAGACGCACGTGCTCGACACGGCGACGCGGCGGCTGCTCACCGACCTCGCCGACCGCTGCTGCGACGCGTGGCAGCGCCCGGACGCCGGCATGTGGGAGCTCGAGGACGAGCAGCACTACACGATCTCCAAGATCAGCTGCTGGCAGGCGCTGGACCGGGCCGCCGCCCTCGTCGACCTCGGCCAGCTGCCGGGCGACGGCGGGCGCTGGCGCCGTGAGGCCGACCGCGTGCGGGCCTGGGTCGACGAGCACTGCTGGTCCGAGCGCCGGTCGGCGTACGTCCTGCACCCCGGCTCGGACGACCTGGACGCCGGCGTCCTGCTCGGGGCGCGCTTCGGCTTCGACCGCGGCGAGCGGATGTCGCGCACGACGACCGCCGTGCTGGACGAGCTCGGCGCCGGCCCGTGGCTGTACCGCCGCACCGGCATGGCCAAGGAGGAGGCGGCCTTCGTGGCCTGCACGTTCTGGGCGGTCGAGGCCCTCGCGTTCACCGACCGCGGCCCCGAGGCAGTGCGGC
This sequence comes from uncultured bacterium, assembly GCA_964243385.1. Lineage (GTDB taxonomy): Bacteria > Actinomycetota > Actinomycetes > Mycobacteriales > SCTD01 > SCTD01. The sequence continues at coordinate 5,064 of CAXTFU010000088.1, read as the reverse complement.
TGTTCGAGGCGGCGCTCGACGCGCTCGACGGCCGTCCGCTGCTCGCCGAGATGATCGACCCGGACACCGGCGACGCGGTCGGCAACCTCCCCCAGGCGCTCAGCCACCTGGCGCTCATCAACGCGGCCAGCGCGCTGAGCGAGACCGGCGCCTGGAAGCAGCGGTGAGGATCCGCCCGGCGACCGAGCACGACTGGCCGGCCGTCTACGCGATCTTCTCGGCCGTCGTCGCCGCCGGCGAGACCTACGCCTACCCCGATGGCCTGTCGTCGGACGAGGCCCGGGCGCTGTGGACGGAGCAGCCGCCCGGCCGGACGGTCGTCGCGGTCGACGGGAGCACCGTGCTCGGCACCGCGAAGATGGGCCCGAACCGGCCGGGCCGCGGCGCGCACGTCGCCACGGCCAGCTTCATGGTCGACGCCGCGCACGCCGGCCGCGGCGTCGGCCGGGCGCTCGGCGAGGACGCGATCGCCTGGGCCGCTGCGGCAGGCTTCCGCAGCCTGCAGTTCAACGCCGTCGTCGAGACCAACCTCCCGGCGGTGCGGCTCTGGCAGTCGCTGGGGTTCTCGATCATCGGGACGGTGCCCGAGGCGTACGACTCCGCGCGGCACGGGCTCGTCGGCCTGCACGTGATGCACCGGCACCTGCAGACCTGAGCGCCGAGCCTGCGCAGACCGCCGTCCGGTGGGAACGTCGGACCCCATGAGCGCGCAGCGGGCACAGGTCGTCGTCGTCGGTGGCGGGTTCGCGGGGCTGTACGCCCTGCGACGGCTGGAGCGGCTGCTGCCGCCCGACGCCGCGGACCTTGTGCTCGTCAGCCCCACGGACCACCTCGTCTACAGCCCGCTGCTGCCGGACGTCACGGCGTCGACGCTCGAGCCGCGGCACATCGCGGTGTCCCTGCGCCAGGCCCTGCCGCGCACCCGGCTGGTGCTCGGGCACGCCCGCTCGGCCGACCGCGAGGCGCGGACCGTCGACGTCGCGCTCACCGAGCGCGGCGCGCCCGAGCGGGTGCTGAGCCTGCCCTGGGACCGGCTGCTGCTCGCGCCGGGCTCGGTCACCCGCCGCTTCGACATCCCGGGCGTCGCCGAGCAGGCGCACGGGGTCAAGACGATCACCGAGGCCGTGTTCGTCCGCGACCACCTGCTGCGGCAGCTCGACCTCGCCGACTCGCTGCCGCGCGAGCCGGCGTACGACGCCGAGCGCCGCGAGCGGATGACGGTCGTCGCGGTCGGCGCGGGCTACACCGGCACGGAGGTCGTCGCGCAGACGCACCGCTGGCTGACGCGGCTCGCCACCCGCTGGACGAACCTCGACGTCGCCGACGTGCGCTGGGTGCTCGTCGACATGGCCCCGACCGTGCTGCCCGAGCTGGGCCCGCGCCTCGGCGCGTACGCGCTGCAGGTGCTGCGCGAGCGCGGCATCGAGGTGCGCCTCGGCGTCTCGGTGGCGAGCGTCGACGGCACCACGACCACGCTCACGGACGGCACGGCGATCCCGTCCCGCACGCTCATCTGGAGCGCCGGCATCGTGGCCAGCCCGCTCATGGCCACGCTCGGCCTGCCGCTCGAGCGGGGCCGCCTGCCCGTGGACGCCGAGCTGCGCGCCGGTGACGGCATCTGGGCCGTCGGCGACGCCGCCGCCGTGCCGGACCTCGCCGTGACGGCGCAGCCCGACGCGCCCGCCCCACGGACGGCGCCGACGGCGCAGCACGCGCAGCGCCAGGGCGACGTCGTCGGCCGCAACGTCGCCGCGAGCCTCGGCCGCGGCCGGGCGCGGCCGTACCGGCACAAGGACCTCGGGCTCGTCGCCGACCTCGGCGGCACCCGCGCCGTCGCCAAGCCGCTCGGCGTCGAGCTGACCGGCCTGCCGGCCAAGGCCGTCGCCCGCGGGTACCACCTGCTGGCGCTGCCGAGCACCGGCAACCGCGTGCGGGTGCTCACCGACTGGGTGCTGAACGTCGTGCTGCCGCCGCAGTCGGCCAGCCTGTCCCTCATCCGGCCCGAGGACGCGCTCATCGCGAGCGCGCAGCCCACCGACATCTACCCGAGCGAGCCGCAGCCGGCCGTCCGCACGGTCGGCTGACGCCGGTCAGACCGAGGCCTCGGCCGCCGGCGCACCGGCCTGCTCGACGGCCTCGGGGCTCATCCACATGACCTCCCAGTGGTGGCCGTCGAGGTCGAAGAAGCTGCGCGCGTACATGAACCCGTAGTCCAGCGCGTCCTTGGCCGGGGCGCCGCCGGCCGACAGCGCCGCGTCGGCGAAGGCGTCGACGGCCTCGCGGTCCGCCGCCGACACGCACAGCAGCCCCGACGTGCTCGTCGTCGGGTCGCCGACCGGCCGGACGGTGAAGTCGGCGAAGCGGGCCCGCTCGAGCAGCATCACGTGCGCCGTGTCGGACAGCTGGACGCAGGTCGTCTGCGCGTCGCTGAACCGCTCGTCGAGCGTGAAGCCGAGCGAGACGAAGAACGCACGCGACGCGGCGGCGTCCCGCACGGGCAGGTTCACGAAGACGAGGCGGTCCGAGCCGGTGTGCTGGGTCCCTGCGTGCTGGGTCATGGTGTCCTCCTGTGCCGCGGCCGGGGTGGCCGTCCGGATGTGCACCACTGACCTGCGCCGCCACCGGGACTCATCGGTCGGAGCGCAGCTCGTCCAGCGTCCGTCCCGACAGGTGCGCCTGGACGACCGCGCCGAGCGTCGGTGCGAGCACGTCCGCGCCGGCCGTCGCGACCGGCTCCAGGCGCAGGACGTACCGCGTCATGGCCAGCCCGACCATCTGCGACGCGGCGAGGGCGGCCCGCACCGGCGCGTCCTGCGGTCCGAAGGCCTGCGCGAGCGGCAGCAGGACGACACGGCTCAGGAAGTCGCGCAGCGACGCGGCCGCGTGCTCGTCCGTGACGGCGCTGCGCAGCAGGGCGAGCATCGGCCCCTGCCCCGGGGTGCCGTCCCACACGCCGAGGAAGCTGCGCACGAGCCGCTCGCCGAGACCGTCGGTGCCTTCGGCGAGCACGCCCGCGACGAGCACCGCCGGCTCGACCGGGAGCTCGAGGGACGCGGCGAACAGCCCCTCCTTGGTGCCGAAGTAGTGGTGCACGAGCGCCGGGTCGACGCCGGCCTCACGGGCGACCCCGCGGATGGTGGTGCCCGCGTAGCCGCCCGCGCCGAAGGCCCGCCGGGCGGCGGCGAGGATCGCCTCGCGGGTGCCGCTGTCGCCGGGGCGGCGGCCGGTCCGCCCGCCCGTCACGCAGAGCGGCGGGGCAGGGTCGCTGCGCCCAGGCCGAGGAACGCCACGACGCACCCGCCGACGACGCCGAGGTCGGTGAGCAGCCCGCCGGTCACCTGGGACGACGCCGCCACCCGCTGCATCGCCTGCACCGCGTAGGTCAGCGGGAGGACGTCCGACAGCCGCTCGAGCACCGACGACATGCCCTCGCGCGGCGCGAGCAGCCCGCACAGGAGCAGCTGCGGCAGCACGACCGCGGGCAGGAACTGCACCGCCTGGAACTCCGACCGGGCGAAGGCCGACAGCAGCAGCCCGAGCGCGGTGCCGAGCAGCGCGTCGAGGACGGCGACGAGCACGACCAGGACCGCGGCGCCGCGCACGTCCAGGCCGAGCGGCCCGAGCGCGACGGCGCTCGCCAGCAGGGCCTGCAGCACCGCCACCGCGCCGAAGGCGAGCGCGTAACCGGCGAGCAGGTCCGCCTTGCCGGTCGGCATGGACAGCAGCCGCTCCAGCGTCCCGGACGCGCGCTCGCGCAGCATCGCCACCGACGTCACGACGAACATCGAGATGAACGGGAACAGCGCGAGCAGCGGCGGCCCGACCCGGTCGAAGGCCACCGGCGAGGCGTCGAAGACGCCCCGCAGCAGCGTGAGCAGCACGAGCGGGACGACGAGCAGCAGGCCGACGGTGCGCGCGTCGGCCCGCAGCTGCTGCACGACCCGGCGCGCGGTCGCGAGGGTGATCCGGGCGCTCATGCCGGCACCGCCTCGGCCAGGGCGAGGAAGGCGTCCTCGACGCTCGCCGCACCGGTGCGGGCGAGCAGGGCGTCCGGGGCGTCGTCGGCGACGAGGTGCCCGTCGCGCAGCAGCAGCAGCCGGTCGCAGCGGGCGGCCTCGTCCATGACGTGGCTGCTGACGAGCAGCGTGCGGCCCCGCTCGGCCAGGCGGCGGAACAGGGCCCACAGGTCGCGCCGCAGGACCGGGTCGAGCCCGACGGTCGGCTCGTCGAGCACGAGCAGCTCGGGATCGCCGAGCAGCGCGCTCGCGAGCGAGACGCGGCTGCGCTGGCCGCCCGACAGGCTGTCGACGCGCTGCCCGGCGGCGTCGGCGAGCGCGACGTCGGCGAGGACCTGCCCGGTCCGCGACGGCGGGACGCCGAGCACGTCGGCGAAGTAGCCGAGGTTCTGGGCGACGGTGAGGTCGCCGTAGACCGCGGGGCTCTGCGTCACGTAACCGACCCGGGACCGCAGGGCGGCCGACCCGGCCGGCTGCCCGAGGACGGTGAGCCGCCCGTGCACCCCCGCCTGGACGCCGACGACGGCGCGCAGCAGCGTCGACTTGCCACCGCCGCTCGGGCCCAGCAGGCCGGTGACCGCACCGCGAGCCACCGCGAAGGTCAGCCCGTGCAGCACCTCCCTGCCGCGCCGGTCGACCCGGAGGTCCTGTCCTTCGACCGCAGAAGTCGTCATGTGGTGAGTTCTACGCCTGATGACTTCTGCGGTCAAGCGGATGGCGTCCTGTCGGCAGGCCGTGCGAGGGTCCTCGGCATGCCGCTCCCGGACACCGCGAAGGCCGACCTCCACCGGTACCTGCAGGGCGGACGGGACGCGCTGCTCTGGAAGCTCGAGGGGCTGTCCGAGCGCGACGTGCGCCGGCCGCTCACCCCGACCGGCACGAACCTGCTCGGCCTGGTCAAGCACGTGGCGAGCGTCGAGCTCGGCTACCTCGGCGAGGTCTTCGGCCGCCCCTCGCCCGTGGCGACGCCCTGGCTCGACGACGACGCCGAGCCGAACGCCGACATGTGGGCCACCGCGGACGAGTCGCGCGAGCAGGTCGTCGAGGT
>CAXTFU010000087.1:0-15437 GCA_964243385.1 uncultured bacterium | reverse complement strand
GCACGTAGTACAGCGTGTTGCGCAGGGACAGCATGAAGTCCCGGCGCGCCAGGCCGTCGGTCGTCAGCAGCGAGGAGTAGTTGTCCAGCCCGACGAACCTCGCGCCCCCGGCGAACGGGCTGCCCTGGCCGTTCCAGTCGAGCAGGCTGACCCACACCGCCATGACGATCGGGACGACCATGAACAGCCCGAGCACCAGCACCATCGGGGAGACGAACAGCCACCCGGCCCGCTCCTGGGCGGCGCCGCGGCGCGGCGGCCGTCCGCGGGCCGGTGCGGGGGCGGGTGCGGAGGACACGGTGGCGGTGCTGCTCATGGGCGCTCCTCGGGAGCTGCGCAGGGGATGGGAGGCACGGGTCGGGGCACGAGCCGGGGCGGGCCGGCCCGCGAGGACCGGCCCGACCGGTCAGCCGGCGGCCGCGGCCTCGCCGTTCTTCTGCAGGCTGGCGAGGATGCTCTTGGGGTCGCCCTTGGCCAGACCGGTCAGGCCCGTGTCGAAGTCGAGCAGCACCGAGTCGAAGCCGGGCCGGTTGACCGGTCCGCGCCCGTACTCGCCGCCGGCGATGAACGCGGCGTCCTCCGGGTACGCGGCCTCGTACTGCTCCTTGGCCGACTCGCGCGAGGGCATCACGCCGAAGGCGTCGGCGAACGCCAGCTGCTGGTCGACCGTGGTGAGCGCGTCGACGAGCGAGACGGCCGCGGCCTTGTGGTCGCTCTGCTCCGCGATGCCCCAGCACTGGGTGAACAGCAGCGTCCCCTTGCCGGCCGGGCCCTCGGGCAGCTCGGCGACGCGGTAGCTGACGTCGGGGAAGTCGTTCTCCATCGCGCCCTTGATCCAGTTGCCCTCCATCGCCATGGCGGCCTTGCCCTGGCCGAAGGCCTCACCGGCCCAGCCGGCGTCGAGCTGCGTCGGGTACTTGGCGCTGCCGTCGGCGAGCATCGACTTCACGAAGTCCAGCGCCTCGACGTTCTCGGGCGCGTCGGCGGTGATCTGCTCGCCCTCCGCGTCGGTGATGCCGCCGCCCGCCTGCACCATGAAGGCGCCGACGCGGTCGCGGGTGTTGCCGATCGCGAGGCCCGTCCGCGTGCCGGTCGTCAGCCGCTTGGCCACCGCGTGCAGCTCGTCCCAGGTGGTCGGGAGGTCGGCGTCGGTCAGCCCGGCCGCGGCCCACGCCTTCTCGTCGATCTGCAGGGCGAGGGTGCTGAAGTCCTTGGGCGCGCAGACCAGCTCGTCGTCGACGGTGAAGTTGGCGGTGAGCGAGGGGTAGAAGTCGTCCGGCTCGCTGACCTGGTCGCCGTAGGAGTACAGCGAGCCGGCCTTCGCGTAGTCCGGGAACCTCGCGGCGTCCGTGTAGAAGACGTCCGGAGGCGTCCCGCCGGCGAAGGCCTGGCCGAGCTGCTGCGGCAGGTCCTGCGCGACCGTCACCTCCACGGTGTTGCCGCTCTCCTTCGCCCAGGCGTCGGCGGCGGCCTGCACCGAGGTCGTCTCGGCCTCGCCGGAGGAGGCGATGAGCATCGTCAGCGCGACGGGGCCCTCCTCGGCGCTCGGCGTGCCGCCGGAGTCGGCCTCCTCGAAGCCGCCTCCGCACGCGCTCAGGAGCAGCAGCGCCGTGAGGCCGGCGGCGGCGGCGCGGGGTCGGGGGGTGCGGGTCATCGGGTCTCCTCGGGAGGGTGGAGCGGGCGGGGGCGTCCGGTCCGCGCAGGTCGGGGGCCGACCCGTGCGGCGTGCAGGTCGTGGGTGCGCAGCGGTCAGGGAGGTCAGGGGCGGGAGGTCAGGTGCGGGAGGTCAGGGGCGGGAGGTCAGGTGCGGGAGGTCAGGTGCGGCTGCGGGCGGTGCTGGCGCGGGCGACGAGCTCGGGCGCGACGAGGACGCCCGACGGCGCTGTCGGAGGCCTCGGCGGCGGCTCGGCGAGCAGCTCGCCGAGCACGCGCACGATCTCGCCGGCGACGCGCTCGAGCGGCTGCCGCACCGACGTGAGCGAGGGCTCGAGCAGCGCGGCCGTCGGCGAGTCGTCGAAGCCGGTGACGGCGACGTCGCGCCCCCGCCCGTCCGCGTGCAGGGCGTGCAGGACGCCGACCGCGAGCACGTCGCTGGCGCACACGACGGCCGTGGGCGGGTCGGTCGCGCGCAGCAGCTCGCCGGCCCGCGCGCGGGCCTCGGCGAGGTCCTCGCGCGCCTGACCCGTCCGGCCCGGTGGCAGCCCGGCGGCCTGCAGGGCGCGCGACCAGCCGCGGCGGCGGTCGTCGCCGACGTCCGAGCCGTCGGGCCAGCCGAGGAAGTCGATGCGGCGGTGGCCGCGCTCGACGAGGTGCTCCACCGCGGCGGCGGTGCCGGCGGCGCCGTCGACGTCGACCCAGTGGTGCGCGTCCTCGGCCCCCCACGGGCGGCCGAACGAGACCGCGGCCCGCCCCTGCTCGGCGAAGAAGGCGAGCCGGGGGTCGCCCGAGTGGCTCGAGGTGAGCACGAAGGCGTCGACGCTGCGCGTGCTCAGCAGCTCGCGGTAGCCGGACAGGTCGTCCGCGGGGTCGGGTGGGGAGAAGACCAGCAGCTGGTAGCCACGCGACCAGGAGCCGTCGGCGAGGGCGTGCAGGAAGCGGTCGAGGACCCCGCCGGACGCCGTCGTCACCGGGTCGAGCCGCAGGGCGATCAGCCGCGAGGCCCCGGTGCGCAGCGACTGCGCGTTGCGGTTGGGCGAGTACTCCAGCGCCGAGATGCTCTGCACGACCCGCTCGAGCGTCTCCGGGCTCAGCACGTGCGGCCGGTGCAGGGCGTTCGACACGGTCTGCCGCGAGACGCGGGCGTGGCGGGCGACCGACTCGAGGGTCGCCCGGCCGGCCGGCTGCGCTGCCGCCACGTCGCACCTCCGGTCCGGTCGGGTCCGGGTTTGAACCTTCAAACCCGACCTGTAACGTCGCTGCAACCGCGGCTGATGTCAACTCGGACGTGCCGTCGAGCCGAGGAGCACCGTGGCCAGCGATCCGAGCGCCCAGCCCTACCTGCACGAGCTGTCCACGGCGCTGCGCGCGCCGATGGTGGCCCTCGGCGGCCCGGACGGGCAGCTGCGGGCGTCCGGCGTGCAGGGCGTCTACGCCTTCGACCGGCGGCTGCTCAGCGCCGTCGTCGTGACCGTCGACGGCGCCGAGCCGGAGTGCCTCGGCACGTCGGTGCGCGGCGCCTCGACGGTGGTGAGCACGAGCGTCGTCCGAGGCGCCGGCGACCCGCAGCCCGACCCGACGGTCCTGGTCGAGCGCAGCCGCGAGGCGTTCCCCGACTCGGTCGTCGAGACGCTGTGCCTCGTCTCGCGGGCGCGCACGCCCGTCGAGCTGCAGGTCGTGGTGCACCTGGCCAGCGACCTGGCCGACCTCGACGCCGTGAAGCAGGGCGTCCGCCCACCCGCGCTGCGGCCGCAGGTCGACGGCGCCGCGGTCCGGTGGTCGTCCGGCGGCGCGACCGCGCTCGTCACGGCGGTCCCCGAGCCGTCGTCGGGCCGGGCGGACGACGGCGGCGCCGCGCTCGCGTGGACCGTGCGGCTCGCGCCGGGCCAGTCGGCCGAGCTGGTGCTGCACGCGTCCGGCGGCGACGAGGGCACCGCTGCGCCGTTCTCCGCCTCCGGCGCCGTGCTGTGGGAGGACGCCCGCGTCACGGCCGACGACCGCCGGCTCGGCCGCCTCGCGCACCGCGGGCTCGCCGACGTCCAGGCGCTGCTGCTCGACGACGCCGGCGAGGTCTTCGCCGCTGCGGGCAGCCCCTGGTTCTTCACCCTGTTCGGCCGCGACTCGCTGTGGACGGCGCGCCTGCTCCTGCCCTTCGGCACGGAGCTCGCCCTCGGGACGCTGCGCGCGCTGGCCCGGCGGCAGGGACGCGTCGACGACCCGTCGACCGAGGAGCAGCCCGGCAAGATCCTGCACGAGGTCCGGCGCGACGGGCTGCAGGTCGGCGACCTGAGCCTGCCGCCGGTCTACTTCGGCACGGTCGACGCGACGGCGCTGTGGGTCGTGCTGCTCGTCGAGGCCTGGCGCTGGGGCGCCGACCCCGACGAGGTCGAGGCGCTGCTGCCCGCCTGCGAGGCCGCGCTCGGCTGGCTGCAGGCGCAGACGCGCGCCGACCCCACCGGCTTCGTCCGCTACACCGACCGGGGCGGCGCCGGGCTCGCCAACCAGGGCTGGAAGGACTCCGGCGACTCGGTGCAGTGGGCCGACGGCCGCCTCGCCGACGGGCCGATCGCGCTCAGCGAGGTGCAGGCGTACGCCCACGAGGCGGCGACCGGGGCGGCCGACCTGCTGGACGCCCTCGGGCGCGACGGCGGCGCGCCGCTGCGGGCCTGGGCGGACGGGCTGCGCACGCGCTTCCGCGAGGCGTTCTGGGTGCGCGACGCGGCCGGTCCGTACCCGGCGATCGCCCTGGACCGCGACGGGCACGCCGTCGACGGCGTCGCCTCGAACATGGGCCACCTGCTCGGGACGGGACTGCTCGACGCGGACGAGGCGGCCGCCGTGGCCGCGCGGCTCGGCGGACCGGACCTCGACAGCGGGCACGGCCTGCGCACGCTCACCGCGCACTCACCGCGGTTCAGCCCGCTGAGCTACCACGGCGGCGCGGTCTGGCCGCACGACACCGCCATCGCCGCCCGCGGCCTGCTGCTCGAGGGCCACGACGACGTCGGGCTGTCGCTGCTCGACGGGCTGCTCGTGGCGGCCGGGGCCTTCGCGGACCGGCTGCCCGAGCTGTACGCGGGCGTGCAGGCCGATGCCTGCGAGCCGCTCCCCTACCCGGCGTCCTGCCGGCCGCAGGCCTGGTCGGCGGCGGCCGGCGTCTGCGCGACGACGCTGCGCCTCGGGCTGCGGCCCGACGTGCCCGCCGGCCGCGTGCAGGTGCGCCCGACGGCTTCCGCGGGGGCAGCCCTCGCCGTGGCCGGCCTGCGGCTCGGCCCCTGGCCGCTCGAGGTGGCGGTCGCCCGCGACGGCACGGTCACCGCGAGCACCGCGCACCCGGGCGTCGTGCTGGACGTCGCGCCGGGCTGAGGCTCAGCCGCCGACGGGCGTGAAGGCGGCGGCGAGCTCGTCCATCCGGCCGCGGACGCCGGTGTCGCCCTCGGGCACCTGCAGGAACAGCGAGTGGCCGGTGCCGTCCACCACGAAGACCCGGTTCACGACGTGCCGGCCCTCGTAGGTGAACTCCCAGTCCGCCGCCTCGTAGCCCCGGTAGTCGACCGGGACGATCCGGAGCTCGCGGTAGGTCGGGTGGCGCTGCGCGAACGAGCGGGCCGCCGCCTGCCGGTCGGCGACGGCGTCCGGCTGACCGGCGCCGGTCTCGACCCGCAGCGTGCGGCCCTCGCCGTCGCGGTACTCGCCCGCCCGGCGCTCGGTCCAGCCCGGCGGCAGGCCGACCGTCCAGCCGGCCGGCGCGGTGTCCGTGGTCCAGCCGGCGGGGACGCCCTGCGCACCTGCGGCGGAGGGGGCGGCCGACGGCGCGATCTCCTCCGCAGGCGGGGACACCTCGGCGGTCGGCTCGGGCGAGGTGGCCGGGCTGGGAGCCGGCGGCGGCGCCTGCGTGACCGCGGCCGGAGGCTCCGGCTCGGAGGTGGTGGCTGCTGACGGCGCTGCGGTCGGCGCCGTCGTCGGCGCGGCGGTCGTGCTGGGCGCCGCCGTGGTGCCCGGGTCGTCGTCCTGAGCGAGCGCGTAGGCGCCGCCGCCGACCCCGGCGAGCAGCGCCAGCGCCGCGAGGGGCAGCAGCCAGCCTGAGCGCCCGGACCGGGCCGGCGCGGGACGGACCGGCGCCGGACGGACCGGGACGGGGCGGACCGGCGCCGCCGGGCGCTCGCGGACCTCCCGCTGCACCGCCTCGAGCGGCAGCGCGGCGGTCCGGCTCGCCTCGGGTGCGGGCGCGACGGGCGGGACGGGTCGCGTCAGCACCTGCGTGCGCTGCTCCGGCCCCGCCGCGACCCGTTCGAGCAGCGGCCGGGCCGCTGCAGCGTCGAGCCGGGTGGCCGGGTCCTTGTCGAGCAGGCCGTCGAGCACGGGCCCGAGCGGCCCGGCCAGCGCGAACGGCGCGTGGTCGCCGGTGACCACCGCCGCGACGGTGACCAGCGGGACGTCGCCCTCGAACGGCGGCCGCCCCTCGACGGCGGTGAACAGCGTCGCGCCCAGCGACCACAGGTCGGACGGCGGGCCGGGCGCCTCGCCCCGCGCGCGCTCGGGCGCGATGTACGCGGGCGAGCCGAGCAGCAGCCCGGTGTGCGTGATGGCCGCGTCACCGGTCGAGCTCGCGATGCCGAAGTCGGTCAGCACGACCCGTCCGTCGTCGCGCACCATGACGTTCGACGGCTTCACGTCGCGGTGCAGGATGCCCTGCCGGTGCGCCGCCTCGAGCGCACCGAGCAGCGCCAGGCCGACCTGCGCCGCCCGCGCGGGCGCCAGCGGCCCTCGCGTCCGGACGACCTCGGCCAGCGTCGGCGCCTCGACGAGCTCCATGACCAGGCACGGGGCACCGCCGTCCTCGACCACGTCGAACACGGTCACGGCGCTCGGGTGGTCCAGGCGGGCCGCGGCACGGGCCTCGCGGCGCGTCCGCTCGCGCAGCACGTCGCGCTCGGCGTCGGACAGCCCGTGCGGGAAGGTGATCTCCTTGAGCGCCACCTCGCGCCCGAGCACCTCGTCCTGCGCGCGCCACACGGTGCCCATGCCACCCCGGCCGAGCGTCGACAGCAGCCGGTAGCGGCCGGCGACGATCCTCGGGGCAGGAGTGGTCATCCCCGACACGTACCCCGGCCGGCGCGTCGACCACGCACGCCGCGCGCTCGCTGGCTGTCGGTGCCGGGCGGCACACTCTGCGCACGCGCCGTCCCGTCCCGAGGAGCTCCCGTGCCGCAACCGTCCGTCCCCTCCGAGCCCCCCGTCCCCCCGTCCCCCGGGCGGACCACCGGCCGGTGGGTGGTGGTCTTCGCCGACGCCGACGTCGACCCGGCCGACGTCCTGGGCGGGGTCCCGGGCGTCTCGTCCGTCGCCGATTCGCGCGACTTCCCCTCGGGCGCCGTCGACCTCGGGCAGGCCGACGCCGCCGACGCGCTGGTCTTCCGCGAGCTCGGCATCGCGGTGGTCCGCGCCGAGCCGCCGGCGCTCGCGGCCGCCCTGCCGGGCGACGGGCGCCGGCGGCCGGTGCTGTCGGTGTCCCCCGAGCTCGTCCACTCCCTGCTGCCCGAGCTCGACCCGGCGTACGTGCGCGGCTACCGCGACGGCGTCGACGACCTCACCGCGCGCCTGGCACCCGCTGCCCCCCGCGCCGCCGCGCCGCCCTGGGCCGACACCGCCGAGGCCACCTGGGGGCTGCAGGCCACCCGGGCCACGACGTCGTCCCGGACCGGGCGGGGCGTGCAGGTCGCCGTGCTCGACACGGGCATCGACCTCGAGCACCCCGACCTCGCCGGCCGGGCCGTCCGGACGCAGTCGTTCGTCGACGGGCAGGGCGTGCAGGACGGCCAGGGGCACGGCACGCACTGCGCGGGCACGGCCTGCGGGCCGCTGCGGCCGGGCAGCGGACCGCGCTACGGCATCGCGCACGAGGCCGAGCTGCACGTCGGCAAGGTGCTCAGCGACGAGGGGTCCGGCACCGACGCGAGCATCCTCGCGGGCATCAACTGGGCGGTCCTGAACGGCTGCGCTGTGGTGTCGATGTCGCTGGGCGCCGACGTGCCGGAGGTGCACCCGCCGTACACGGCCGCCGGGCGGCGCGCGCTCGACCGCGGCACCCTGCTGGTGGCGGCCGCCGGCAACAACGCGAACCGCGCGACGGGGTCGCCCGGCTTCGTCGGGCCGCCGGCCAGCAGCCCCTGGATCCTCGCCGTCGCCGCCCTCGACCCGTCGCTCGGCGTCACCGACTTCTCGGCCCGCAGCCTGCTCGGCACGGCCGGCGGGCAGGTCGACATCGCGGCGCCCGGGCTCGACGTGCTGTCGAGCTGGCCGATGCCGACGCGCACGCGCAGCATCAGCGGCACGAGCATGGCCACCCCGCACGTCGCGGGCCTGGCCGCGCTCTGGGCCGAGCACACCGGCCTGCGCGGGCGCGAGCTGTGGGCCGTGCTCGCCATGGAGAGCGAGCGCCTGCTCGCCGCCTCCGTCGACGTCGGGGCGGGCCTGCTCCTGGCCCCGCAGTGACGTGGCGTCCCAGGGACGCGTCCGCCGGTCGGGGGCTGCCCCTGCCGGCCGGTCCGGCGTACCGTGCCGGCATGACCGCACCGGGCGAGACCCTGCGCACGCAGGTCAGCGTGTCCGTCGACGACGACCACCTCGCCTCGATCGGCGCGGTCGTGCAGGCGCTCGAGGCGCAGGGCCTGCAGGTCGACCAGGTGCTCGACGGGCTGGGCATCGTCAGCGGGTCGGTCGACGACGCGCGCCGCACGCGGCTGTCGTCCGTGCCCGGCGTCGCGTCGGTGGACGGCTCGCTGAGCTACCAGCTGCCGCCCCCGGACGCCGCCGTCTCGTAGCCGGGGCCCTCGTCCGGCCCGCGCCGTGCGGTGCGCCCCTGCGCCGTCAGGAGCGGTCCGGCACCGCCTGCTCCGGGGCGGGCGACCGGCTGAGCGCGCGCCACACCCAGCTCTCGGGCCGGCGGACACCGGTCAGGGCGTACTCGGCGATGGCATCGACGATCAGGGTCATCCCGAGCGAGCGCTGGGTGGCCGCCCGGCCGGCCAGGAGCAGCTGGTCCCCCGGCCGCAGCACGTGGTCCGGTCCCGGCAGCAGGACGCTGTCGTCGCCCGACAGCGCGAGCAGCACGACGACCTCGAGCTGCGAGTCCCGGTCGTCCGGGTGCCGCAGCAGCTCGCCGAGCCGGACGCCGCCCCGCCGCAGCCACGGCTGCAGCGCCGGCGCCTCCCGGTCGGTGAGGCGCACCTTCCACAGCGGGGGCAGGTCCTCGCCGCAGCGGTCGACGAGCAGCTCGAGGACCCGCTCGGCCCACGCGTCGCCCTCGGCGGGCATCTCCTGCAGGAAGCGCCACAGCATCGGCGTGCTGAGGTGCGCGTAGGTCTCGTGCGCGACGAGCTCGGGCGGCACGAGCACGGCGTCCAGGCCCATGGCCGAGAACAGCAGCGCGTCGGCCGGGGAGTTCTGCCGGGCGATGCGGAACAGGTCGGGGTTGCGCCGGCGCGCAGCGGCGACCAGCGACAGGTTCGTCGTGTCGTTGTCGGTGCCGGCGACCAGCCCGACGGCGACCTCGGGCTCGGCGCGCTCGAGCACGCCCGCCTCGGTGCCGTCGCCGACGACGACCGGCAGCCCCTCGCGCTGGGCGTCCAGCGAGCTGTCCGACTGCTCGACGACGGTCACCTGCTGCCCGGCGGCGCGCAGGTCCTTGGTGAGCGCCCGGCCGAAGCGGCCGTAGCCGCAGACGATCCAGCGGCCGGGCGCCGGGGCGCGGCGCTCGGGCGGCAGCTCGGCCCCCGGTCCGGCCTGCAGCCAGGTCAGCAGCCGGTAGGACGCCGGCGAGCGCACCGCCATGAGCAGGTGCTCGCCGAAGCGGTCGAACGGGTTCACCACGGTCGGCGTGCCGAACGCGCGCATCCGCTGCGCCACGGGGGCGGAGATCGTCCGGGCGACGACGGGGAGCTCCGGCCGCAGCAGCGCGACGGTCATGGCCACCGCGAGGTTCGCCTCGTCGTCGTCGGTGAGCGCGACGACGCCCTCGCACTGCGGGTGGCGCAGGCCGGCCAGCTGCAGCGGCGCGGGGCTGCGGACGTCGGCGGCGAGCCCCGGCACGTCGCCGTGGTAGGAGGCGAGGTCGAGGGCGTCGATGCGGTCCTGGTCGATGTCGAGCACCACGAGCCGCCGGCCGAGCTCGTCGAAGGCGCGCACGAGCAGCTCGCCGGTCTGGCCGTAGCCGGCCACGATGAGGAACGGCTCGCGCAGCCGGGCCACCTTGCGCTGGAAGTGCTGCAGGGCCAGCGCCGACCGGAACGCCCGGTCCTGCAGCAGGCTGAGCAGCGAGCCGATCGCGTACGCCCAGGCGACGACGGTCAGGTAGATGCAGATGACGACCCAGAGCCGCTGGGCGTCGGTGAAGGCGTGCGGCAGCTCGCCGAACCCGATCGTCGTCGCCGTGTAGCTCATGAAGTAGAACGCGTCGAAGAAGCTCGTCCGGACGGGCTCGCCGTCGGCGTCCTGCCCCGGCACGAGCGTCAGCCCCAGGACGCTGACCGCGAAGACGAGCACCAGGGTGATGAGCGGCGCCCGCAGGCGGCGCAGCAGCAGGAAGATGGCGGCCGAGCCGTGCTCCTGCGCGCCGTCGGCGGGCGGCTCGTCCGGCACTCCCGCCGCACCGCCGCCGGACGGGCCGCTGCCGACCGGCCGCCCTCCGGCGGACAGGCGCCGGCGTCCGCGCGCACGGCGGGAGGGTGCGTCGGCGAGGGCCACTACTGCGACCGGTGGTAGGTGACGGTCTCGACGAGCAGGAGCACGACCGAGACGACGTTCGCGAACAGCGCCCCGCCGGACAGCGAGACGACCGCGGCGGTCTCGCCGGGTGACAGCCCGCCGCCGGCGATCTGCGAGGCGTAGCCCCAGGTGCAGGCCGCGGCGATGAGCTGCAGGTCGGCCACCAGGCTCGTCGCGAGGTGGATCGCGCCGATCTGCGTCCGGTCGCCGAACTTCAGCACGGTGGCGACGAGGTTGACGACGACGGCGGCGAACAGCTCGTAGACGCTGTGCACCGCGGGGTCGTCCAGGTCGCCGATGAAGAAGCCGAAGTTCAGCGTGGCCGCGAGCAGCACGAAGAAGCCGAAGACCACCTTCTCGAGGTTCACCTGCAGCGCTCCCGGGGGCCGGACGGACGACCGACCGCCTACCCTCGCACGGCCGTGCCAGGCGTCCTGCGCCGGACACGCGACGGGGCGCGTCCCCGTCCGCGGTCGCGGGCAGGAGCGGCCCATGCACTGGTACGCGGAGACCCCCGCCCTGCGCTCGCGCCAGGTCCTGCACGACGTCGCCGTCGCCCTGTGGGTGCTCCTGTGGCTGCGGATCGGGTTCGCGGTGCACGACGCGGTCGGACGGCTGGCCGGTCCGGGCCGCGAGCTCGAGGCCGCCGGCGACCGGCTGTCGGGCGGGCTGGCCGACGCCGCCGAGGGCGCGGACGGCGTCCCGCTCGTCGGTGACGGGCTGCGCGGGCCGCTCGACGCCGCGGCCGGCGCGGGACGCTCGCTGGCCGCGGCCGGCTCGGCCCAGCAGGACGCGGTGGGCACCCTCGCGCTCGTCCTCGCGCTGCTGCTCGCGGGGCTGCCGGTCGTCCTCGTGCTGGCCCGCTGGCTGCCGTCGCGGCTGCGGTTCGCCGGCGAGCACGGGGCCGCGCTCGCGCTGCGCGACGACGTCGAGCTCTGGGCGCTGCGCGCCGCGCTGTCGCGCCCGCTGCCGGAGCTGGCCCGGCTCGGACCGGACCCGGTGGGCCGCTGGCGGCGCGGCGAGCCGGGGGCCGCCGAGGCGCTCGCCGCGCTCGAGCGGCGCGCGCACGGCCTGCGCGGGTAGCGGCCGGGCTCAGCCGGGCTCAGCCGGTCTTCTGCGCCGGCCACGGCGCGTCGGCCGGGCGCAGCCCGGCGAAGCCGTCGCGCACCGCCCGGTCGGCGGCGAGCACGCCCACCACCGCCAGCGCGTTCTCGAGCCGGCCGTCGAGCACCTGGCGGACCGCGTCCTCGAGCGGCACCCACTGCGTGGTGAGGTCGAGCTCCTCGTGCTCCTGCACGTCGCGGTCGACGACGCGCAGGTCGCGCACGAGGAACAGCCGGACCGCCTCGTCGCTCATGCCGGGGCTGGTCAGGACGTCGACGAGCACGTGCCAGGTGTCGGCGGCGAGTCCGGCCTCCTCGGCCAGCTCGCGCTGCGCGGCGGCGAGGGCCGGCTCGCCGGGCTGGTCGAGCAGCCCGGCGGGCAGCTCGTCGAGCCGGCGGCCGACCGGGTGGCGGTACTGGTTGACGAGCAGCACCCGGCCCTCGTCGTCGAGGGCGACCGCGCCGACGGCACCCGGGTGCTCGACGACGTCACGCTGCGAGGTCGTGTCGCCGGGCATCGTGACGACGTCCTTGCGCACGCGGATGACGCGGCCGGCGAAGACCTGCTCGCTGCGCTCGACGGCGTGGGAGTGGGGTGCGCTCATCGCCCCACTGTGCCCGAGCGCGCGGCGGTCCTCCGGACCGGGCTGCTCAGCCCCGGCCGAGCAGCCGCCAGGCGGACGGCAGCAGGGCGGACGCCATCGCGATCTTGATGAGGTCGCCGAGCAGGAACGGCACGACGCCGGCCGACAGGGCGGCCGACAGGCCCAGGTCGGCGACCTGCGCGAGCACCGCGACCCCGCAGGCGTACACGACGGCGTTGCCGATCAGCATGGTGGCGACGGTCCGCACCACGGTGCGGTCGCCCCGGCGCTCGGCGCACCAGCCGACGATCGCCGCGGCGAGCACGAAGCCGAGCACGTAGCCCGACGAGGCGAACACCAGCCCGGCCTTGCCCTCCGCGAACCACGGGACGCCGGCCGCGCCGACCGCCGCGTACAGCACCATGCTCGCCGCGCCGCGGCGCCAGCCGAGGGCAGCGCCGACGACGAGCACCGCGAAGGTCTGCAGCGTGAACGGGACGGGCGTGCCGGGCAGCGGCACGGCGACCTGGGCGGACAGCCCGACGAGGGCGGCGCCGCCGGTCACCAGCAGGGCGCTGCGGGTGCGCGAGCCGGCGAGCAGGTCGGCGAGGACGGACGGGGCGGCGGCAGGCAGGGCGGTGGACACGCGAGCACTCTGCCAGTGCGCCGAGAGGGCCTGCACAGCGGGCCTTGTCGACCCGGCGGGTCAGGCCTGCAGCGGGAGCATCCGCCCGGCGGCGCAGGCGACCGAGGCCCGGACGAAGGCCCGGAACAGCGGGTGCGCGCGGGTCGGCCGCGAGCGGAACTCCGGGTGCGCCTGGGTGCCCACGAAGAACGGGTGCACCTCGACGGGCAGCTCGGCGATCTCGACGAGCCGGCCGTCCGGGGAGGTGCCGGAGAAGACCAGCCCGGCGGCCTCGAGCTGCGGCCGGTAGGCGTTGTTGACCTCGTAGCGGTGGCGGTGCCGCTCGTCGGCCGGACCGTCGCCGTAGGCCTGCGCCGCCTGCGAGCCCTTCAGCAGCGCGGTCGGCCACAGGCCGAGGCGCATCGTGCCGCCCATGTCGCGCTCGCCGGCGACGACGTCGTGCTGGTCGGCCATCGTCGCGATGACCGGGTCGGGGCAGGCGGGGTCGAACTCGGTCGACCCGGCCTTCTCCATGCCGGCGAGGTCGCGGGCCACCTCGATGACCATGCACTGCAGCCCGAGGCACAGGCCGAGCACCGGCACCGCCTGCTCGCGGGCGTGCCGGATCGCGCCGAGCTTGCCCTCGATGCCGCGCACGCCGAAGCCGCCGGGGACGAGGACCCCGTCGACGCCCTCGAGCGCCTGCGCCGCGCCCTCGCGCGTCTCGCAGGTGTCGGAGGCGACCCAGCGGATCTCGACCTTCGCGTCGTTGGCGAAGCCGCCTGCACGCAGCGCCTCGGTGACCGACAGGTAGGCGTCCGGCAGGTCGATGTACTTGCCCACCAGCGCCACCGTCACCGACGTCTTGGGCCGGTGCACCCGCTGCAGCAGGCGGTCCCAGTCCTTCCAGTCGACGTCGCGGAAGGACAGGTTGAGCTTGCGCACGACGTAGGCGTCCAGGCCCTCGCTGTGCAGCACCTTGGGGATGTCGTAGATCGACGGGGCGTCGACGCAGGAGACGACGGCCTCCTGGTCGACGTCGCACATGTTGGCGACCTTGCGCTTGATCGACTCGTTGATCGGCCGGTCCGAGCGGCAGACGATCGCGTCGGGCGTGATGCCGATCGTGCGCAGCGCCTGGACGGAGTGCTGCGTCGGCTTGGTCTTGAGCTCACCGCTCGGCCCGATGTACGGGATGAGGCTGACGTGCAGGAAGAAGCAGCGGTCGCGGCCCACCTCCTGGCGCACCTGCCGCGCGGCCTCCAGGAAGGGCAGCGACTCGATGTCGCCGACGGTCCCGCCGACCTCGGTGATGACGACGTCGACGTCGTCGGTCGCGAGCGCCCGGATGCGGCCCTTGATCTCGTCGGTGATGTGCGGGATGACCTGCACCGTGTCGCCGAGGAACTCGCCGCGGCGCTCCTTGGCGATGACCGCGCTGTAGACCTGGCCGGTCGTGACGTTGGCGCTGCCGTGCAGGTCCTCGTCGAGGAAGCGCTCGTAGTGCCCGATGTCGAGGTCGGTCTCGGCGCCGTCGTCGGTGACGAACACCTCGCCGTGCTGGAACGGGTTCATCGTCCCGGGGTCGACGTTCAGGTACGGGTCGAGCTTCTGCATCGTGACCCGCAGCCCGCGGGCCTTCAGCAGCCGGCCGAGGCTCGAGGCGGTGAGCCCCTTGCCCAGCGACGACGCGACGCCGCCGGTGACGAACAGGTGGCAGGCGCCCCCGCGTGCTGAGACACTGGCGGATCGGACCACTGGCGGGCTCCCGTGCGCGAGGACTGCGTTCGCCGACGGGTCGGATCGCCCGCGGCACGGAAGTCCAGGCTACAGGGCTGCGCCGCCGTCGGGACGCGCCTCGGCCGTGTCGCCGGCGACGACCGCGAGCGTCGCCGGGACGGCCACCAGCAGGGCGAGGGCGGGGACGGCCGCGCCGCTGTCGTTGGCCGCGAAGCCGAGCGCCGACAGCACCCCGACCGATCCCAGCGCGTGCCGCAGGGCCGGGACGTCCCCGAAGGCCCGCCGCAGCGCGGGCGGGGGCCGCAGCAGCAGCCAGACCGCCGCCGCCACGACGAGCGGCAGCAGCGCGGTCACCGGGTTGGCGAACAGCAGCCCGACCGTCGCCGCGGCCTTGCGCTCGAGCACGTCGCCGGCGGTCCCGTCGCGGACCTGCGCGGCGAACCGCCCCAGGTGCGTGCGGTCGGGAGCCGGCCGGGCCAGGTCGAGCAGGGCGAAGCCGGTGACGACGGCGGCGGCCGCGGCGGCCGCGGCGGCGAGCCGCAGGACCGACACCCGCGCCCCCGTGACGAGCAGCCCGAGCACGACGAGCGCCGGCAGCAGCGCGAGCACCCCGCCGACGTCGCTGCCCCAGGCGGGCGCGCCGTCGACGAGGACCGCTGCGACGCCGGTCGCCGCGACGAGCGCCCCCCGCACGCGCCGCGACCGGCCGTGGCCGGCCAGGCCCGCGGTGAGCAGGACGGCGGTGCCGAAGACGCCGAACGCCACGTTGCCCAGGCCCGCGAAGCGGCCGGCGACCAGCGACGAGTAGCCCGCGACGGCGTCGAGCTGCAGCGGCGCACCGGCGAGCAGGTCGAGCGCCAGCACGCCGGCGGTCAGGCCGGTCACGGCGGCGACGGCGGGCACCGGACGGCGCGGCGCGAGCAGCGCAGCGGCGCCCGCGAGGACGGCGACGACGGCCAGCAG
>CAXTFU010000086.1:12487-15468 GCA_964243385.1 uncultured bacterium | reverse complement strand
CCGCTGCTCCGTCCGCGTCCAGGCCCGCGGCCGCGTCCAGGCCCGCGTCCAGGCCCGCGGCCACCGCCGCGTCCACGGCCGCCGCCGTCCGCGCGGCGACGGCGGCCGCCGGACCGCACCCGCTCGGCTACGACCGCCTCGGCGTGCGCCGCGGCGGCACGTGGCTCCTCGGCGACGCCCTCGACGGCCGCACGACGCGGGCCTTCGCGCAGGGCTCCGCCGGCTGGCTGCCGGTGGCCGGCGACCTCGACGGCGACGGCAGCGCCGCGCCGAGCCTGTTCCGCGACGGCACCTGGCAGCTGCGCGACCGCGAGGGCGGGCCGGTCCGCACCGTCCGCTTCGGCCAGCGCGGCGACCTGCCCGTCGTCGGCGACTGGGACGGCGACGGCACCGACACGCTCGGGGTGTTCCGGTCCGGGCGCTGGTACCTGCGCGCCGGCAACGCGCCGGGCACCACGGCTGCCCGCTCGTTCGGCTTCGGCCTGCCGGGCGACGTGCCGGTCGTCGGCGACTGGGACGCCGACGGCGCGGACGACCTCGCCGTCCGGCGCGGCGCCACCTGGTACCAGCGCGACGACGCGAGCGCCGGCCCCGTCAGCCGCACCTTCGCGTTCGGCCGGCCCACCGACGTCCCGGTCGCGGGCGACTGGGACCACGACGGCCGCGACACACCGGGCCTGTACCGCGACGGCACCTGGTACCTGCGCAGGGGCAGCTTCTCGAGCCCGTACCTCACCGTGCGGCTCGGCGGGCGCGGCGACCGGCCGCTCGTGCGGCGCACGCAGGGGCTCGCGCCGGGCGTGACGCACGCGGTCGTCCGCGACCCGGCCGCCCCGTGGGTGGCGCACGTCGCCACCGTGGCGCCCGGCGCGGGTTCGAGCCCGGAGACGGTCCTGTCGAACGAGGCGCTGCGCGGCACCGAGCCGCTGACGTCGATGGCCGCGCGCGCCGGCTCGGTGGTCGCGGTGAACGGCGACTTCTTCCTCGCCTCCGGCCGGCCGGTGCACCTGCACGCCAACGACGGACGGCTGCTGCAGACCGAGACGCTCCCCGGGCGCGCGGTCGGGCTCGACGCGCGCGGCGCCGCCCGCACCGGGACGACCGACGTGCGCGCGAGCCTCACCGCCCGGCCGGTCGGCCGGCAGGCCCTGGTGGCGCGGGTGTCGCGCGCCAACGTCGGCGCCCCGACGGGCGGCCAGGTCGCCGTGTACACGTCCGCCGGCGCCGGGCTCGACGGCCCGCCGGACGGGCAGTGCTGGGCGACGCTGCGCCCGGCCGGGGCGCGCACGGTCCGCGCGGACGGCGCGGTCGACACCCCGCTCGTGTCCGGCGGGGCGCGCTGCGGCGGCCTTCGGCCTGCCGTGCCGGCCGGGACGACGGTCGTGGCCGCCGAGCCGGCCGGACCGGGCGGCACCGTCGTCCGCTCGCTCGTGCCCGGCACGCCCGTGACGCTCGCGACCCAGCTCGGCCTCGCGCACGCCGTCGACGCGCTGGGCGGCGGGCCGACGCTGCTCGCCGCGGGCACCGTCTCGCCCGAGGTCGACCAGGTCGGCGAGTTCTACGGCCGGCACCCGCGCACGGCGGTGGGCGTCACCGCGGACCGGCGCCTGCTGCTCGTCACCGTCGACGGCCGCCAGGCCGGCTACAGCCGCGGGATGACGATGCGCGAGCTGGCCGAGCTGCTGCGCAGCCTCGGCGCGGTCGACGCGATCAACCTCGACGGCGGCGGCTCGACCGAGATGGTGCTGAACGGCGTCGTCGCGAACCGCCCGTCCGGCGGCGCCGAGCGGCCGCTGTCGAACGCCCTCGTGGTGCTGCCCGGGCCCGACCTCGGCCAGGCCGACCTCGGTCCGGTCCCGCCGCCGGCGGCCGCCGCGAGCCTGCGGGGCGCGGCCAGCACCGACCCGGGCAGCACCGACCCGGGCAGCACCGACCCCGCCAGCACCGGCGGGCTCGCCGACGCGCTGCTGCGCCAGGGCCTGCCGGTGACACCCGAGCTGCGCCGGACGGCGGCGGCCCTGCGCGCCGGGCGGTAGCCGCGGCTCCGGTCGCGCGGGCACTGACACGGTCAGGGCAGGCTGCCCTAAGTTGCACGCATGGACCTGTTCGCCTTCACCGCCTCCCCGGACCGCGCCCGCGAGGTGGTGGCGGCCGGCGCCGCCGGGGTCCTGCTCGACTGGGAGCGCCGCGACAAGCACCGCCGGCAGGCGGGCCACGACACCCAGATCAACGAGGACACCGCGGACGACCTGGCCGCCGTGCGCGCCGCCGTCCCCGCCGGCGGACGGGCCAGGGTGCTCTGCCGGATCGACGCCGCCGGTCCGTGGACGGCCGCCGAGGTCGACCTCGCGGTCGCCCTCGGCGCCGACGAGGTGCTGCTCCCGATGGTGCGCACGCCGGACGACGTCGACCTGGCGCTGCGGGCCGCTGCCGGACGCTGCGGGCTCGGCATCCTCGTCGAGACCGAGGACGCCGTGCGTGACGTCGCGGCGCTGGTCCGCCGCCCGCTGGCGCGCGTCTACCTCGGCCTGAACGACCTGCGCATCGACCGCGGCGCGGACGCCCTGTTCGCGCCGCTCGTCGACGGGACGGCCGACCGGGTCGCCGCCGAGGTCCGCGCCGCGGGCGTCCCGTTCGGCGTGGCGGGGCTGACGCTGCCCGAGTGCGGGCGCCCGGTGCCGAGCCGCCTGCTGGCCGGCGAGCTGGCCCGCCTGGGCGCCTCGTTCACCTTCCTGCGCCGGTCGTTCTGGGCCGACACCGCCGGCCGCGACCTCGACGACGCCGTCCCGCGCATGCTCGCCGCCAGCGCCGCGGCCGGGCGGCGCACCACCGGCGCGGTGCTGGCCGACCGCGCCGAGCTGGTCAGCGCCGTCGCAGGCACCCGCCTGCCGCAGCCCGCGTGACCGGCCCGTGTGACCGGCGCGCGTGACGGGCCGGGCATGACGGGCCGGGCATGACGGGCCGGGCATGACGGGCCGGGC
>CAXTFU010000086.1:0-12387 GCA_964243385.1 uncultured bacterium | reverse complement strand
CGGGCATGACGGGCCGGGCATGACGGGCCGGGCATGACGGGCCGGGCATGACGGGACGGGCATGACGGGACGGGGGCGCGCCCTGGTGCTGGGCGGCGGCGGCTTCGTGGGACGGCACCTGCAGGCCCGCCTCGCGGCGGACGGGTGGGACGTCGTCGGGACGGTCCGCCCCGGCGCCGCGGGCCCCGGGGTGCCCGTCGACCTGACCGACCCCGGCGCGCTCGCCGCGATGGTGCGCGCGGCCGACCCGGACGTCGCGTTCCACCTGGCCGCCGCGCGCGTCCGCGGCACCGTGGCGGAGCGGGCGGCGACGACCGCGGTGAACACCACCTCGGGGCTGCACCTCGTCGACGCCCTCGGGCCGCGGTGCCGCGCGGTCGTGCGCCTCGGCTCGTCGACCGAGTACGCCGCCGTCGACGGCCCGACCGACGAGTCGGCACCGCTGCGGCCGCGCGGCCTGTTCGGCGCGACGAAGGCGGCCGGCTCGCTGCTGCTGCTCGGCGCAGCGGCCGAGCGCGGGCTGCGGGCCGCGGTGCTGCGGGCGTTCCAGGTGTACGGGCCGCACGACCACCCCGGGCGGTTCGTCCCGACGGTCCTGCGCGCCGCGCGCGACGGGAGCGTCCTGCCGCTCACCGAGCCGGGCCGCTGCCGCGACTGGGTGCACGTCGACGACGTCGTCGAGGCCTGCGTGCGCGCCGGCGCCGCGGACGACCTGCCGCCCGGCACCGTGCTGAACCTCGGCACCGGCCGGCAGACCTCCAACGAGGACCTCGTCGCGGTGGCCGAGCGGGTCACCGGGCGGTCGATCCGCACCGAGGTCGGGGCGTACCCCGGCCGGGCCTGGGACACCGGCTCGTGGGTGAGCGACCCGTCCCGGGCGCGGGCGCTGCTCGGCTGGTCGGCCACGACCGACCTCGAGACGGGGCTGGGCCGCACTTGGGCGGCCGGGCCGTGACCCGGGTCGTGCTCGTCGTCCCGGTGCACCGCAACGCGCCGACCCTCGGGCCGCTCGTCGAGCGGGTCGCGCAGGCGCTGGCCGGCCGCGACTGGCGGCTGCACCTGGTCGTCGACGCCTGCCCCGAGGGGAGCGCGGAGGTCGCGCAGGCGCTCGCCGCCCGCGAGCCCCGGCTCGCGGTGACCGTCCTGGCGCGCAACGTCGGCCAGCACCGGGCGCTCGCCGAGGGGCTGCGCGCCGAGCCGGACGCCGAGGTCTGGGTGTGCCTGGACGCCGACCTGCAGGACCCGCCCGAGGCCGTCCCCCTGCTGCTCGACCGGCTGGTGCGCGGCGAGGTCGCGGCCGTGTTCGCCGGGCGGCGCGGCGGCTACGAGGGCCCGCTGCGCCTGCTGACCGGGCGCGCGCACCGCCGCCTGCTGGCCCGGCTCACCGGCCTGCCGCCGGACGCGGGCTCCTTTCTCGCGCTCGGGCCGCGCGCCCGCGACGCGGTGCTCGCCGCGGACGCTCCGAGCCTGGTCGCGGCGATCGGCGCCGCCCGGCTGCCGGTCGCGAGCGTGCCGGTGGTGCGCGAGGTGCGGCCGTCCGGCCGGTCGGCCTGGACGGGCCGGGCCCGGCTGCGGCAGTCGGTGCGGACGCTCGCCTGGGCGGCCCGCGCGCGCTGAGCGCCCGACCCCGCGAGGCAGCGGAGCAAGGGCCTCAGCAGGTCCAGCGCTGCAGCGGGACCAGCGCTGCAGCGGGCCCAGGGCCTCAGCGGGCCCAGCGCTGCAGCACCAGGTCGCTGCTCGTCCCGCGCAGGACGCGGCTGCCGGCGAGCCGCAGCCCGTTGCGGCGCAGCACGTCGTCGTCGTCGGACGGGCGGACGCGCTCCCCGACGGACTGCCGCAGCAGCCAGACGACGGGCGCCTGCGGCGGGTCGTCCGGGGGCACGACGACGTCCGGGCGCAGCCGCCCGGCGTACTGCTCGAGCGCCAGCGCGGCCCGCCGGTCGACCGCCACCACCGGCTCGCCGGGCCGCTGCCGCTCCTGCAGCAGGGCCACCGCGCCGCGGGCGTCCTCGCGCGGGCCGCGCTGCGCGAGCTCAGCGACGGCGACCAGCTGCAGCGCGACGAGCAGCACCGTCGCGCCGGCCGCGAGCGGCCGGGGCAGGCGCCGCAGCCCGAGCGCCGACAGCACCGCGAGCCCGAGCAGGGCGGGCAGCAGGTACCGCGGCACGAACACCGGGCGCAGCTGCTCGGCGACGGTCACCGCGAGCACCGGCAGTCCGACCCAGCAGGTGGCGACGATGGCCGTCGTCCGGTCGCCCGCGACCAGCCCGGCCGCCGCGGTCGCGAGCACGGCGACGAGCAGCAGCCCCGGCCCGCCCGTCCAGGCCTGCACGGCCAGCTGCGGGACGGCGCCGCCGGTGTCGCGGATCCAGCCGACCGCCGAGTCGCCCGTGCCGTTGAGCTGCGCGAGGCCGACGAGCGCCAGCGTGGGCAGCGCCCCGAGCGCCGCGACGGACGCCAGCGGCAGCGCCGCGCGCCGGCGCAGCAGCAGCGCGGCCAGCACCAGCCCGGCCACGACCGGCAGCGCGAACCAGTGCGCGAGCCCGGCGGCGGTCGCCCCGGCCGCGAACAGCCGCAGCCGGCCGTCCTGCAGCCAGCCGACCAGCCCCAGCAGGGCGGTGGCGGTCGCCAGCAGGGCCAGGCCGTAGCCGCGGCCCTCGGCGGCGTACTCGACGACGAGCGGGTCGGTCGCGGCCAGCAGCCCGGCGGAGACCCCGACGGACCGGCCGGCCAGCCGCGAGACCGCCGTCGTCAGCACGGCGACCGCCGCGACGGCGGCGCACAGCGACAGCAGCCGCAAGCCGAGCTCGTCGGCCGGCAGGCCCGTCAGGCCGAGCCACGCCTGCACGACCACGTAGTACGGGGCGTTGTACGACGGGGGGACGTCGCGCAGGTAGCTCGCGGTCCCCTCGCCCGACAGGACCGCGCGCACCAGCGCCAGCGGTCCGGCGCCGGCCACCTGGGCGGTGAACAGCTCGTCGTACCAGAGGCTGCGGCGCTGCAGCACCAGCGCGCCGCCGAGCACGGCGAGCACCGCAGCCGGCAGCAGGGCGAGCCACCGGTCCGCGCGGCGGGCACGCCCGGCATCCGGCCCGCGCGGCGCCGTGCGGCTCGTCCCCCGCGCCGTCACGCCCCCCGTCACGCCCCGCCCTCCGCCACGGGGAGAGCCTAGGGAGCCGCGGACCAGCTGGGAGCGCTCCCGTCGCCGCCCAGCGGATGGCACCCTGTGCCCGTGACCCTCTCCTACGACACGGCCCTCGAGCTGGCGCAGCTCGCCGGTCTGGTGCTGTCCGAGCCGGACGTCGACGCGGCCCTCGGGCGGGTGACCCGGGTCGCCGTCAGCGTGGTCCCCCGCTGCCACGGCGCGTCGCTGACCATGCGGCGCGACGGCGTCCCCACGGCGCCCGCGTCCGACGGCGACTGGGCGTTCGGCCTGGACGAGCTGCAGTTCGCCGAGCAGGAGGGCCCCTGCCTGAACTGCCTGCGCGAGGGCTCGGTGATGCGGGTCCGCGACCTGTCCACCGACGAGCGCTTCCCGAGCTACGGCCCGCGGGCGGCCGAGCGCGGCGCCCGCAGCGCCCTGTCGCTGCCGCTGGCCGCCGACGGCCGGACGGTGGGCGCGCTGAACCTCTACTCGCGCGAGGTCGACGCCTTCGCCCGCGAGGACGTCGCGCTCGGCGAGCTGCTCGCCGCGCACGCGGCGCTCGCCGTCCAGGCCGCGGTCGCCTACTACTCCTCGCGCGACCTGGCCGACCAGATGCGCAGTGCGATGGCCTCGCGGGCCGCCATCGAGCAGGCCAAGGGCGTGCTCGTCGCGCAGCGCCGCATCCCGCCCGAGGAGGCCTTCGAGCGCCTCGTCGAGCTGTCGCAGACCACCAACCGCAAGCTGCGCGACGTCGCGGCCGAGGTCGTCGCGACCGCCGCCTCGCCCGGGCCGCCTGTCCGCAGCGCGAACGACGAGCCGGCCCGCGACCTACGCGCTGACGCGCAGGGGTAGCCGCACCCGGAAGGTCGTGCCGTCCGGGCCGCTGGTCAGGTCGAGCGTGCCGCCGTGCCGCTGCTCGACGATGCGCTGCGCCCCGTCCAGCCCGAGCCCGCTGCCGAGCCCGGGCGCCTTGGTCGTGAAGAAGGCGTCGAACACCCGGCTGCGGAGCTCCTCCGGGATGCCCGGCCCGGCGTCCGCCACCTCGACGAGCACCGCGTCGCCGTCGCGCGCCGTCCGCAGGACGAGCCGGCCGGTGCCCTCCATCGCGTCGGCGGCGTTGTCGATGAGGTTCGTCCAGACCTGGTTGAGCTCCGCGCCGTAGGCCGGCACGCGGGGCAGGTCGGCGTCGTACTCGCGCACGACCTGCACGCCCGCGAGCTTGTGGCCGAGCATCACCACCGTGCTGTCCAGACCGGTGTGGACGTCGACGTCCTGGCGCGCACCCGAGTCCATGAAGCTGTACTGCTTCACCGACGCCACCAGCGTCGAGATGCGCGAGGTGGCCTCCTCGATCTCGTCCATGAGGTTCTCGGTCTCGACGGTGTAGGCCATCCAGCGCAGCGGACCGTCGAGCGCCGCACCGCCGAGCCCGCCGTCCTCGACCGACGCCGCGACCTCGTCGAGCCAGTCGACCCCGAGCCCGGCGGCCACGAAGGCCGGCGCCAGGTCGAGCGCCGCGCCGACGCCGAGCTCCTCGAGCCGGTCGACGAGCGCGTCCTCGAGGTCGGCCTCCTCGACCGCGGTGAGCCGCCGGCGGCGCTTCGCGGCCAGCTCGACCGCGTGCTCCTGCCCCGCCACGAGCTGGGCGATGGCGGCCCGGTCGATCGGCCCGGACGCGATCATGCCGAGCTTGTGGCGCATGCCGGCGACCCGCTCGCGCAGCTGCCCCGTCGCCCGGACGGCGGCCGCCGCCGGGTTGTTGAGCTCGTGCGCGAGCGTCGCCGACAGGGTGCCGAGCCGCGCGAGGTGCTCGCGCTGGCGCAGCGTCGCCTCGGACGTGCGGATGCCGATGTAGAGCCCGTCGAGCAGGTGCACCGCCAGCGGGAAGCGCGTCCGCATGAACGTCGCGAAGTCCTCTGCCGGCAGGCGCAGGAAGGCGCTGGGCTGGGTGGTGACCACGGAGGTGGCGTGCACGGCCTCCGGCTCGTCGACGTAGGCGCGGGTCGCCCCGGCGTAGGCCCCGCGCTGCGTCGTCTCGTTGACGAGCAGGTCCTCGCCGTCCATCGACCGCACCAGGCGCAGCCCGCCGTCGAGCAGGATCCACAGCGCGTCGGCGGGCTCGCCCTCGCGGTAGACGGCCGCCCCGCCGTCGAAGGCCCGGACCTCGGCGCGCTCGGCGAGCCAGGACAGCTGCTCGTCGTCGAGCGCCTCGAACAGGAACAGCGTGCGCAGGTCGTCCGGTCCGAGGCTCACGTGCGCTCCAGGTAGGTGTGGACGAGGCTGACCGCCATGGCGCCCTCGCCGACGGCCGAGGCGACGCGCTTCATCGACGCGGCGCGCACGTCGCCGGCGACGAAGACGCCCGGGACGCTCGACTCGAGGTGGTACGGGTCGCGCTGCAGCGGCCAGCCGGGCGGGGGCTGCCCGGCGTCGCCGAGCAGCTCCGGACCGGTCAGCACGAACCCGCGGGCGTCGCGGACGAACGCCTCGCCGAGCCAGTCGGTGCGCGGGACGGCGCCGATGAACACGAACAGCCAGCCCGCCTGCACCTGCTCGATGTCGCCGGTCACGTTGTCGCGCAGCTCGAGCTGCTCGAGGTGCTCGTCACCGCCGGCGCCGACGACCTCGGTGCAGGTGCGCACCTCGATCTTCTCGTCGCCCTCGATGCGGGCGACGAGGTACTCGCTCATGCTGCGCCGCAGGTCCGACCCGCGGGCGACGAGCACGACCCTCTTGGCGTAGCGGCGGAAGAACAGCGCCGCCTGCCCGGCGCTGTTGGCCGCACCGACGACGTAGACGTCCTGGTCGGTGCAGTTGACCGCCTCGTGCGTCGCGGCGCCGTAGTAGACGCCGCGGCCGGAGAAGGCGTCGACCGCGGCGGACGGCAGGCGGGTGTAGCTCACGCCGGTGGCCAGGACGACCGCGTGCGCGGTGACGCTCGGTGCGTCGCCGAGGTGCACGACCCGGCCGTCGCCCTGCGGCTCGATGCCGACGACCTCGGACGCCGTGACCACCTCGACGCCGAAGCGCAGCGCCTGGTCGCGGGCGCGCTGAGCCAGCTCCGCGCCGGACAGGCCCTTCGGGAAGCCCAGGTAGTTCTCGATCCGGCTGCTCTGGCCGGCCTGGCCGCCGGTGGCCGCGCGCTCGACGAGCAGCGTGCGCAGCCCCTCGCTCGCCGAGTAGACGGCCGCGCCGAGCCCGGCCGGGCCGCCGCCCACGACGACGACGTCGTAGAAGGGGCTCCCCGCCTCGGTCGACAGCCCGGCCCGCGCGGCGAGCTCGCGCAGCGACGGCCGGTGCAGCACCTCGCCGTGCGGCAGCAGCACCACCGGCAGCGGCGCGTCGTCGGCGATGCCGGCGGTGCGCAGCAGCCGCGCGCCGAGCGGGTCGGTGACGTCGACGTGCCGGTACGGCACCTGGTTGCGGGCCAGGAACTCCTTGGCGGCCTGCGTCTCGGGCGACCACTGGTGGCCGACGAGGGTGATGCCGGAGAACGACGGGCGGCTGCGGGCGCGCCAGTCGGCCAGCAGCTCGTCGAGCGCCGGGTAGAGGCGCTCCTCCGGCGGGTCCCACGGCTTGAGCAGGTAGCGGTCGAGGTCGACGTCGTTGATCGCCTTGATCGCCGCGTCGGTGTCGGCGTAGGCCGTGAGCAGGACCCGCTTGGCGTCCGGCACGACGTCCATGGCGAGCTCGAGGAACTCGACGCCGGTCATGCCCGGCATCCGGTGGTCGGCGAGCAGCAGCGCGGTGTCCTCGCCGCGCAGGGTGAACTCCTGCACCGCGGCGAGGGCGTCCGGGCCCGACTCGGCGCGCACGACGCGGTAGCGGTCGCCGTAGCGCCGGCGCAGGTCACGGGCGACGGCCCGGCTGACCGACGCGTCGTCGTCGACGGTGAGCAGGACGGGGCGGCTCGGACTGGGGCTCGTCATGGTTCCTTCCCGGCAGTCCCTCCCGACGGAGGTGTGGACCATCCTGCGCGACACGTCCAGCGCCGGTCCAGGTCGCGCGGTTCCCCGCGGGCGCCAGGGCAGCGCCGGTCGGCGTCAGGGCAGGGCCGAGCCGCCCGGTCCGGCCAGGTCCAGGACGAGCGCCGCCGTCCAGCTGAAGGCGCGCGTGCCGTGCGGAGCTCCCGTGAACGGGTCGACGTACTCGGGGAAGCCGTGCTCGGCGGCGAGGCGGCAGGCCTGCGCGGCGAGGCCGTCCGCCGCCTCGTGCTCGCCGTGCAGGCGCAGCCCCTGCAGCACCAGCCAGGTCGTGCACCACCAGGACGGCCCGCGCCAGTACCGCACCGGGTCGAAGCCCGGCGCGGTGAGGTCGGCGCTCGGCACCATGAGCACCCGGCCCAGCCCGAAGCGGGGGCCGCGCAGCACCTCGAGCAGCGACTGCGCCCTCGGCAGGCCGGGCAGCAGCAGCGGCACCAGGCCGGAGACGGTGGCGTGCGGGACGAGCGCGCCGGTGCGGACGTCCCGGGCCGTGAAGGTCCCGAGCTCCGGCAGCCACAGCGCCTCGAGGGCTGCGGTGAGCGCGGCGGCGCGCGCCTCGTGCGGCGCCGGCCGCAGGCCGAGCTCGTCCGCGATGCGGGCCAGCGCCAGCTCGGACACCGCCCACAGCGCGTTGAACGCCGGGTCCTCCAGCAGGAACGGCCCCTCGTCGTCGTCGTCGCACCCGACGTCGCGGTAGCGCCCGGCGAGCGCCAGGTAGGTGGCGTACTGCGCCGAGGTCGGCCGCTCGGAGGGCGCGGCGTGCCGCAGGTCGGGCCGCGGCGGCGGTTCGGCGGGCCCGGCCTGCGGCAGGTCCACGGCGGCCAGGGCGGCGTCCCACAGCGGCGAGTCGTCCATCCCGCTCTCCCACGGGTGGACGATGCTCGCGAGCCCCCGGCCGCCCC
The DNA here is from genome assembly GCA_964243385.1 of uncultured bacterium. Classification (GTDB taxonomy): domain Bacteria; phylum Actinomycetota; class Actinomycetes; order Mycobacteriales; family SCTD01; genus SCTD01. The sequence goes on along the minus strand of CAXTFU010000086.1, from coordinate 4,357 downwards.
GGTCGCGCCGGGTCTGCAGGTAGGCGTGCCAGGCGACGAGCCTCGGGTGCGCCCGCTCGAGGAAGCCCTCGCGCCGCGAGCCGTCCGGGTCGCTGCGGTGCACGGCGAGCACCGCCCAGGCGTGCACCGGCGGCTGCACGAGCCCCGCCGTCGGCACGGACGGCGCTCCGGGCAGCGTCGCGCTGCGCCAGAACGCGTCGCCGGGCGAGTAGTCGTCGTCGCGCCCGACGTCGAAGACGATCTGCGGCACCCGCCCGTCCGCCCACTGGGCGTCGAGCAGCGACGCGAGCTCCTGGCGGGCCCGCTCCGGCGACGCGTGCCGCAGACCGAGGGCGATGAACGCCGAGTCCCAGCTCCACTGGTGCGGGTAGAGCCCGCCGGCCGGCACGGTGTGGTCGCCGCGCCAGTTCGCGCGCAGCACCGCCTCCGCGGCGGCCCGCAGCGCGGCGACGTCCGGCTCCTGCTCGTGGTCGGTGCTCATCCCGACAGCACACCGCACGCCGGTGACCCCTCGGCAGGCGGCGGCCTGCGCCGGGCACGTCGGTCGTGCGCCAGGATGGGACCGTGCAGCAGGTCGTGACGGCCCAGGTGCCGGTGCTGGGCTCGACGATGGCCTACCGGGAGGTGGGCGCGGGCCGTCCTGTCCTGCTGCTGCACGGCAACCCGACGTCCTCGCTGCTGTGGCGGCACGTCCTGCGCCGGGCGGCGCGCGAGGACGGCGCCGGTCACCGCTGGATCGCGCTCGACCTCATCGGCATGGGGGCCTCCGGTCAGCCCGACCTGGCCTACCGGCTCGCCGACCACATCGCGTTCGTCGACGCCTTCCTCGACGCGCTCGGGCTGTCCGACCTGGTCCTCGTCGGGCACGACTGGGGCACCACCATCGCGCTCGACCGGCTGCGGCGGCGTCCGGAGGACGTGCGCGGCGTCGCGGTGATGGAGGCGCACCTGCGTCCGCTGCCGTCCTGGGACGCGTTCGACGACGGCGGCCGGGAGCTGTTCCAGCGGTTGCGGACGCCGGGCGTCGGTGAGCGCATGGCGCTCGAGCAGGACGTCTTCCTGGACGTCCTGCTGCCGGGCGCGCTCGGCGGCGTCCTCGGGCGTGCGGAGCTGGCGGCGTACCGCGAGCCGTACCGGACACCGGGCTCGCGCCGGCCGCTGCTGCAGTGGGCCCGAGAGGTCCCGGTCGCCGGCGAGCCGGCCGACGTCCACGCGGTCATGGCGGCCGCGCTCGAGCACTGGGCGGGCGCCTCGACGCCCAGCCTGCTCGTGCGGGGCGACCCCGGCGTGCTCGTCACCGACGAGACGGTGGCCTGGTGCCGTCGGCGCCTGCCCGGGCTGACCGTCCACGACGTCGGCGGGCCCGCCGGGCACTTCCTGCCGGAGGACCGTCCGGACGAGGTCGCCGAGGCCCTGCTGTCCTGGCTGGGCGAGGTCCCCTGACCGTCGCTGCAGGAGTGCTCAGCCGAGGATGGCCTGGGTGACCGCGGTCTGCTCGGTGAGCACGCCACCGATGATCGACTGGGTCTCGTTGATCTGCTCCACCACGACGCCGATCTGCGCCAGCGCGACGACGACCGCCTCGACCTGCTCCTGGATGCTCTGCACCTTCGCCTCGACGTCGCCGGTGGCGCGGGCGGTCTCGTTCGCGAGCTGCTTGACCTCGTTCGCGACGACCGCGAAGCCCTTGCCGGCGTCGCCCGCCCGCGCCGCCTCGATGGTGGCGTTGAGCGCCAGCAGGTTGGTCTGCGCGGCGATCCGCTGGATGACCTGCACGACCAGGCCGATCTCGGCGCTCGACCGGCCGAGCGTGGCGACGGTGGTGTTGGCGTCGCGGGCCAGCCGCTGACCGTCGCCGGCCACCGACGTGGCCGACAGGACGTTGCGCTCGACCTCGCCGATCGAGGCCACCAGCTCCTGCCCGGCGGTGGCCAGCTGCTCGGTGGCCCGAAACCGGTCCAGGGCCTGGCCGAGCAGGAAGGCGGTGTTGCGCAGCGCGTCGGCCCGGCCGGGCGACAGCGTCAGGCGCTCGGTGGCGAAGAAGTCCATCGTCCCGACGACGCGGCCGCCGGCCAGGATGGGCAGGCACACCCCCGAGCGGACGCCGGCGCGCTGGGCGGCCGGCGCCCGGACGCAGTCGGTCACCTCGGCGAGGTCGGCGACGAACACCAGGTCGCGGGCCCGCCAGGCCCGTCCGGCGAGGCCGACGCCCTCGGCGAACGAGGCCGTCAGGGTCACCTCGCGGAACTCCCGACCGGCCGTGCCGGACTCCTGCACGAAGCGCAGCACCGGACCGGCGGCGCTGCCGTGCGCCGACCCGCTGTCCTCCACCCGCCAGAACGACCCGTAGGCCCAGCCGAAGCCCGACCGGATCGTGTCCAGCGCCCGGCCCAGCGCGTCCTCGACCGTCGTCGCCGACGACACGTCGCGCAGCACGGCGTTCACCGCGGCCATGTCCCGGGCGGCGTCGGCCGAGCGCTCCGCGGCGCCGACGCGCTCGAGCGCCTGGGAGACCAGCACGCCGATCCCCCGCAGCGTGTCGAGCCGCTGCTCGGACAGCACCAGCGTCTCGGTGGCGAAGAAGTCCATCGTGCCCTGGACCGCGCCGCCGACCACGATCGGGAAGCACACACCGCTGCGGACCCCTGCCCGCTGCGCCGCGGGCGCCCGGACGCAGTCCGTCAGCTCGCCGAGGTCGGACACGAACACCAGGTCACGGGCCTGCCAGGCGCGACCGGACAGCCCGACGCCCTCGCGGAACGACGCGTCGGTGGTGACCCGCCGGAACTCCTCCCCCGCGGTGCCGGACTCCTGCACGAAGCGCAGCGCCTCGCCGGCGCCGTCGACCTGCCAGTACGAGCCGTAGGCCCAGCCGAAGCGCTGGCGCACCACGTCCAGCGCCCTGCGCACGGCCACCTCGGTGCTGCCGGCGTCCTCCAGCGCCCGGACGACGGCGATGACGGCGGCGACGTCGGCGCGCGACTCGGCCATCTCGTCCGGTCCTGCATCGGTGGTCTGGGAGCGCTTCCAACGGGTCATCGCGGATCCTCTTGTCAAGGCCGACCGGGTCGGGGGTCGGCACGCGGTGCATCGGCAGCCCCGCCGCCTGACTGGAGCACCCGGTGCGAGGTCGTGGCGACGCCCGCGTCCGCCCGGCAGGAGCGGCGGCACTGCACGCACTGCCTCCCGCCCGCGCTGCCTGCGACCGGCGCTCCCTCCCGCACGTCCGTCGACAGCCGCGGGAGCCGGGTGCTTCACTCCGCCCGTCCCTCGACCGAGGACGGGAGTCCCGTGAGCGCACGTGCACCGCGCCAGACCGGCCGACCCGGTCCGACCCACCGCCCAGTGCGGACGGCCGTCGCCGTGGCCGCCGCCCTGCTCGCCGCGTCGGCGCTCGCGGCCTGCGGCTCGAGCTCGGCGGCGGGCGACGACCGCCGCATCACCGTCTGGAACCTGGACGGCCAGCCCGACCGCATCGCCGCGGCGAAGGAGATCAACGTCGCCTTTCACGAGCGCACCGGCATCGAGGTGCAGGAGGTCGCCGTCCAGGAGAACCAGCTGCCCTCGCTCATCGTGTCGGCGGCGGTGTCCGGGACGATGCCCGACCTCATCGCCGGGCTCCCCCTCGCGCTGGTGCGGCAGCTGTCGCAGCAGGGCCTGCTCGACCGCACCGTCGCGACGCAGGTCGTCGACGGGCTCGGCCGGGACACCTTCGCCCCCAACGCGCTGGAGCTGACGAGCTCCGGCGACGAGCTGCTCGCGGTCCCGTCCGACTCCTGGACGCAGATCCTCGTGTACCGCAAGGACCTGTTCGAGGCGGAGGGACTCGAGCCGCCGACGAGCTACGAGGCGATCCTCGCCGCCGCCGAGGCGCTGACGGCCGGCGACCGGTACGGCATCACCCTCGCCACCGACCCCGGCGACCCCTTCACGCAGCAGACCTTCGAGTCGCTCGCGCTCGGCAACGACTGCCAGATGGTCGACGAGGACGGCGAGGTCACCCTCGACGACGACGCCTGCCGCGCGAGCTTCGACCTGTACGGGCAGCTCGCGCAGCGGTTCTCGCCGCAGGGCACGCAGACCGTCGACAGCACCCGGGCCACCTACTTCGCCGGCCAGGCCGCGATGACGATCTGGTCGACCTTCCTGCTCGACGAGCTCGGCGCGCTGCGCGACGACGCGCTGCCGACCTGCGAGCAGTGCGGGGACGACCCGACCTGGCTGGCCGAGCACACCGGCATCGTGACCGCCGTCGAGGGACCGGACGGTCGCGAGCCCGTCGGCTACGGCGAGATCGCGTCCTGGGCGGTGCTGGAGGACAGCAACCCGGCCACCGCCGACTACGTGACCTACATGA
>CAXTFU010000085.1:0-15561 GCA_964243385.1 uncultured bacterium | reverse complement strand
CAGCTGCGCAGCCGGTCGCTCGCGGGCACCGCCCTGGCCGGGGCCCTGGTCGCCGCGGCCGCCGTGCCGCTCACCCCTCCCGGGGTGCCGGTGCTGCTGGCCGCGCTCGTCGTGCTCCCGCTGCTCGCCCGGCGCGCCCCCGCCGGGGCCGGTGCGCCGGACGAGCCCGGGGACGACGCGCCGGACGCGCCCCGGGACGACCGGTGACGGCGTGATCTGGCTGGCCGTGCTGGCCGCGAGCGCCGGCTGCTTCGCGCTGAAGCTGGCCGGCTGGTCGCTGCCGGCCGCCTGGCTCGAGCGCGAACGGCTGCAGCGGGCGGCCGTCGTGCTGCCCGTCCCGCTGCTGGCCGCGCTCGTCGTGGTGCAGGCGTTCGCCGGCGACCGCGCGCTCGAGCTCGACGCCCGGGCCGCGGGGCTCGCGGTCGGGGCCGTGCTGCTCCTCGTGCGGGCGCCGTTCCTGCTCGTCGTGGTGGCGGCCGCGGCGACCGCCGCCCTGCTGCGAGCGGTGGCCTGAGCCGGTCGGCCCGTCCGGTCCGGCTCAGCCGACGGGCGCCGGCACCTGCGTCCGGCACCACGGGCAGGTGTGCCACTCGGGATCGAGCGGCTTGTCGCAGCCGCCGCAGCGGCTGCGGCCGATCGGGGTGCCGTCGTAGGGGCAGCACTGCATGCCGTCGGCGAGCGCCCGGGCGCAGGACGGGCACTGCGGGCCGCTCACCGTGTCGACGTGCGTCGCCCGCAGCACCTCCTCGTAGGTCGTCGCGCCGCGGTGCGCGGCCGCGAGGGCGGAGGCGCGCAGCGTGAGCATGCCGTTGGCGCGCGCGGCCGAGCCGATGGCGGCCTCGGTCGGCGTCGACAGCAGCACCTGGCGCATCTGCGCCGTGACGGGCAGCACCTCGTAGATGCCGATGCGGCCGCGGTAGCCGGTGGCCCCGCAGTCCGAGCAGCCCTTGCCGCGCATCGGCCGCGCCTCGGACAGGTCGCCGGCGTGCAGGCCGAGCAGCGACAGGGTGCGCTCGGACGGGACGTACGGCGCCGCGCAGGCCCCGCACGGGCGGCGGACCAGGCGCTGGGCGACGACGAGCGACAGCGACGACGCGACCAGGAACGGCTCGACGCCCATGTCGACGAGGCGGGTGACCGCCGCGACGGCGTCGTTCGTGTGCAGCGTGGTGAGCACCAGGTGGCCGGTCAGCGACGCCTGCAGCGCGAGCTCGGCGGTCTCCTGGTCGCGGACCTCGCCGACCAGCACGATGTCCGGGTCCTGGCGCAGGATCGAGCGCAGCCCGCGGGCGAAGGTCAGGCCGGCGCGCTCCTGCACCTGCACCTGGGTGATGCCCTTGACCTGCACCTCGACCGGGTCCTCGAGCGTGACGATGTTGCGCTCGGGCGTCGACACCTTCTGGATCGCGGCGTAGAGGGTGTTCGTCTTGCCCGAGCCGGTCGGACCGGTGATGAGCACCAGCCCCTGCGCCTGCGCCAGCGCGCTGTGCAGCAGGTCGAGCTGGGACGGCGTCAGGCCGGTCTCGTCGAGCGCCGGGACGTTGTCCGAGCGGGGCAGCAGACGGATGACGACCTTCTCGCCGTGCAGCGTCGGGAGCGTCGAGATGCGCGCCTCGACGACCAGGCCGTCGACGGTGAGCTTCGCGCGGCCGTCCTGCGGCCGCCGCCGCTCGGCGATGTCGAGGCCCGACACGATCTTGATGCGGCTGACCATCGCGGCGCTGGCGTTGCGCGGGACGGTCATGACGTCGCGCAGCAGGCCGTCGACGCGGTAGCGGATGCGCAGCTCGTCGGCCTGCGGCTCGACGTGCACGTCGGACGCGCGGGCGCGCACGGCGTCGGCGAGCACGACGTCGACGAGGCGGACGATCGGCGCGGCCTCGACGCTCTGCGTCGACACCTCCTCGACCTCGGCCTCGAAGGCCTCGATGCCCTCGAACATCGTCGAGACGTCGGTCGAGTCCTCCGACAGCGACCAGGAGCGGGCCAGGTGGTCGCGCACCTGGCTGTCGGTCGCCACGAGGACGTTGATCTCGCTGGCGCCGGTGTAGAGCTTCACGTCGTCGAGCGCCACGACGTTCGTGGGGTCGGCGGTGGCGACCGTCAGCCGGCCGCCGCTGTCGTTGGAGACGACGAGGACGCCGGCGCGCTCGGCGACGGCGCGGGGGAGCAGCCGCACCGCGTCGGGCTGCACGAGCGTGCGGCCGAGGTCGACGAGCGGCAGCGACAGCGCTTCGGCGAGCGCCCGGGCGACCTCGCGCTCGGTCGCCATGCCGCTCTCGATGACGAGGTTGCCGAGCCGCTTGCGCGGCTGGTCGGGCGGCGTCTGCGCCTGCAGGGCGAGCAGCTGGCCGAGCTGGTCGTCGGTGATGACCCGCTCCTCGACCAGCACCTCGCCGATGCGTCGGCGTCGGCGGCTGTCGTCGCGCGGCCCGGGCTGGGCAGGGACCGCGGCGGGCACCGGCAGGGCCGGCTTCGCCGGCGAGGAGGAGAACACCCCTTCCCATCGGCCGGTCCGGCGTCGGGGTGAAGCCCTGTCGGCCGAGCAGTCTGCTCAGGCGTCGTCGTCGTCGCCGACGAACGGCTCGCCGAGCCCGTGCAGGACGCTGGACTCCTGCTCGCGCGCCGCCCGGCGCTTCTTGCGCTCGGCCCGCCGCTCGCGGTCCTCGCGCCGGTCGCGGTCCTCGCGCTTGGCCTTGGCGGTGGGCTCGCCCGGCCCCGGCACGCCGCCGACGGGGCGGCTGCGCTCGACGACCTCCTCGGTCATCTCGCGCAGCTGGTCGCGCAGGTACTCGCGGGTCGCGACCTCGCCGAGCGCCTGCCGCAGGCTGGCCACCTCGCGGGTGAGGTACTCGACGTCGGCCTCGAGCCGCTGGCTGGTGGCGCGGTCCTCGTCCAGGCTCACGCGGTCGCGGTCGGCCTGCCGGTTCTGCGCGAGCAGGATGAGCGGCGCCGCGTAGGACGCCTGCAGCGACAGCAGCAGCGTCAGGAACGTGAACGTGTAGGGGTCGAAGGCGTACGGCGTGATGTTCACGCCGATCCAGACGGCGATGAACACCGTCATGTAGACGAGGAACCGGGCCGTCCCGAGGAAGCGCGCGATCTGCTCGGAGACGCGGCCGAAGGCGTCCGGGTCGTAGTGCGGGCGCCGCGAGCCGCGCTCGAGCGGGGTGTCCAGGCGCACCCGGCGCGGGGCGCGCTCAGCCACGGCGGCCGTCGCCGGTCGGCCGGCGGCTGTCGCGCCAGCCCTGCGGCAGGACGTGGTCGAGCACGTCGTCGACGCTCACCGCGCCGAGCAGCCGCTGCTCGGAGTCGACGACCGGCACGGCGACGAGGTTGTAGGAGGCCAGGTGCCGGGTCACGTCGTGCAGCGGGCAGTCCGGAGCCAGCGGGTCGATGTCGGTGTCGACGACGGCGCTGATGAGCGACGACGGCGGCTCGCGCAGCATCCGCTGGAAGTGCGCCGTGCCGAGGTACCGGCCGGTCGGCGTCTCGTACGGCGGCCGGACCACGTAGACCTGCGCCGCGAGCGCCGGCGACAGGTCGGCGTTGCGGATGCGGGCGAGCGCCTCGGCGACGGTCGCGTTCGGCGGCAGGATCACCGGCTCGGGCGTCATGAGGCCGCCGGCGGTGTCGTCGCTGTAGGCGAGCAGGCCGCGCACCGGACCGGCCTCGTCCGGCTGCATGAGCTCGAGCAGGCGCTCGGCCTCGGCCGGCGGCAGCTCGCCGAGCAGGTCGGCGGCGTCGTCGGGGGCCATCGCCTCCAGCACGTCGGCGGCGCGCTCGTCCTCCAGGCCGCCGAGCAGCTCGACCTGCTCCTCCTCGCTCATCTCCTCGAGCACGTCGGCCAGCCGCTCGTCGTCGAGGGCCGCCGCGATCTCGGCGCGGCGCTTGCCGGACAGGTCGTGCATGACGCCGGCCAGGTCGGCGGGGCGCAGCTTCTCGAAGACCGCCAGCAGGTTCGCCGCGCCCTGGTCGGCCTCGGACAGCGAGAAGCCGCTGACCTCGTCCCACTCGACCTGCACGACCTCGCCGCGGCGCCGGCTGCGCAGCCCCGAGCCGGCGCTCCTGCGCACCGCGACGCGCTGCACGAGCCAGTCGCCGGTGCGGCTCTGCTCCATGGCGAGGTCGAGCACGACGACCTCCTCACCGGTGGCGAGCAGCGTCACCCGGCGGTCGAGCAGCTCGGCGAGCACGAGCGTCTCGCCCGGCCGCTTGTCGAAGCGGCGCAGGCTGACGGTGCCGGTGGTCAGGACGACCGCCTCGGGGTCGATCGAGTTGACCCGTCCGATCGGGACGAAGATCCGCCGGCGCGACTGGATCTCGACGGCCAGCCCGAGCACCCGCGGCGCGTCGCGGCCGATGCGCAGCGCGACGAGGACGTCGCGGACCCGACCGACCTGGTCGCCGTTCGGGTCGAACACGGGCAGCCCGGCGACGCGTGCGACGAAGACGCGGGTGCCGGTGCTCACCCGGCGAACGCTACCGCCGGGGCTTGCGCAGCCCGGCCGGCGCCGTGGGGCACGATCAGCCTCCCCCGCGCCTCCCGTCGACCCGCTGAGGAGCCCCATGACCGTCCTCGACCGCTTCCGCCTCGACGACAAGGTCGTCGTCGTCACGGGCGCCTCCTCCGGGCTGGGCGTCGCCTTCGCGCAGGCCTTCGCCGAGGCCGGCGCCGACCTCGTGCTGGGCGCCCGCCGCGTCGACCGGCTGCCCGAGACGGGCAGGCTCGTCGAGGCGGCCGGCCGCCGGTACGCCTACCTGCAGACCGATGTGACGGTGCCCGAGCAGGCGACCGCCCTCGTGCAGAAGGCGGTCGACGAGTTCGGGCGGGTCGACGTGCTCATCAACAACGCCGGGCTCGGCACGGCCTACCCGGCCACCCGCGAGACGCCCGAGCAGTTCCTGCAGGTCATCGACGTCAACCTCAACGGCGCCTACTGGTGCGCGCAGGCGTTCGGCCGCCTGGCCAAGCAGGGCGGCGCCATCGTGAACATCTCCAGCGTGCTCGGCCTGCACCCGGGGATGCTGCCGCAGGCCGCGTACGCCTCGTCCAAGGCCGGCCTCATCGGCATGACCCGCGACCTGGCCGCCCAGTGGACCGGCCGCAAGGGCATCCGCGTGAACGCCCTCGCGCCGGGCTACTTCCCGACCGAGATGACCGACGAGCTCGACCCCCGCGAGCTCGAGTACGTCCAGGCGATCGCCCCGGCGCGCCGGGTGGGCGAGCCGATGGAGCTCGCGGCCGCGGCGGTGTTCCTCGCCAGCGACGCGGCCTCCTACGTCACGGGCGTCACGCTGCCGGTCGACGGCGGCATGACGATGCCGTAGCCGTGCCCGTGCTGCTCGGCGCCCGCTCGCTGGAGTACGCCGTCGTCGACGTGTTCACCGAGACGCCGTTCGCCGGCAACCCGCTGGCCGTCGTGCTCGGCGCGGACGACCTGCCGACCGCGTCGCTGCAGGCGCTCGCGAACGAGTTCTCCCTGTCCGAGACGGCGTTCCCGATGGCCCCCGACGTCGCGGGCGCCGACTACCGGCTGCGCATCTTCACGCCCGCGATGGAGCTGCCGTTCGCCGGCCACCCGTCGGTCGGGGCGGCCTGGGTGCTGCGCGAGCTCGGCCGCACCGCCGCCGGCCGGGTGGTGCAGTCGTGCGGCGCGGGCCTGCTGCCGCTCGAGGTCGCCGACGACGGCGTCACGCTGACCGGCGGGACGCCCGAGGCCGGACCCGCGCTCGACCCCGGGCCGCTGCTGGCCGCCACCGGGCTCGGTGCGGACGACTTCGCGGGGAGCCCCCGCGTGGCCTCGTGCGGGCTCGGCTTCACCTACCTGCCGGTGCGGCGCGAGGCGCTCGCCCGCGTGCGGCCCGACGTCGGGGCGCTGCGGGCCGCCGACGGGGGCGCGGACCGGCGCGAGGGCGCCTTCGGCGGCCTGTCGGTGGTGGCCCGCGACGGCGACGGCTGGCGCTGCCGGGTGTTCGCCTTCGACGCCGGCGTCGACGAGGACCCGGCGACCGGCTCGGCGGCGCTGGGGCTCTGCGCCGCCCTCGTCGCGGGCGGCGAGCTGCCGGACGGCGGGGCGTTCGACCTCGTGCAGGGCGTCGAGCTGGGCCGGCCCTCGCTGCTGCGCTGCGCGGTCGAGGTGCAGGACGGCCGGGCCGTGCGGGCGACGGTGACCGGCCGGGTCGTCCCGGTCGCCACGGGGACGGTCCGCGTCCCCTGAGGCGCCCTGCTCCGAGGGGTGGCGCTCAGGCGGGCGACAGGCGCAGCACCGTCGACGCGGCGGCCCAGCGCGCCGGCAGGTCGACGGCCGACGGCGCGTTGAGGCGCTCCGCGGCCAGCAGCGGCACGACCTCGTCCCACCGCGGCGTCCCGGGCAGGACCGGCTCGACGTCGGCGGTCCACTCGACGACCCGGTCGCTCTGGCTGGCCTTGGAGCGCACGACGACGACGGCGCGGTCCCGCAGCGGCGGCAGCTCCTGCTCGTCCCCGCCGCCGACGAGGTACAGCGCGTCGTCGTGCCACAGGTGCCACACCAGGCGCGGCTCACGCCCGTCCGGGCTCACCCACACGACGCCGGACCGGCGGGTCGCTTCGACGATCAGTGTCGGCACGGGCACGCGGCGAGACTGCCACGGGACGGGCGTGAGAGTCGGCGGGACAGGGGCAGTGCGCGGACGACGGCACCACTGCGACCCCTCAGGAGAGTCCGTGTTCTTCCACCGCCAGGAGCTCCAGTTCTCGGCCAAGCCCTCGTCGCCGGACGCCGTGTTCGCGCGTCACCTGCAGGAGGTGCTCGGCGGCCAGTACGGCGAGATCAGCGTCGCCATGCAGTACGCCTTCCAGGGCTGGAACATGCACATCCCCGGCAAGTACCGCGACCTCGTCTTCGGCATCGCCGCCGAGGAGTTCGGCCACGTCGAGATGCTCGCCGTGATGATCGCGCAGCTGCTCGAGAAGCAGCCGCTCGGCGTCAGCGGCACGTCCCTGCAGGACGACCCGACCGTCGCCGCCGTCATCGGCGGCATGGACCGCCAGCACGCGATCGTCGCGGGCGCCGGGGCGCGTCCGGTCGACAGCAACGGCAACCCCTGGCAGGGCAGCTACGTGACCGCCAGCGGCAACCTGATGGCCGACTTCCACGCCAACGCCAACGCCGAGATGCAGGGCCGCGTGCAGGTCGCCCGCCTCATCCACATGACCGACGACCACGGCGTCAAGGACATGCTGAAGTTCCTGCTCGCCCGCGACACCATGCACCAGAACCAGTGGCTCGCGGCGATCGAGGAGCTCAAGGAGGACGGGCTGGAGGGCCTGCCGGCGCCGAGCAACTACGGCCACGAGCAGGACGCCCCGCAGGAGGTCTCCTACCAGTACCTCAACTTCTCCGACGGCCAGCACGCCTCCGAGGGCCGCTGGGCGAGCGGTCCGACCCCGGACGGCAGCGGCACGTTCAGCTACCACGAGGGCCCGACCACGACGGCCGAGATGCCGCCGCCCACCCACCCCGACTCCCGCCTGTTCGGCACGACCGAGCTGCCGAGCGCGATGGAGAAGGTCGCCAGCAAGGTGCAGGACGTCCTCAAGCACGAGTAGACCGTCCCGCCGGGGGCGCACGTCCCGGGACTCGCCGGCCCCGCCGCACGGGCGCGGGGCCGGCGGACCGGCCTGGCAGGATCAGCGGGTGACGGCGACGCAGGGGCAGGTGCGCGCCCCCTTGCCCGCCGTCGGGCTGGTGCAGCGCACCGACGTCCTGCTCATCGCGGTCGCGCTCACCGCGGTCAGCACGTCCGGCCCGCTCATCGCGGCGGCTGCTGTGCCTGCGCTCGCCATCGCCTTCTGGCGCAACGCCCTCGCGGCCGGGCTGCTGCTGCCGGTCGCCCTGGTCACCTGCCGCGACGAGCTGCGCCGGCTCGACGGTCGCGAGCTGCGCCTGGCCGCGCTCGCCGGCCTGCTGCTGGCCCTGCACTTCGCCACCTGGACGCCCGCACTGACGTACACCTCGGTGGCGTCGGCGACGGCGCTCGTGGCCACGCAGCCGGTCTGGGCGGCGATGATCTCCGCCGCCCGCGGCGCGCCCGTCGGCCGCGCCGTGTGGGTCGGCATCGCGGTGGCGATGAGCGGCGCGCTGCTGCTCACCGGCGTCGACCTGCAGCTCAGCGGCCGGGCGCTGCTCGGCGACCTGCTGGCCCTGGCCGGCGGCGCCTTCGCCGCGCTCTACATGACCGCCGGCAGCGAGGTGCGGCGCAGCGTCTCGACGACCACCTACACGCTGCTCTGCTACGCCACGACCGCCGCGCTGCTGCTCGGAGCCTGCCTGGTCGCGGGCCAGCACCTGACGGGCTACGACGCCGACGACTGGGCCAAGCTCGCGGCGCTGACCCTCGGCGCGCAGCTGCTCGGCCACTCGCTGTTCAACCGGGTGCTGCGCACGGTCGGCCCGACGCTCGTCAGCATGCTCATCCTGCTCGAGATCCCGGGGGCGGCGGCGCTGGCGGCGGTGTTCCTCGGTGAGCGCCCTCCGCTGCTGGCCGTCCCCGCGGCGGTGCTGCTCGTCTGCGGCCTGGGCCTGGTCATCCGGGCCGGCAGCCCGGCCCAGCCGCCCGGCCCGGTCGAGCGGGCCCCGGACGCGTGAGCGCAGACGCGTGAGCGCCGAAGCACGAGCGCCGAAGCACGAGCGCGGAAGCACGAGCGCGGCCGCATGACGGCGGACGCATGACGGCGGACGGGGCGCTGGTGCTGCGCGACCGCCTGGTCGTGCTCGCGGAGGCGGTGCGCGACGACGTGCTGGCCGCGTGCCGCGCCTCGAGCGTCGAGCAGCTGGCCGCCTTCGACGACAGCGGCCCGGGCGACACCGCCTTCGCGGTCGACCGCGTCTCCGAGGCCCGGCTCGTCGCACTCACCGAGCAGCTGGCCGGCGAGCTCGGCGTCGCGCTGCGCCTGGTCGCGGAGGGCCTCGACCCGGCGCGCACCGTCGTCGGGGCCGGCGAGCCGGGGTGGACCCTCGTCGTCGACCCGCTCGACGGGACGCGGCAGCTCGCCCACCAGAAGCGCTCGGCGTGGGTGCTCGTCGGCGCTGCCCGCCCCCCGGTCGCTGCCGGTGCCGCTGCCGGTGCGGGTGCGGGTGCGGGTGCGACGCTGGCCGACCTGGAGGTGTCGGTGGCGGTCGAGGTGCCGGTCGTCAAGGCGGGCTGGGCCGACGTGCTGTCGGCCGTCCGCGGGCGGGGGACCACCGGTGAGCGGGTCGACCTGCGCGACGGCGGACGCGCGCCGCTGCCGGTGCGGCCGTCCACCGCGACGGGGCTCGAGCAGGGCTACGGCGGCGTCGCGCGCTACTTCCCGGGCGCGCGCGAGGAGCTCGCCGCGATCGACGACGCCGTCGCCCGCCGCGTGCTCGGCCCGCCCCGCGCCGGCAAGGCACAGGCCTTCGAGGACCAGTACTGCACCGGCGGCACGCTCGTCGAGCTCGCCGTCGGCCACGACCGCTGGGCCTGCGACCTGCGGCCGCTGCTCGGCACCGAGCGCGCCGGCATCTGCGCGCACCCGTACGACCTGGCCGGCTGGCTGGTCGCGGCCGAGGCGGGGGTGCGGGTCGCCCAGCCGGACGGCCGCCCGCTCGACGCCCCGCTCGACCTCACCAGCGACGTGGCCTGGGCGGCGTACGCGAACGACGACGTCCGCGCGCTCGTCGAGCCGGTGCTGCAGGACGAGCTGCGCCTGCGGGGGCTGCTGTGACCCGGCCCGCTCCCGTCCGCCGGCCGCCGACGAGGCCCTCGGTGCAGAGCGTGCGCAGCCGCGGGCGCGTGCGCGGCTCGGTCGCGCTGCTCGGGCCGGCGTTCGTCGCCGCGATCGCCTACGTCGACCCGGGCAACTTCGCCACCAACTTCTCCGCCGGCGCCGAGTACGGCTACCTGCTCGTGTGGGTGATCGTCGCGGCGAACCTCATGGCGATGCTCATCCAGCTGCTGGCCGGCAAGGTCGGCCTCGCGACCGGGCGCAACCTGCCCGAGCTGTGTCGCGAGCACTTCCCGCGCCCGGTGACGCACGGGCTGTGGGTGCAGGCCGAGCTCGTCGCGATGGCGACCGACCTCGCCGAGATCATCGGTGGCGCCATCGCGCTGAACCTGCTGCTCGGGATCCCGCTGCTGTCCGGCGGGCTGCTCACCGCGGCCGTGGCGTTCGCGCTGCTGGCCCTGCAGGGTCGCGGCTACCGGCCCTTCGAGCTGGCCGTCGGCGGCCTGCTGGGCGTCATCGCGCTCGGGTTCGTCTACAACTCGCTGCGCGCCGGCGTCGACCCGGGCGCGGTGGCCGGCGGGCTGGTGCCCCGCTTCGAGGGCACCGACAGCGTGCTGCTGGCGACGGGCATCCTCGGCGCGACGGTCATGCCGCACGTCATCTACCTGCACAGCGCGCTGACGTCCGACCGGGTGACCGCCGACGACGACGAGCAGGTGCGCTCGCTGCTGCGCCACCAGCGCGTCGACGTCGTGCTGGCGCTCGGCGTGGCCGGGCTGGTGAACCTGTCGATGCTCGTGCTGGCCGCGCGGCTGTTCTTCGGGCGCGACCTGCCCGGCATCGACACGCTCGACGGGGTGCACGCCGCGCTCGACCGGGTGGCGGGCGCGCCGGCGGCGCTGGCCTTCGGCGTCGCCCTGCTCGCGTCGGGCTTCGCGTCGTCCGGGGTCGGCACCTACGCCGGGCAGGTCGTCATGCAGGGCTTCCTGCAGCGCCGGATCCCGCTGTCGCTGCGCCGGGCGATCACGATGGCGCCCGCACTGGTCGTCCTCGCGACCGGCTTCGACCCCACCCGGGCGCTCGTGCTGAGCCAGGTGGTGCTCTCGTTCGGCATCCCGTTCGCGCTCGTCCCGCTCGTGCTGCTGACCCGGCGGCGCGACGTCATGGGACCGCTCGTCAACCGGCGGGCGACCACCGTCGCGGCGACCGTCATCGCCGCCGTGGTGATCGCGCTGAACCTTTTCCTGCTGCACGGCTTCGCGACGGGCTGAGCGCCCGGCCGCTCAGCGCTCGTCGGGCGCGACGTGCGAGGCGGGGTAGGCGTGCTCGCGCCAGCTCTGGAACGGCCCGGCCGGACGCAGCCCGCCGCCGGTCATGCCGGGGGAGAACCGGGTGCGCCGTCCCTCGGGTGCGGGCAGCTCACCCGAGGTGCGCAGGCGGCCGACCTCGCGCCACGGCCCGTGCGGCGTGGCGACGAGCAGGGCGAGCTCCAGGCGCTCGGGCAGCTCGGCCAGCGAGCGGGCCGACGGCGTCCCCGGCACCGGGCGGGCACCGAGCAGCAGCCGCTGCCCGGCCGCGTCGTAGGGGAGCAGCGAGCTGTAGAGGGCGCCCGTCCCGTCCCACCGGGGCCACGGCAGGCGGCGCAGCAGCGGCGCCGGCTGGGTGGCGTCGAGCAGCAGGTCCTGGTGCGCGCCAGGTCCGTGCGCGTCGACCAGGCGGACCGCCAGCCCGTACACGTCCGGCAACCAGGCGGGCAGCCCGGCCGAGCGCGAGAAGCGCACGACGGCGTCGTAGGACCGCGCGGTGTCGAGCACCGGCGCGCCCGTGCCGGCGGTCCCGTCCAGCACGACCGTGCCGGAGAAGGCCCGTCCGCGGGCGTGGATGGCCCGCTCGCCCCGCAGGCGCGAGGCGAGCCGGAAGGCGGCCGTTCCGGCCGAGAGCAACGGCGAGGTCGAGGTCGTCACGGCTGCGGAGTACCCGCCGCCCGGCGACGGACGCGAGGGTGAGCCGCCTCACGGCGCGGGTGCGGGCACCGGCTCGGCCCGAGGGCCGTGCTCGGCGCGCTCGGCGGCGGGACCCGCCTGCGCCTGCGCCACCGCGGTCCGGCAGGTCCGGACGTCGGTGCTCCACGTTCCTGAAGTCCTGCCGATGGGACGGACGTCGGACGTCTCCGGGCCGGAAGGACCGCCATGATCCCTTGACACTCCAACGGGTGGACGGACCCCCGGCGGCCGCGCCGATCCATCTCGAGCCAGAACCCCTTCTGTGACTCGGAGACCACCCATGTCGAACCTGTCCCGCACCCCGCGTCGTCGTCCCGCGCTGCTCGTCGCCGGCCTGACCCTCGGTCTCGCCTTCATGGCTGCAGTGCCGGCCCACGCCGCGCCGACCACCAAGGGCGGCTCGCTGAACGGCGGGTCCCTGAACGGCGGCTCGCTGAACGGCGGCTCGCTGAACGGCGGCTCGCTGAACGGCGGCGCCGTCGGCTGACCTGGGCCGCGCACCGCGGCTCGTCAGCAGTCGTCAGCACGTGGACCGTCGCCGCGGTCCGCCGCCTCCGGAGAGGACGTCGTGAGCCACGCCCAGCGCAGGACCCCGCGAACGCCCAGCGAGCGCCTCGCGCCGCTGACGGCGCTCGTCGGCCTGCTCGCGCTGGCAGGCTGGCTCACCGTCGTCCCGGACGCGGCGGACTTCGGCGCGGAGCTCCCGTGGGCCCTGCCGCTGCTGGTGGCCGCGTTCGCGCTGGCCGAGAGCACCCAGCTGCACGTCGAGGTCCGTCGCTCCACCGTCTCGCTGTCGCTCAGCGAGTTCCCGTTCGTGCTCGCGCTGTTCCTCGTCGACCCGGGCCTGCTGCTGCTGGCCCGGCTGGGCGGCTGGCTGCTCGTCGCCCTGTGGCGCCGGACCCGGGCCTTCAAGGCGGTCTTCAACCTGGCCCTGTTCTGCGTCGAGGTCGGCCTGGCCGTCGTCCTGCTCACGGCGCTGCGCGGGAGCGCCGAGTTCGGGCCGCAGGCCTGGGCGGCCGCCTACGCGGCGACGGTCGCGGTGAGCCTGGTGACCGGCGGGCTGCTGCTCGCGGCCGTCGTCCGCCTGCAGGGGCCGATGCGCCGGGCGGACGCCCTGCTGTGGTTCGTCCCGCTCGTCGTCGGTGCGCTGCTGAGCACCTCCGCGGCGCTGCTGGCGCTCGTCGTCGGTCGGGCCGACGCGCGGGCGCTGCCGATCCTGCTCGTCCTGGCCGTCATGTTCACCGCCGGCTACCGGGTCTACGGCACCCTGCTGCGCCGCCACCAGACGCTCGAGCTGCTGCACGCGTTCACGTCCGCCATGGGCGCCGGCGGCAGCGCCGAGACGCTCCTGTCGCAGGCGCTGGAGCACGTCCGGGTGCTGCTCGTCGCCGACTGCGCGCAGGTGGTCGTCCAGTCCGGCGAGCCCGGCATGCCGGCGCGGACGCTGCACGCGACGGCTGACGGCGTCGGCCCGGCGACGCGGGCGCAGCTCGCCGGCCCGGTGGCGTCGGTGCTCGCCGGTGGCGGCGCCCGCCGGCTCGTCCGCGGCACCCAGGAGCCCGCCGAGGCGGCCTGGCTGGCCGAGGTCGGGCTGCGCGACGCCGTCGTCGTCCCCCTCACCACCGCCAGCGGCGTCGTCGGTGCGGTGATGGTCGGCGAGCGGCTGGGCGAGATGGCCTCGTTCGCCGAGCACGACCAGAGCCTGCTCGAGATGGTCGCCGCCCACCTGGAGATCGCCGTGCGCAGCGCCGACCTCGTCGAGCGGCTGCGCGACGAGGCGACCCACGACGCGCTGACGGGCCTGCCGAACCGCACCCTGTTCGCCGAGCGGCTGCGCAGCGCGATCGAGAGCCGGCGTCCCGGGAGCTCGTTCGCGGTGCTGCTCATGGACCTCGACGGCTTCAAGGACGTCAACGACACGCTCGGCCACGAGAGCGGCGACCGCGTGCTGGTCGAGGTCGCCCGGCGCCTGGCCACGTCGGTGCCGGACGACGTCACGGTGGCCCGCCTGGGTGGTGACGAGTTCGCCCTGCTCGTGCCCGTCCCCGACGGCAGCGACGACGTCGAGCAGGTGGCCGCGCAGCTGCACGGCGCGCTGCGCGCCCCGTTCCGCGTGAGCGACGTCGAGCTCGAGATCCGCGCGTCGATCGGCGCCGCCCTGTGCCCCGAGCACGGTGACGACAGCTCGGTGCTCCTGCGGCACGCGGACGTCGCCATGTACGCGGGCAAGGAGTCGCAGGTGGCGCTGCAGGTCTACGGCCCCGAGATCGACCGGTCGAACCCCCGCCGGCTGGCGCTCGTCAACGACCTGCGCCTCGCCGTCGAGACCGGGCTGCTCACCTGCCACTACCAGCCCAAGGTGCGGGTGTCGGACGCGTCGCCGACCGGCGTGGAGGCGCTGGTGCGCTGGCAGCACCCGACCCTCGGCAACGTCCCGCCGGACGACTTCATCGGCATCGCCGAGCACACGGGGCTCATCGTCCCGCTCACCTCGCTGGTGCTGCGGACGGCGCTCGAGCACCGCGCGTCCTGGGCCGCCGCCGGGCACGACCTCGAGATCGCGGTCAACGTGTCACCGCGCGCCCTCATGGCACCGGGCTTCGTGGCCGAGGTCGCCGAGGCGCTGCACGACGCCGGCGTGCCGGCCGAGCGGCTCACCCTCGAGGTGACCGAGAGCAGCGTCATGCACGACCCGGACCGTGCGACGCGGGTGCTCAGGCAGCTGCACAGCCTGGGCGTCCAGCTGTCGGTGGACGACTTCGGGACCGGCTACAGCTCGCTGGCCTACCTCCAGCGGCTGCCCGTGGACGAGGTCAAGATCGACAAGAGCTTCGTGTCGGACCTCGCCACCGAGTCCGGCGACGTCGCGATCGTGCGGGCCATCGTCGACCTCGGGCACAACCTCGGCCTGCGGGTCGTCGCCGAGGGCGTCGAGGACGCGCGCAGCCTGGCGGTGCTGCAGGGCCTGGGCTGCGACAGCGCGCAGGGCTACCTGGTCAGCCGTCCGCTGCCGCACGACCGGCTGCTGGCCTGGCTCGAGCAGCCCGTGACCGTGCACCAGCTCGCCCCGCCTGCTGCGCCGGCGGCGACGGCCGCACCGGTGAGCGGCGTCCCGCGTCAGGGCCCGCCGCGGCTGGTCGCGCTCGGCTGAGGCCAGCACGGCTCCTCCCTAGGCTGGGCGGGTGCCAGCCCTCGACCCCGACTCGGTGCTCCTGCAGGTCGAGGCGCACCTGCTGTCGGTGCTCGGCCAGGACAGCGGCCGGGCCGGCGTGAGCTTCCTCGGCGCCGAGCGCATCGACGTCCTCCGCTTCGGTCCTGACCCCGACGGGCTCGTCCGGTACGTGACCCTCGGGATGTCCCGGGCGCCGATGGGCGACCCCGGCGCGCTCGTCGTCCTCGAGGACGGGCCGCGCGCCGAGCTGCTGCTGAGCGTCCGCGACCTGCACGACAGCGTCCTGCGCCGGCTGGCGGTCCTCGCGGCGAGCCCGGCCGTCGAGGGCGTGGTGCTGGTGCCCGGCGCCGGCCTCGACCTCGGCGAGGCGCTGTGGGACGGCGCCCCGTTCACGGCCGTGCTCGTCGGCGCCTCCGGCGGCGTGGTGCCCGACCTCGAGCTGAGCGCCGACCACGAGCCCGTCCGCTTCCTGCCCGTGCTGCCCATGACGCCGAACGAGGCGGCCTGGAAGCGGGTGCACGGTGCGCAGGCCCTCGAGCAGCGCTGGCTCGACGCCGGCACCGACCTGCGCGACCCCCGCCGCCCCGAGGTCGACCTGCGCGCCCCTGACCTGCCGCGCCCCTGACCTGCCGCGCCCCTGACCTGCCGCGCCC
>CAXTFU010000084.1:0-15617 GCA_964243385.1 uncultured bacterium | reverse complement strand
GGCGTAGGCGGTCACCTGCCGGCCGTCGACCTGCTGCTCCAGCGCGAAGCCCATGCCGAGCCCCTCCGCGTCGGCCCACGCCCGGCCCATCAGCTGCATCGAGATGCTGTAGCCGTGGCCGTTCGTCCCGACCGGCACGACCACGGTCGGCAGCCCGACGTTCGAGGTGAGCACGCCGGTGCCGCGGTCCGAGCTGTGCTGCGAGCTCGCCCCGTCGTTGTCGTACATGTCGCTGAGGAAGCCGGGGTAGACGACGGCGTCGACGCCCGCGGCGTCCATCCAGGCCCCGATGCGCTGCTTGTACGTCGTGCGGTAGGCCAGCCACGCGTCGACCTCGGCCGGCGTCATCCGCGGCGTGTCGCGCAGGGTGCGCCGGTTGTACGGGAGCACCTCGGGCGAGGCGAGCAGCGCGTCGCCGTCGGCGTACGGGAAGTCGTCGTGCAGCTCGATGTAGCGCGCCCAGCCCTCCTCGTTCCGGCTGCCGCCCGGCGCCGCACCGCCGCTCGGCGGGGCGGTCAGCTCCACCATCGTAGCGCCGGCCGCCTCGAGGTCGGCGAAGCGCTCCCGCACCGCGGCACCGGTGTCGTCGTCGGCGTAGGACGAGACGAACGAGGTCGGCAGGAAGCCGATCCGCTTGCCGGACAGGGCACCCGGCCGCAGCGCCGTCTTCCAGTTCGCGGGCCGGTGGAGGTCGGCCTCGGCCGTGAGCGGGTCGCGGTCGTCGGTGCCGGTGGTGGCGTTCAGCAGCGACGCGAGGTCGGTCACCGTCCGGGCGATCGGGCCGGCGTAGTCCTGTCCCCAGGTCAGCGGCATCACGCCGTGCACGCTGGCCATGCCGTCGGTGCCGCGGAACGTCGTCAGGCTGTTGCCGGTCGTGGGCGCGTAGAGCGAGACGCCCGTCTGGCTGCCCATCCCGGCCGCGGCCATGCTCGTGGCCACCGCGACGGCCGAGCCGCCGCTGGAGCCGAAGGACGTCTTCGACGGGTACAGCGCGTTCCAGACCTGGCCGTAGCCGCTCTCGCTGTAGCTGCCGGAGTTCGCGAACTCCGACAGGTTGGCCTTGCCGATCATCACCGCGCCGGCAGCGCGCAGCTGGGCGACCTGGTGCGCGTCGGCCTCGGGCTGCCAGCCGTCGAGCGCGCGCGTCCCTCCGGTGGTCGGCATGTCGAAGGTGTCGTACAGGTCCTTGAGGGCGATCGGGATGCCGAGCAGGTCGCCGGTCCGGCCGCGCGTGCGGGCCCGGTCGGCCGCCCGAGCCTGCTGCACGGCGTCGTCCGCGACGGTGATGAAGGCGTGGAAGCCGAGCTGGCCGGTGTCGTACACCGCGATGCGGTCCAGGTAGGCCCGGACGATCTCCTCCGAGGTCGTGCGGCCGGCGCGCATGTCGGCCTGCAGCTGCGCGATGCTCTTGTCGACGACGTCGTAGCGCGAGCTCGTCACCGGCGACGGCGCCTCGGGCGCGTCCGGCAGGTCCAGCGCGCCCGCCCGGCGGCAGGTCCTGGCGTCCAGGCCCTCGAGGACCCAGTTCTGCACCGTGCAGAGCGCGGCGGGGCTGAGCCCGGACAGGTCGGGCGCGGACGACAGCCGCGCGACGGCGTCCGTGGCGGCGGCCACCGCGGCCTCGCCGGTCGTCCCGACGTGCACGTACCGCACGAGCGACTCGGTAGCGCGCGGCTCGACGACCAGGCGGTGCACCCAGCCGTAGGAGTTGGCCTCGTGACCGGTCTGCACGCGGTCGGTCCGGAACGGGTCGCGCTCCTGGTTGCCGATGCGGGTGAGCCCGCCGGCGGACGGCGCGGCGGTCCCGGTCACGATCCCGACCGGCCGGTCGCGGACGTCGGTCGTCGCGGCGACCGTCCAGGTGTCGTTGCGGGTCAGGCGGGCGTCGCCGGAGGACGTCGCACGGACGAGCCCCGCGTCTGCGCCGGTGCCGTAGCCGAGCGAGCCGCCGAACGAGACGTCGACGGTGACGGGACGGCGGGTGGTGTTGGTGAACGTGTCGAAGAAGCGCGACGCGCTGGTCTCGGCCGAGACGTCGACGGCGCGGGTGATGTGGATGCCGCCGAGGTCGACCGCCGACGTGGTCTGGAAGCCGTCCACGCCGTCGAAGACCAGCCCGAAGCCGCGCATCATCTCGCCGTTCAGGCGCGGCGCGGGGGACGTGCCGACCCGCACCTTGAGGTTGCCGAACCCGTCGACCGGCGCGCCGCTGACGGCCCGCAGGCTGCCGGTGTCCAGGCCGGGCGGGGCCGCGTCGTGCACCTGCCAGACCAGGCCCGGGCCGGCGGCGACGTCGGTGACGGCGGACGCGGGCGCGACGGTCGCGGCGAGCACGACGCAGGCGGTTGCGGCGCCGAGCGCGGCAGCCGGTCGTCGCCCGGCAGGGCGCGCACGCCGGCGTCCGAGGGGGGTGCTGCTGGTCGGTCCTGCGAGCACGAAGGCTCCTTCGAGAGGGTCGGCGAGCGAGGTCGCGGCACGCTACGAAGCCCCCGTCCCGGGCAGGTTTCGCCCCGGAGTCGGTGCGGTGTCCACGCCGTGCGCGGCGAGGCGCGGGAACACCGGCAGCGCCTGCGGTGCTTGCGCGTGCACAGGCCCAGGGCGGGCTGGACCGACGACGGGAGCACCGTGGACCTCGGCATCGACAGCTTCGTCTCGACCGTGACCGACCCCCGCACGGGGATCGACGTCACGCCGGTCGAGCGCGTGCAGCACCTGCTGGAGGAGGTCGAGCTGGCCGACCGGGTCGGCCTCGACAGCTACGGCATCGGCGAGCACCACCGGGCCGAGTACCTGGACTCGGCGCCGGCCGTGCTGCTGGCCGCCGCCGCGGCGCGGACGACGAGCATCCGGCTCAACAGCGCGGTGACGGTGCTGAGCGCGGGCGACCCGGTGCGCGTGTTCCAGGAGTTCGCGACGCTCGACCTCATCAGCCAGGGCCGCATCGACCTCGTCGTCGGGCGCGGCTCGTTCACCGAGTCGTTCCCGCTGTTCGGCCTCGACCTCGCCGACTACGACGAGCTGTTCGCCGAGAAGCTCGACCTGCTGCTGCAGATCCGCGCCTCGGAGCGGGTGACCTGGTCGGGCCGGCACCGTCCCGCGCTCACCGGCCAGGGCGTGTACCCGCGACCGCTGCAGGACCCGCTGCCGATCTGGGTCGGGGTCGGCGGCACGCCCGGGTCGTTCGTCCGCGCCGGCGCCCTCGGCCTGCCGCTCATGGTCGCGATCATCGGCGGGCAGCCGGCGCGCTTCCGCCCGCTCGTCGACCTCTACCGCGAGGCCGGGCGCCGCGCCGGGCACGACCCCGAGCAGCTCCGGGTCGGGCTGCACTGCTTCGGCTACGTCGGCGACACCCCCGAGCAGGCGGCCGACCTGTTCTACCCGGGCTGGGCGCAGATGTTCACCAAGATCGGGCGGGAGCGCGGCTTCGGCGCCCCGTCGCGCGGCCAGTACGACGCGATGCTCGAGCCGGACGGCGCCTTCCTCATCGGCGACCCCGAGCAGGTGGCTGTCAAGGCGCTGCGCATCGCCGCGGACCTCGGCGGGGTGGCGCGCCTGTCGCTGCAGATGACGAACGTGCGCCTCGCGCACGAGGACCTGCTGCACGGCATCGAGCTGCTCGGCACCGAGGTGGCCCCGCGCGTGCGGGCCGCCCTGGGCTGAGTCCCGCTCAGCGCGAGGTGGTCGCCAGCCGCACGCCGAGCCCGGCGAACGACAGCGCGAACGCCTTGCGCAGCCGGTCGACGACCACCGGCCGGGCCAGCAGCCGCGACCGCAGTGCGGCCGCGCAGGCGCCGTACGCGGCGAACACGACGAACGTCATCGCCATGAACACCGCGCTCAGGGCGAGCATCGTGCGCAGCGCGGACGGGTCGTCGGCCGGCACGAACTGCGGCAGGAACGCGAAGAAGAAGATCGTCAGCTTCGGGTTGAGCAGGTTGACCAGCACCGCCTGCACGACGATCCGCCGCGGCGACACGCTTGCGGCGGTCTCGTCGACGGTGAGCGCGCTGCGGTCGCGCCACGTCCACCAGGCCATGAGCAGCAGGTAGGCGACGCCGAGGACCTTCACCGCCTCGAAGGCGAGCCCGCTGGCGCGCAGCACGGCGGCGGTGCCCGTCACGGCGGCGGCGAGGTGCGGCACGGTCCCGAGCGTGCAGCCCAGGGCGGCGAGAACGCTGGCCCGGCGGCCGCCGCGCAGTCCGGCGGCGACCGTGTAGAGCGCGCCGGTGCCGGGCGTGGCGACGACGACGAGCGCGGTCAGCAGGAAGGCGACGGTCACGGGACGCACCGTAGGCCGGGTGGCAGGATCGACGCATGCTGACCCGCAAGCTCGAGCTGGACCTGTGCGACGTGGTGACCCTCGGCGACCTGCAGGAGCTGGTGCGCGCCGCCGAGCAGGGCGGCGCGTCGGCGTCCGACACCGTGGTCGTCGAGCGCGACGAGAACGACGAGGTGGCCCGGCTCAGCCTCTCGCTGCCGGCGCGACCCGGCGGCTGATGCGGCGCTGCCCCGCGGGACGCCACTTGCGGAGCGCATCGGCGTGCCGTAGGAACCTCGTGTGACCGAGCCCGCACCGTCCGACACGTCCGCGCCGGCTGCCGGCCTCACCCGCAGGGTGCTGCTCTCGTCCGCGATCGCGGCAGCCGCGGCCGTCCCGCTCGCCGGGACCGCGGCGTCGGCCGCCGCCCGGCCGCGCCGGCCGCGGGTCGACGCCGAGCTGCGGGCGGTCCTGGCGGGCGTCGACGCCCGACGCATCGAGGCCGACGTCCGCCGGCTCGCCGCCTTCGGCACCCGGCACACCCTGTCGAGCCAGACCGACCCGGTGCGCGGCATCGGGGCGTCGCGCGACTGGCTGCTCGCCCGCTTCTCCGAGGTGGCGGCGACCTCGGGCGGGCGCTTCACCGCCGAGCTGCAGTCCTACGAGCAGCCGCCGGCCAGCCGCATCCCGCGCACGACGACCATCACGAACGTGCTGGGCACGCTGCGCGGCTCGGTGCACCCCGAGCGGGTCTACGTGCTCGCCGGGCACTACGACTCGCGGGCGAGCGACGTGGACGACTTCACGAGCGACGCACCGGGCGCCGACGACGACGCGTCCGGGGTCGCCGTGCTGCTCGAGCTGGCCCGCGTCATGGCCACCCGCGAGTCCGAGGCGACCATCGTGTTCGCCGCCGTCGCCGGCGAGGAGCAGGGCCTGTACGGCTCGGGGTACCTCGCCAGGACGCTGCGCGAGGCCGGCACAGACGTGCAGGGCATGATCACCAACGACATCGTCGGCAGCCCCAAGGGTGACGAGGGCGTCGTCGACCGCGGGACGGTGCGCCTGTTCGCCGAGGGGGTGCCGACCAGCGAGACGCCCGCCGAGGCGGCCCGCCGGCGCAGCGTCGGCGGCGAGAACGACTCGGCGACGCGGCAGTGGGCGCGCTACGCCGAGGAGGTCAACGGCGGCATCTCGACCAACCTCGACGTCCGGATCATCTACCGCCGTGACCGCTACCTGCGCGGCGGTGACCACATCCCGTTCCTCGAGCGGGGCTACCCGGCGGTGCGCCTCACCGAGCCGCGCGAGGACTTCGCCCACCAGCACCAGGACGTCCGCGTCGAGGACGGCGTGCAGTACGGCGACCTGCCGGAGTTCTGCGACTTCCGCTACATCGCCGACGTCGCGCGGGTGAACGGCGCGACGCTGTGGTCGGCGGCGCAGGCCCCCGGCACGCCCACGGGCGCGCGGCTGCTGACCGACCGGCTCACCAACGAGACCGACATCGTGTGGACCCGCGGTACCGAGCCCGACCTGTCCCACTACGAGGTGGTCTGGCGCGAGACCACGTCGCCCACCTGGGAGGAGTCGGTGGCGGTCGGCGACGTCACCGCCGTCACGCTCGACCTCAGCAAGGACAACGTGTTCTTCGGGGTCCGCGCCGTCGACCGCGACGGCCACCGCAGCCCCGTCGCCTTCCCGCGGTAGCCGGCCGGCTCGTGGCCGAGGTGCTGCTGCTCCACCACGCGCAGGGGCTGACGTCCGGCGTGCGGGCGTTCGCGGACGCCCTGCGGGCGGCCGGGCACGTCGTCCACCTGCCGGACCTGTACGAGGGGCGCACCTTCGACGACCTGGACAGCGGGGTCGGCCACGCCCGCTCGATCGGCTTCGACACCGTCGTCGAGCGCGGCCGCCGAGCGGCGCAGGCCCTGCCCGCCGAGGTCGTCCTGGCCGGCATGTCGCTCGGCCTGATGCCGGCGATGACCCTGCTGCTGGAGCGTCCGGGGGCGCGCGGCGTCCTGCTGCTGCACGGCTGCGTGCGCCCCGAGGACCTCGGCGGCAGCTGGCCCGACGGCGTGCCCGGGCAGGTGCACGTCATGGCCGACGACCCCGAGGGCGACGTCGACGTCGCCCGGGCGCTCGCCGCCGACCGCGCCGAGGTCGAGCTGTTCGCCTACCCGGGCGGCGAGCACCTGTTCACCGACCGGAGCCTGCCCGTCTTCGACCCGGACGCGGCGGCCCTCGTCGAGCAGCGGGTGCTGGCGTTCCTGGCGGCGCTGGGCTGAGCGCCGCCGTCCGCAGCCCGTCCAGGACGGCCGCGACCCCGGGCACCCGGCGGGCGTCCGGTCGCACCAGCACGTCGACCACCCGGTCGTCGACGCCGGACACCGGGACGGCGACGATCCCGGGCTGCGCCGACGCCTCCAGCGCCCAGCTCGGCAGCAGCGCCACGCCCAGCCCGCGGGCGACGAGCCGCTGCACCACGACGTGGTCGTCGGTGGCGAAGCGGACGTCCGGCTGGAAGTCCCGCGCCCGCGCGCAGCGCAGCAGGTGCGCGCGGCAGCGCGGGCAGCCGGCGATCCACCGATCGTCGGCGAGGTCCTCGAGCCGGGTCGCCGTGCGTCCCTCGGGCACCACGGCCAGCACGGGGTGGCGGGTCAGCGGCTCGCGCACGAGGTCCCCCTCGACCGGCGCGGTGTCGAGCGCGTGGCGGAACACGACCGCGAGGTCGGCGTCGCCGGTGCGGACGGCGGCCTCGGCCTCCGGCGGCTCGAGCTCGGTGAACCGGACGTCGAGCCGCGGCGCCCGCGCGAGCAGCGCGGCGAGCACGTCCGGCAGCAGCACCGCGGCGGCGGTCGGGAACGCCGCGACCCGCACCAGCCCGGCGGTCAGACCGGTCAGCGCCGCGACCTCCTGCTCGGCGGCGTCCAGCCGGTCGGCGACGGCGTCCGCGTGCCGCAGCAGCACCCGGCCGGCCTCGGTGAGGGCGACCCCACGCCCGGCCCGGACGACGAGCGGCGTCCCGGTGTCGGCCTCCAGGCGCCGGACGTGCTGGCTGACGGCGGGCTGCGTCCAGCCGAGGGCGCGGGCGGCGCCGGCCAGCGAGCCGGCGCGGGCGACCTGCCGGAACACCAGCAGCCGACGAGGGTCCATGCCGACACCCAAGCACTGCTTGGGTCCGCCTCCCGTCCGGCCGGCCTTGTGGCGTCCGGTCCGACGACCCACCGTGGGCGCATGACGACGATCGGGCTGCTGGGCGGGATGAGCTGGGAGTCGACGGCGCTGTACTACCGGACGGCCAACGAGCTGGTGCGCGAGCGGTCGGGCGGGCTGTCGAGCGCCGACCTGCTCGTGCGCAGCGTCGACTTCGCGCACGTCCGGCGGCTGCAGGTCGAGGACCGCTGGGACGACGCGGCCGACCTGCTGCTGCGCGAGGCCGAGGCGCTGGAGGCGGGCGGCGCCGACCTGGTCCTGCTCTGCACGAACTACATGCACAAGGTCGCCCCCGCGCTGGAGACCGGCCTCGGCGTGCCGTTCCTGCACATCGCCGACGTCGCAGCCGCCGCAGCGCAGCGGCTCGGGGCCACCCGCGTCGGGCTGACCGGCGCGGACGCCACGATGCGCGAGCCCTTCTACGCCGAGCGGCTGGGGCGCGCCGGCCTCGAGGTGCTCGTGCCCGACGCGGACGACCGCGCGCTGCTCGACCGGGCGATCTTCGACGAGCTCTGCCGCGGTGTGCTGTCCGACGCCACCCGCACCGCGCTGCGGGGCGTGCTGGCCCGGCTCGCCCACGCCGGCGCGCAGGCCGTCGTGCTCGGCTGCACCGAGCTCGAGCTGCTCCTCGGCGAGCAGGACTGCGCCGTGCCGCTGCTGCCGACGGCGCGGCTGCACGTGGAGGCGGCCCTGGCGCTCGCCGGGCGCATGCAGGTCCGGTGACGCCGACTCCGCGCGGAATCACCCGCATCGTCGGCGAGTTCGTGCCGGTGATCGCGTCGCCGTCTCGAGGAGGACCCGCATGCCCACGTACGCCGTCACCGGAGCGTCCGGCCCGCTCGGCCACCGCGTCGTCGAGGAGCTGCTGGCCCGCGGCGTCCCCGCCCGCGACGTCGTCGCGGTCGTCCGCACGCCGAGCAAGGTCGACGACCTCGCCGCGCGCGGCGTGCAGGTCCGCGAGGGCGACTACTCCAGGCCCGAGACGCTGCCCGCAGCGCTCGCGGGCGTCCAGCGGCTGCTGCTCGTGTCGGGCAGCGAGCCGGGCGGCCGCGTCGCCCAGCACACGAACGTCGTCGAGGCCGCGACCGCCGCGGGCGTCGAGCGCATCGCCTACACGAGCATCCTGAACGCCGACGACACCGGCAACCCGCTCGCCGGCGAGCACCAGGCCACCGAGCAGGTGCTGCGCGGCGCCGGCGTGCCCGTCAGCCTGCTGCGCAACGGCTGGTACGTCGAGAACTACACCGGCTCGCTGGACCAGCAGCTCGAGCGCGGCGAGATCCTCGGCGCCACCGGGGCCGGCCGCATCTCGGGCGCACCGCGCGAGGACTTCGCGGTCGCCGCCGCGGTCGCGCTGCTGACCGACGACCAGGACCTCGTCGTCCGCGAGCTCGGCGGGCCGTCGTTCAGCATGGCCGAGTACGCGGCCGCGGTGCACGAGGTGACCGGCACGCCGGTCGCCTACCGCGACCTGCCCGTCGCCGAGTACGCCGCGGCCCTGCAGTCGGCCGGCCTGGACGAGGGCACCGCGGGCTTCGTCGCCTCGCTCGACGCGTCCATCGCCGCCGGTGACCTCGAGACCGGTCGCTCGGACCTCGCCGAGCTGCTCGGGCGCCCGGTCACGCCGCTCGTCGACGCGGTCCGGGCCGCGCGCGCCTGACCCGGGGCCGGCGCCCCTACCGTGGCGCCGGTGGACCTGCCGCTGCACGTGCTGCTCGTCGCGGGCCTGGCCGTGCTGGTGGGAGCGGCCGTGCAGGGGTCGGTCGGCCTGGGGCTCGGGCTGGTCGGCGCGCCCGTGCTCGCGCTGCTCGACCCGTCGCTCGTCCCGGCCACCATCCTGCTCGTCACGAGCGCCCTGCCCGTGCTGACCTCGTTCCGCGAGCTGGAGGACGTCGACTGGCGCGGCCTGGGGTTCGCCCTGACCGGGCGCCTGCCGGGCGTGCTGGTCGGGTCGTGGATCGTCGTGACGCAGTCGGCCCGCACCACGGCCGTCGTGGTGGCGGTCGTCGTGCTCGGCGCGGTCGTGCTGTCGACCACGTCCTGGCAGGCCCGCCCCACGCCCCGGGCGCTGCTGGTCGCGGGCGTCGTCAGCGGGGTGAGCGGCACCGCCACCTCGGTCGGCGGACCGCCCGTGGCCCTGCTCTACCAGCACGCGAGCGGCGGGACGCTGCGCTCGACGATGGGCCTGTACTTCCTGGCCGGCAACGTGCTGTCCGGGGGCGTCCTGGCCCTCGCCGGCGAGATCGGCGGCCGCGACGTCCTGCGCGCGCTGGCCCTGCTGCCGTTCGTGCTGGCCGGGTTCCTGCTCTCCGGCCCGCTGCGCGGACGCGTCGACGGGACGCTGCTGCGCACCTGCGTGCTGCTGGTGTCCGCCGCCGGCGCCGTCGCCCTGCTCGTCCGCACGCTCGTCGCGGGCTGAGGGGGGCTGGTGGGCGCCGCGTCAGGGCGTCCGCAGGCGCTCGGCCGAGCCGCGGAGCAGGGGCTGCGCCGCCGGACGTCCGAGCACGCCCATGACGAGGGCGAGCGCCGGACCGCGGACCTCGGCGCCCTCGCCGGCGCTCCAGGGCAGGTCGTCGGCGACCAGCCGGACCCCGCGCAGCCGGCCGGCCGGCACGAGCGCTCCGCGGGCAGCCGGCCCGACGAGGAAGTCCAGCACCGGCAGCAGCCGCGCCGGCTCGCCGGGGTCGGCGCGCTCGGCGTCCAGGGACCACCGGATGTCCGCGCCGTGCGCGACGACGTCGGTGAGCGGCGCCTCCAGCGGCATGCCCGGCGGGCGGAAGGGCGTCGCGGCATGCTGCTCGAGCACGTCGAGCAGCTCGTGCGGTGGCCGCCGCGCGAGCCGGCGCGCCTGCCGGTCCATCGCCCCGTCGACGCCGCGGCTGCGCACGACGGCGAGCGCCATCGCCGGCAGGCTGACGAGGAACGGCGTCACGAGGTAGGCGAGCACGTGGTGCACGGTCCAGCCGTCGCACAGGGACGGCCGGTCCCAGGCGTCCGGCGGCAGCGTCCGCAGGTGCTCGGCCAGGCGGAGCCGCTCGTCCGCGATGCGCTCGATCACCGCGCGAGCGTAGACCCGGCGGCCGGTCAGCCCAGCGCGTCGCTGCGGCCGCGCAGGAAGCGGCGCTCGGCCTCGTCGCAGGTCAGCCCGAGGGCGCGGTCGTAGCTCGCCCGCGCCTCGTCGCGGCGGCCGAGCCGGCGCAGCAGGTCGGCGCGGGTCGCGTGCAGGTAGCGGTAGCCGTCCAGCGGCAGGCCGTCCAGCAGGTCCAGGCCCGCCTGCGGCCCCGCGACCTCCGCCACCGCGACCGCCCGGTTGAGCTGCACCACCGGCGACCCGGTGAGGCGCAGCAGCTCGCCGTGCAGCAGGGCGATCTGCGGCCAGTCGAGCGGACGGGCGGCCTGCAGCGACGCGATGGCAGCCTGCACCACGTACGGGCCGCGGCCGGCCAGCGCCAGCGCCCGGTCGAGCGCGGCCCGTCCCTCGGCGAGCTGCCGGTCGTCCCACAGCGCAGGGTCCTGGTCGGCCAGCAGCACCAGCTCGCCGTCGCGCCGGCGGGCAGCGCGGCGGGCGTCGTGCAGCAGCAGGAGGGCGAGCAGGCCCTGCGGCTCGGGCTCGTCCGGCAGCAGGTGCGCCAGCGCGCGGCCCAGCCACAGCGCCTCGCCGGCCAGCGCGTCCGGCCCCCCGTAGCCCTCGTTGAAGATCAGGTACACGACGGCGAGCACCGCGTCGAGGCGCTCGGGCAGCAGCTCGGCCGGCGGGACGCGGAACGGGATGCCCGCCGTCCGGATCTTCCGCTTCGCCCGCACCAGACGGGCGGCCATCGTCGGCTCCGGGACGAGGAAGGCCCGGGCGAGGTCCGCCGTCGACAGGCCGCCGAGCGTGCGCAGCGTCAGCGCGACCTGCGCCTCGAGCGACAGCGCCGGGTGGCAGCAGGTGAAGACGAGCTCCAGCCGCTCGTCCGGGAACGCGCTCACCCTCGCCTCCTCCTGCCGCCACCGGTCCGCCAGAAGCTGCGTCTTGGCCGCCAGCGTCCGGTCACGTCGCAGCCGGTCCAGCGCGCGGTTGCGGGCCGTGACGACCAGCCAGGCCTGGGGGTTCGGCGGCTCGCCGTCCCGCGGCCACCGCTCGGCGGCGACGGCGAACGCCTCCGAGGCGGCCTCCTCGGCGAGGTCGAGATCGCCGAGCGAGCTGCGCAGGACCGCGACGAGCCGTCCCCAGTGCTCGCGGAACGCCCGGTCCAGCGAGGCACCGGCGTCCGGTCCGGTCACCAGTAGGTCTGCACGGGCCGCACCTCGACCGCCCCTCCCAGCCGGGCGGCCGGGACACGGGCCGCGATCTCGAGCGCGGCGTCGAGGTGCTCGGCCTCCAGCACGAAGTAGCCGCCGACGGCCTCCTTGGTGTCGGCGAACGGCCCGTCGACGACGAGGGTCCTGCCGCCGGCGACGCGGACGGTCGTCGCGTCGTCCGGGAGCCCCATCGGCAGACCGGGGGTGACGCCGGGGGTCGCGTTCAGCGCCGCGTAGCCGGCGTAGACCGCCTGCTGCTCGTCCTCTCCCAGCGCCGACCAGGCCTCGGTGCCGGGCAGCGGCGTCGTGCCCTGGAAGATCAGCATCACGTACTGCATCGTCGTGCTCCTGTTCGGTCGGCACCGCCCGAGGTGGTCCGTGGTGCTCGGTGCACCCCCCAGACGAACGAGAACCTGCCAGATCGACCGTCGGTCCGGGGTCTCCTCGGGCCCGTCGCACCGGGCCTGGTCCCGCAGGCGGGTCAGGCGGGCGGGTCCGCCGCCGCCGGCGCGCCGGGGGTGGCCGGCACGAGCCGCAGCGCCGCGAGCACGGTGCGGTCGTCCGGACCGGGCTCGGGCCGCGAGCGCAGCGTGTACGGCCGCAGCACGTCGAGCAGCCGCTCGGTGAGCCCGCGCAGCTCGTCCGCGCTCAGGCGCAGCGTCGTGTTGCTGACGAGCGAGGCCTCGCGCCAGGGCTGCGGCTCCCGCCCCGAGGCGGCGCTCACGGTGAAGGCCTCGACCGTCTCGTCGGCGGCCTGCAGCAGCGCCTGCGTGACGGCGAGGTCGAGGCCGCCGGCCTCGACCGGGGCGGCGTCGATGTCGTCCAGGCTCACCTGCCAGCTCGGGACGGCGGCGCGCCAGCGCTTCTCCCGCCCGTCGGTGCCGCGGCCGGCGTCCTGCACCAGGCCGGCGGCGGCCAGCTGGCGCAGGTGCCACGAGCACGCGCTGGGGCTCAGGCCGACGACCTCGGCGCACTGCGTCGCGGTGGCGCCGTCGCGCGACTGCAGGACGTCGAGCATCCGCAGCCGCGCCGGGTGCGCCAGGGCGCGCAGCACCGCGGGGTCGGTGAGCCGGACGCCCCAGTGCTCCTGCCGTGGCACGACGACAGCCTACGTCCTGAAGGAGGACTTTCACATCCTGGTGTGAAGGCGTACCTTCACGTCCGTGTCCCTGCCTGCCCAGCGCGCCCGGCGCGCGCCACTGGTCGGACTGCTGGCCGCCCACGCCGTGTCGCTCACGGGCAACGTGCTGACGCTCGTCGCGCTGCCGCTGCACGTGCTCGCCGAGACCGGCTCGGCGAGCGCGACCGGCCTGACCGGCGCCGTGGCGACGGTGCCGGTGGTCCTCGGCGGCGTGCTCGGCGGCGTGTTCGTCGACCGGCTCGGCGCCCGCCGCACGAGCGCGCTCGCCGACCTCGTCAGCGGCGCGACGATCGTCGCGGTGCCGGTGCTCGACCGCACGGTCGGCCTGCCGTTCGCGGCCCTGCTGGTGCTGGTCTTCTGCGCCGGGCTGCTCGACACCCCGGGGCAGATCGCCCGCAGCACGCTGCTGCTGGACGTCGCCGCGGAGGCGCAGGTGCCGCTCGAGCGCGCCGTCGGCTGGTTCGAGGCCTGCGAGCGCGGGGCCCGCCTGCTGGGCGCGCCGGTGGCGGGGCTGCTCGTGGCGGGCCTCGGCACGCTCGGGGTGCTCGCCCTCGACGGCCTGAGCTTCGGCGTCGCCGCGGCGCTCGTGCTGCTGCTCGTCCCCACCGCCGCCGGCCGGGCCGACGAGGCGACCGCACCGCGCGCCGGCTGCTGGACCGAGCTCGCCGACGGCGTGCGCTTCCTGGTGCACGAGCCGCTGCTGCGGGCCGTCGTCGTCCTCGTGCTGTGCACCAACCTGCTCGACGCCGCGAAGTCGACCGTGCTGCTGCCGGTCGCCGCCGAGGCGAACCTCGGCGGCGCGGTGGCGTTCGGCCTGCTCGTCGGCACCATGGGCGGCGGCGCGCTGGTGGGCTCACTGCTGTTCGCCGCCGTGGGCCACCGCCTCCCCCGCCGTCCGCTGTTCGTCGGGGGCTTCCTGCTGGCGGGCGGGCCACCGCTGCTCGCCCTGGCCGCCGCCGTGCCGCTGCCCGTCCAGCTCGCGGTCACGGCCGTCGCCGGCCTCGCCGCGGGGTCGCTGAACCCCATCATCGGCACGCTGAAGCTGGAGCGCGTCCCGGCCGGCGTCCGCGCCCGCGTCTACGGCGTGATCGGCGCCGCGGCGTGGGCGGCCGTGCCGCTCGGCGCGCTGGTGGCCGGCTGGGCGGTCGAGCTGGTCGGGCTGACCCCCACGCTGCTGGCGTGCGGCGTCCTGTACCTGCTCGCCGCCCTCGTCCCGCTGCGCGGCGGGCCCTGGGCCTCGATGGGACCTGCGCCGGCCGTCCGCTCCCCCGCGCGCAGTGGCTGAGCCGGCCGGCTGCGCGGTCGTCGCCGGCTGCGCCTGCTCGACCGGCCGCGCTTGCTCGAACGGCTGCCCGGTCGTGGGCGGCTCAGCCCTGGGCGTTCCAGAGCGCGTGCAGCCGGTCCGCCTCGACCTCGGCCTGCCGCAGGCCCGCTGCGTAGGCGGCGGGTCCGCGGGCGGCGTCCATGAGGTGCAGGCCCATCCCGCTGAGCTCCACGAGCTCGTCGCTCGGCATGACGAGCTCGACGGTCGAGCCGCTGCCCCGGAGCACGTCGAGCTGCGCCTGCCGGGCGCGCGTCTCGCGGACGGCCATCGGCAGCTCGATGCCGGGCGGCAGGTCGGCGATCACGGACACGACGACGACCGCGTCGCACCCCTCGACGAGGTCGGCGTTCAGCGCGGTGCGCATCCCGCCGTCCATGTACTGGCGCTCGCCGATGGTGATCGGCGGGTAGACGAACGGCACGCTGCAGCTCGACGCGACCCCCCGGTCGAGGGGGATCGCGCTCGAGGCGTCCCACACCGTGAACCGGCCGGACACCGCGTCGACCGCCGTGCACGCGAAGCGCTCGGGCCACGGCAGGTCGGCGAGCTCGGCGAACAGCGCGACGAAGCGCTCCTCCGGTCCGGTCGCGGCCTCCCGCGCGCTGCGGCCGAGCGCCACCACGGCCGGGTCGGGCTCGGCGTCCGGCGGCCCGGGCTCGGACAGGCCGCCGATCGCCTCGACGAGCTGCATCATCCGTGCGCCGACCTGCGGGTCGACCTCGGCCGACAGGGCCCGGTCGACGTCCGACGTCGTGTCGGCCGGCTGCACGTAGAGGCGCTGCGCGCGCTCGACGAGGTCGAGGCCCGCGGCGAGCTGCGCGCCGACGACCGACCCGGCCGAGGTGCCGACGATGCGGTCGGCCGCGGCGAGCTCGATGCCCCGACGGGCCAGGCCGACCGCGAGGCCCGTCTCCCAGGCGATGCCGACCGGTCCGCCGCCGCCCAGGACGAGTCCACGTGTCATCGGCCGATCCTAAGGAGGGGTCGCCGGGCCGCTGCGGCGGGTCGGGCCGGGTTCGGGTGGCGGACGGCTGCGGGCGGCTGCGGGCCGGAGGGGCGGGTGGTGCGGCGGGTGCTCGCGGGTGGAGTGCTCGACGGGTGGGGTGCTCGCCAGGCCCGGGCGGCAGAGAGGCGGAACGCTCGCCGGTGGCGGCGGCCACCAGTCAGGGCCGCCGACGAGGCAGGGCCCATATCCGACAGGTCGCCCACCCACCGAGCCCGGCGCCCACCAGCCCCAGCCTGGCAGGGCAGGACACTCGCCGGTGCCGGTCGGCCCCCGTTCAGAGCCGCTCACGAGGCAGGGCCGCTCATCGGGCAGGCCTATCACCAGCCAGGTCGCGGTCAAGTCCCTGGGCGTGGTGTTCGGGGTTGGCGCGTGATGCTTGGTCTGGGT
The DNA here is from genome assembly GCA_964243385.1 of uncultured bacterium. GTDB lineage: Bacteria > Actinomycetota > Actinomycetes > Mycobacteriales > SCTD01 > SCTD01. The sequence continues at coordinate 1 of CAXTFU010000084.1, read as the reverse complement.
T
>CAXTFU010000083.1:0-15777 GCA_964243385.1 uncultured bacterium | reverse complement strand
GCTGTCGAGCCTTGGGGAGATCCTCGCTGCCCTGCCGTCGCTGTGCGGTTTCCAGCCGTCCGAGAGCCTGGTGCTCCTGTCGCTGCGGGCCCGTTCGCGGGTGGGGCTCACGGTGCGCGTCGACCTGCCGCCCGAGCCGGACGTCGGGGCCGTCGCCGCGCTGTGCGCGGACCGGCTCGTCACGGACGGCGCGGAGCGCGTCGTGCTGGCCGTCCACAGCGAGCTGGGTCGACGTCCGGAGCTCGTCCGCGCGGTCACCGAGGCCTGCGCGCAGCGCGAGGTCGGTGTCCTCGAGGCGCTGCACGTGGCGGACGGGCGCTGGACGTCCTACACCTGCTCCGCCGCCTGCTGCCCGCCGTCCGGCACCCTCGTGCCGCAGGCGTCACCCGGTCTCGACCTCGTGCGGGCCGAGCAGGCGGCGAGCGGCCGGGCGGTGCTCGCGTCGCGCGACGACCTGGTCCGGTCCGTTGCCCCGCCGTCGGGCGAGCGGGCCGCAGCCGCCGCACTCCGCCTGGCCGAGGCGGCCCAGGGCTGGTCGCGGCACCGGCTGGAGCACGGCGCCGCGGCGTCCCGGCGCTCGACCCTCGAGCACGCGCAGGTCCTGCTCGACCGCGTGGCCGGGGGCGCCGGGATCGGGCCGGCCGACGCGGCGCTGCTGGCGGTCGGGCTCAGCGACGTGCTCGCCCGCGACGGGCTCGCGACGCTGATGCTCACCCGTGACGACGAGCTGCTGTCGCTGCTCCTGCAGGTGGCTCCGCAGGTCGTGCCGCCGCACGAGGCGCCGGTGCTCACGCTGCTGGCCTGGGTCGCCTACGGCCGCGGCGACGGCGCCCTGGCGAACGTCGCGCTCGACCGGGCCCTCGCCGGTGCGCCGGACTACGGGCTGGCCCGCCTGCTGCGCGAGTGCCTGGACGGCGGCATCGCCCCGTCCGAGGTGCGCGGCATTGCCCGCGGCACCCGTGAGGTGCTGCGTCGCCGCGAGCGGCCGGGCCGGCGCAGGTGACCGCCGACCCTCAGCCGGTCAGCGCGGTGTCAGGACGCCTGGCTCACCGAGCTCATGTTGAAGTCGGGCACCCGCAGGGTCGGCATGCGCACCCAGGTGAAGCCGTCGCTCCACTCGCGCGGCAGGGTCGCGACGCTGCGCCCCACCTCGCTCAGCCGGCCGAGCAGATCGATCGGGCTCTCGTTCCAGCGGAAGTTGTTCACCGCGCCGACCACCTCGCCGTCCTCGACCAGGTAGACGCCGTCGCGGGTCAACCCGGTGAGCAGGAGCGTCTCGGGATCGACCTCGCGGATGTACCACAGGCAGGTCAGCAGCAGTCCGCGCCCGGTCGAGGCGACCATCTCGTCGGTCGTCGCCGTGCCGCCGCCGTCGACCTCGAGGCTGTGCACGTACGGCGTCACCGGCGAGCCCGTCGTGGCCGCCGACGCCCGGGTCTGCACCAGCGCCTGCAGCGCGCCGTCGACCATCCAGTCGGTGCGCGCGAGCGGCAGCCCGTTGTCGAAGACGCTGCTCATCGCGGACGACGCTGTCGCCACCACGAACGGCGTCGTCGCGAGCGCGGGGTCGTACGGGTCCGAGCTCATCCGGAGCCCGGCCGGGCCCAGGTGCTCACCGACGCGCGTCCCGCCGCCGGGACGGCTGAACACCGTGCGGCCCTCGGCGGCGCTGCGACCGGAGGCCGTCCAGTACGCGTAGGCCATGAGGTCGGCCACCGCCGACGGCGGGAGCAGCGTCTCGTAGCGGCCGGCCGGCAGCTCGACCTGACGGGCGCCCCAGCCGAGCCGGCGGCGCATCTCGGCGTCGAGCGCCGGGACGGCGACGTCCGACCAGTCGCGGGTGTGCTGGCCGACCCACGACGAGCCGCCGCTGCTCTTGCCGGTCACCTCGACGTAGCCGGTCGGCTGCACGTGCCGCAGCCGCAGCCCGGTCGACGAGCCGAGCCACAGCGTGGTCACGTCGTGGCTGGCGTAGCCGTACAGCGAGATGCCGTCGCTGCGGGCCGCGCCGAAGGCGTCACCGAGCCCGCGGGCGAGGTCGGTGAACACGCCCGGCGACGACGCGACGGCAGGCTCGGTGAAGTCGGCCGCGGCCTCGCCGGACAGCAGGGGCCCGTAGTCCTCGGCGGGTGCGGCGTCGCGCGCGGCCTGCTCGGAGGCGCGCACGAGCGCCTCGAGGTCGCCCGCGACCGTCGCGCTGCGGACGCCCACCGACTCGCCGACGACGCTGACCACGCTGATCGAGCGCCCGCGCACGGCGCCGTTCGTCGTCAGGGAGTTCCCGGCCCACCGCAGGTTGGCGCTGCCGCTCTCCTCGACCAGCACGACGCAGCCGTCGGCCCGTGACAGCGCCAGCGCCCGCTCGACCACGTCCGCCCCGCGCCCGCCGGCACCGAGGACCGGCGCACCCGGCGTGCTCATCGGCCGCCCTCGCGCGCGGTGTTGAGCACCTGCACGCCGCGGAACAGCGACGCCGGGCAGCCGTGCGACACGGCCGCGATCTGGCTGGGCTGGGCCTTCCCGCAGTTGAACGCGCCACCGAGGACGTAGGTCTGCGGGCCGCCGACCGCCTCGAGCGAGCCCCAGAAGTCGGTGGTCGTCGCCTGGTAGGCGACGTCGCGCAGCTGCCCCACGAGACGACCGTCCCTGATCTCGTAGAACCGCTGGCCGGTGAACTGGAAGTTGTAGCGCTGCATGTCGATCGACCAGCTCTTGTCACCCACGACGTAGATGCCGCGGTCGACCCGCGAGATCAGCTCGTCGGTCGACGGCCCGTCCGCCGCCGGCTGCAGCGACACGTTGGCCATGCGCTGCACCGGGACGTGGGCGGGCGAGTCGGCGTACGCGCAGCCGTTCGACCGCGACACCCCGAGCACGGCCGCGTTCTGCCGGGCCATCCGCCGGTCGAGCTGGTAACCGACGAGCACGCCGTCGCGGACGATGTCCCACGACTGCGTCTGGACGCCCTCGTCGTCCCAGCCGATCGTCGCGAGGCCGTTCGGTGTCGTCCGGTCGCCGGTGACCTGCATGACCGGCGAGCCGTACTGCAGCGTGCCGAGGCGGTCGAGGGTGGCGAACGACGTGCCGGCGTACGCCGCCTCGTAGCCGAGCGCCCGGTCGAGCTCGGTCGCGTGGCCGATCGACTCGTGGATCGTCAGCCACAGGTTCGACGGGTCGATGACGAGGTCGTAGCGGCCCGGCTCGACCGACGACGCCTTGGCCTTCTCGACGAGCAGCGACGGCAGCTCGGCGAGCTCGCTGTCCCAGTCGTACAGGTCCCCGGTCAGGTACTCCCAGCCGCGTCCGGCCGGCAGTGCCAGCGTCCGCATGGTCTCGAAGCCACCACCGGGGTCGACGCGCGTGGCGGTGAGCCGGGGCTGGACACGCACCCGCTGCTGCGTCGTCGTGGTGCCGGACGTGTCGGCGTAGAACTTGCCCTCGAGGGCCTGCATGAGGCTGACGTCGACGTGGTCGACGTCGTCGGAGCCCAGCAGCCGCTGCGACCAGTCCGCGAACAGCGCGACCTTCTCCGACGGGTCGACACCGAACGGGTCGACGTCGTAGTCGGACACCCAGGTCACGTCGCGGTACACGGGCTCGTCCGCGAGCTCGACCGGCTCGGCGTTCAGCGGGCGCGAGGCCCTGGCGACCTCGACGGCCGACCGGGCCAGGCGCACCGCCTCGTCGACGGTCACGTCGGGGCTGCTCGTGAAGCCCCACGTCCCGTCGGCGACGACCCGGACGGCGAGCCCCACCTGCACATCGTCGCTGAGCCGCTCCAGCCGCCCGTTGCGCAGCGCGAGGTCCTGCCCGCGCAGGCGCTCGATGCGGACGTCGGCGTGCGAGGCGCCCGCCTCGACCGCCGCCTGGAGCGCTGCCGCCGCGCACTCGCGCAGCGGCAGGGCGAGCAGCTCGGGATCGATCTCTGCAGTCACGCCGCCACCCTAGGGGGAGCGGCAGCGACCGGACCACGGGCGGCCGTCCCCGGTCGTCCCGCCCGGCCCGCCGGGCGGTCGGGTCTGCCGCGGCGCTGTCCGGAGCCCCTGCCGGCCGGTGCGCGGTCCGTCGATCCGGCGACCTGCGCCGGTGCGGTGGTCGTGCGGGCCCGGACGAGCGGACAGCCCGGCCGGAATGGGCCGGGCTGTCCTGGGCGGGGTCGGCGCACGCGGACGGCGCCGCAGCCCTGCCTCGAGCGAGTCCCTCCTGCGAGCAGGGACGGCGGTCAGGGCTGCGCGTTCAGGGTGCGTGCCGCCTGATCTCGACGTGCGACGTGGACATCGACACCTCCCCTGCTCCCACGAACGGTGAGCGAGTGCTCACGGAATGTCTGCCTCGTCTCGAGGGCTGTCAAGACCTCGGGGCACGTCGTCCGGCTCGCGCGCCGGTGGCTACCGTCGTCGTGTGCTCAGCCGCCGGGGGACCCAGGTGCTCGACGCGGTGCTGCTCGTGTGCGCGGCCGGTCTGCTGGTCGGTGCCGTGCTCGCGCAGCAGTGGTGGCGGGTCGCCCTGTACGCCGGTCTGCTGGTGGTCCTGGGGGCCGGTGCGGCGCGCCGTCGCGGCGACGCTGCCCGCCAGGAGCGCTCCGCGGCCGCCGCCGCGAGCTGGACCCCGGAGCGCGTCGACGAGGTGCTCGCCGGCGTCGGCGACGACCGCACGGCTGCCGTGCGCGCCCTGCGGCGGGCCGACCCGGCGCTCGGCCTGGTCGATGCCGTGGAGCTCGTCAGGAGGCGCGAGCGCCGCGACGGCGGCGAGGGCTGAGTCGGCGGTGAGGCCGGGTCGGCGGCGAGGTCGGGTCGGGGGTCGGCGAGCTGCACCGCCTCGCCGACGGTCATCGGCGCTCGGCCGCGGCGTCCGGCGGGGCAGCGCCGGCCACGACCTGGACGAGCTGCGCCAGCAGTCCGCGGGGATCCCACAGCACGCGCAGGCCCTCGCTCACGACGCGGTGCGTGCCCGGGTCGACCGGGGAGGTGCCGGCCCAGGAGGGACGACCGACGCAGACCTCGACCTCCAGCCCGTCGGGCAGCCGCAACCGGCGCTCCTGGACGGCGGAGAAGTCCCGCGTCCCGACGAGGCGGGCACCGACCGCCACCCGCTCGTGCCAGGCGTGCGAGGTGAGCAGCCTCGCCGGGTCGTCGGCGAGCAGGACGAGGTCGACGTCCGAGTCGGGTCGCCCGGCGCCGCGGGCCCAGGAGCCGGCGAGCCCGAGGGCGGCCGCACCCTCGGTCTGCGCCACCGCGACGGCCGCCTGCAGGACCGCGGCCACGCGCGGCGGCAGGTCCCTGGGGGCCGGGTGCGCACGACGAGGTCCGGCCGTGCCCTCCGGCCGCGCACGCGGCGGCTGCTTGCCCGGTCCCGCGTGCGGCTGCGCGTCCGGCCCCGGCCTCGCGTGCGGCTGCGCGGCCGGCCCCGGACGCGGCGGCTGCGCGCCCGGTCCCGCACCGCTGACGTCGTCCGTCACCCGCTCGAGGGTCCTCCAGCCCCGGCGGGAGCGCACCAGCGCCCGACCCACGGCGTCCACCGCCATCGGGGTCCGCCGCACCGACTCGCACGGCGACCGAGCGCCGTCGGACGCCCGCGGTCCCCGCCTCCCACCCCCGAGGCCACCGCAGTCCGTGCAGCGGGCCGTGCCAGGGTTGGGCCTCCTTCGACCGTGGAGCGCCCGATGACCGCCGCACCGTCCGTGACGCCGCACCCGACCGACCACCCGCTCGCCGCGCTGGGCGTGCTCGAGCCGGACGTCGTGGTGCTCGGCGCCGGGCCGACCGGGGAGAACGTCGCCGACTACGCCGTGCGGGGCGGGCTCACCGCGGTCATCGTCGAGCCGGAGCTGGTCGGCGGGGAGTGCTCCTACTGGGCCTGCATGCCGAGCAAGGCCCTGCTGCGCCCGGTCGAGGCGCTGTCCGCCGCCCGTGCCGTCGACGGCGCCCGGCAGGCCGTGACCGGTGACCTGGACGCGGCCGCGGTGCTCGCCCGCCGTGACGGCTTCACCTCCGGCTGGGCCGACGCCGGCCAGCTCAGCTGGCTCGACGGGATCGGCGTCCCGCTGGCGCGCGGAGCTGGGCGGCTCGTCGGGGTCCGGGAGGTCGAGGTCACCGGCAACGACGGCACGACCGTCCGCCTGCGCGCCCGGCACGCCGTCGTCGTCGCGACCGGGAGCGAGGCGACGCTGCCGCCCGTCGACGGCCTGCGCGAAGCCCGTCCGTGGACGAGCCGCGAGGCGACGAGCGCCGCTGCCGCGCCCGGCCGCCTGCTCGTGCTCGGCGGTGGCGTCGTGGGGGTCGAGATGGCGACGGCCTGGGCCTCGCTCGGCTCGTCGGTGGCAGTGCTGCAGCGCGGACCGCGGCTGCTGCCGGGCTACGAGACCAGGGCGAGCGAGCTGGTGACCGCCGCCCTGCACGACAAGGGCGTCGAGGTCCGCACCGGGGTCGAGACCCGTTCCGTGCGCCGCCTGGACGACGGCACGGTCGAGGTCGAGCTCGACGGCGAGGTGCTCGCCGCCGACGAGCTGCTCGTCGCGACCGGCCGCGCGCCCCGCACGTCCGAGCTGGGGCTCGAGACCGTCGGGCTCGAGCCCGGCAGGCCGCTGGCCACCGACGACAGCCTGCTCGTGCGCGGGGTCGACGGCGGCTGGCTCTACGCGGCCGGCGACGTCACGGGCCGCGTCCTGCTGACGCACCAGGGCAAGTACCAGGCCCGGGCCTGCGGCCAGGTGATCGCCGCGCGCGCCCGCGGGCAGGCGCAGGACCCGCCCGCCTGGAGCCGCTTCACCGCCACCGCCGACGACGCCGCCGTGCCGCAGGTCGTCTTCACCGACCCGCAGATCGCGAGCGTCGGGCTCACCGAGGCCGCCGCCCGCGAGCGCGGGCTGTCGCTCTGGACCTCCGAGCACGACCTCGGCGCGATCGCGGGCGCCGCGCTCGTCAGCGACTCCTACACCGGCTGGGCCAAGCTCGTCGTCGACGCCGACCGCCGGGTCGTCGTCGGGGCGACCTTCGTCGGCCCGGACGTCGCGGAGCTGCTCCACTCCGCGACGGTGGCGGTGGTGGGCGAGGTGCCGCTCGATCGGCTGTGGCACGCCGTACCCGCCTACCCGACCGTGAGCGAGATCTGGCTGCGCCTGCTCGAGCACCTGGTCGGCGAGCTCGGCTGGCAGGTCTGACCGGCCCGCGCGCCCGGTCGCGGGTCCTGTCGCAGGCAGCGGGCATGCTCGTCCGGTGACCGCCTCCGACCTGCCCGCACCGGTGCTCGAGGCCGCGCAGCGGGCGCTGGCCGCCGAGCCGGAGCACGACCGCACCGTCCTGCTGGCCCGGCTGCGGCGGCACTGGCCGGACCTGCGCTCGGGGCTCGCGCTCGCCTACGGGCACGCCGCCGATGAGCTCGCCGTCCGCGCGGCGCAGCTCGCCGTCGAGGCGTTCGTCGCGCGTCCGGCCGACCTGCGGCTGCTCGACCTGCGCCGCCACGTCGACCCCGACTGGTTCCAGTCGCCGGCGATGCTCGGCTACGCCTGCTACGCCGACCGCTTCGCCGGCGACCTGCGCGGCGTGGCCGAGCACGTCGACCACCTCGCCGAGCTCGGCGTCACCTACCTGCACCTGATGCCGCTGCTGCAGCCGCGTCCCGGCCCGAACGACGGTGGCTACGCCGTCATGGACTACCGCCGGGTGCGCGACGACCTCGGCACGATGGACGACCTCGCGGCCCTCGCCGCGGCACTGCGCCGCAGCGGCATCTCGCTGACCCTGGACCTGGTGCTCAACCACGTGGCCGCCGAGCACGAGTGGGCGCGCCGCGCCCGTGCCGGCGAGCCGCGGTACCGCGCCTACTTCCACGTCCACCCCGACCGGGAGGTGCCGGACGCCTACGAGCGCACGCTGCCCGAGGTCTTCCCCGACTTCGCGCCGGGCAGCTTCAGCTGGGACGACGAGCTCGACGGCTGGGTGTGGACGACGTTCAACGCCTGGCAGTGGGACCTCGCCTGGGACAACCCGGACGTCTTCGCGGAGTTCGCCGACCTGGTCTGCCACCTCGCGAACCAGGGCGTCGAGTGCCTGCGGCTCGACGCCATCGCGTTCCTGTGGAAGCGGCTCGGGACCGACTCGCAGAACCAGCCGGAGGTGCACGCCATCACGCGCGCGCTGCGCGCCGTCGCCCGGATCGCCGCGCCGGCGCTCGTGTTCAAGGCCGAGGCGATCGTCGCACCGGCGCAGCTGCTGCCCTACCTCGGCACCGGCCCGCACACCGGCAAGGTGAGCGACCTGGCCTACCACAACAGCCTCATGGTGCAGGTCTGGTCGTCGCTGGCCGCCCGCGACGCGCGCCTCGCCACCGCAGCGCTGCGCCGGTTCGGGGTCAAGCCGCGCACCACTGCCTGGGCGACCTACGTGCGGGGGCACGACGACATCGGCTGGGCCGTCGACGACCAGGACGCAGCCGCCGTCGGCTGGGACGGCTGGAGCCACCGCCGCTTCCTGTCGGACTTCTACAGCGGCGCCCACGACGGCAGCTTCGCCCGCGGCCTGGTGTTCCAGGAGAACGCCGCCACCGGCGACCGGCGCATCAGCGGCACCACCGCCTCGCTGTGCGGCCTCGACGCCGCGGGCACGGACGAGGAGCGCGAGCTGGCCGTGCGCCGCGTCCTGCTGGCGCACGCCGTCGTGCTCGGCTTCGGCGGCATCCCCGTGGTGTGGATGGGGGACGAGCTCGCGCTCGTCAACGACGCCGCCTGGGCCGACGACCCCGCGCACGCCGACGACAACCGGTGGGTGCACCGGCCGCGCATGCGCTGGGACGCCGCCGCCCGGCGGGACGTGCCGGGGACGGTCGAGCACCGCGTCTGGCACGGGCTGCGGTCGCTCGCGCGGGTGCGCGCCGGACTGCCGGCCCTGCACGCGTCCGTCGAGGCCGAGCTGCTGGACCCGGTGAACCCCGCGGTGCTCGCGTGGGCCCGCCGCGCCCCCGAGCAGGACCTCGTGGCGCTGCACAACACGAGCGAGCACCCGCAGACCTGGCCGCGGGAGGCGGTGCCGCTCGACGGGCCGCTGCGTGACGTCCTGGCCGACCAGGTGCTGCCGGACGGCGACGTGCTCCTCGAGCCGTACGCCTGCCGCTGGCTGGTCCGCTGACGCCCTCTCCCGAGCGGGGACCGTCACCCCAGCAGGTGATGGAGCGGCCGGCACCCGTCCGCTCGCCCTGCGTCTGCGAACGCCCGGGCAGGTGCTGCCAATCCCGCAGCAGCGGTCTGCAGCATCACAGCAGGCGCACGGAACGCGACGCACCCCGCGGCGTTGTACTGAGGGCGGACAGCACGCCGGTCCGCGGACGAGACGACAGGAGCACCGCAATGACGACCATGACCCAGCCCGCCACCGACGCCTCCGCCCCCCTGACCGCCGCCGACCGCTGCGACCGCTGCGGCGCCCAGGCCTACGTCCGGGCGACCCTGCCCGGCGGCACGGAGCTGCTCTTCTGCGGCCACCACGGCAACGCGCACCGTCCGTCCCTGCTGGTCGCCGGCGCGTCGATCCACGACGAGACCGACAAGCTGCTCGTCCAGCGCGAGTCCAGCGCCGCTGCCTGAGCACGTCCCCGGCAGTCCGAAGGCCCGTCCTCCTCGCGGAGGGCGGGCCTTCGTCGTGCCCGGGGCTCGTCCCGGCTGACGCCTAGCCGCAGCAGCCGCCACCGCAGCAGCCGCCGCTCCCGCCGCCGGCTGACGGCGCGGGCGCGGACGCGGCCCCGCCGCCGACGGCGACGGGCGTGAAGACGCGCGTCGTCTCGAGGTGCCCCGAGGGACAGGAGGTGGGGACGTCCGGGTACTCGTGCAGGCCGCGGCGCACCTCGAACAGCGCCTCGCAGGTCCGGCAGCGGTAGTCGTAGGCAGGCATGGCGCAAGGGTAGGAGCCCCGCCGGCCGACCGCCGTCTGCGGCTCCGGTCGCAGTGCGGACGAGCGGCCGGGTCCCTCGCGCGGCGGTGCGCCGGCCGACCGCCGCCTGCGGGTTCCAGTCGCGGTGCGGACGAGCGGCCGGGTCCCTCGCGCGGCGGTGCCCCTGCCGCCCGCGTGCGGCCGGACCCGGCGCAGCGATGAGTCTGCGGCGGCCGGCCCGTCCTACGAGCATGTGCACGCGACCGACTGCCGGCGCTCCGGCGACGCGACCGCTCGACCGGCGCCGTGGCGCTGCGCGCGGCCGAGCTGTCCCCGCCGCGCACGGCCCGGTGCCGTCCGCCGAGCCGCTGCACGAGGGCCGGACGCGCTGCACCGCCGTGCTCGACGTCGCCGTGCTCGACCCCGCCCGCTGACCACGCCGTCCCCCACGAGACCTCCCGGAGGAGCCATGACCACCACCACCACCCCCACCACCACGCGCACGACTGCCGTCCCCACCGGCACGAGAGCACCCTGGGCGCCGCTGCTGCGCGCCGGACTGCCGGCCGTGCTCCTCGCGGCCGTCGCGACGTCGGGCACCGCCGCCGCCGGCCGGGCTGCCGGCACCAGCCTGGACGTCGCCGGTGAGCCGATCCCGGTGCTCGGCTTCGGCGTCCTGACCGTGGTCTTCGGCCTGGTCGGCGTGCTGCTCGCCGTCGCGCTGTCCCGCTGGTCGAGCCGGCCGCGCCGCGCCTTCCTGATCACCACGGCGGTGCTCACCGCGCTGTCGTTCGTGCCGGACGCCCTCGCCGACGTCGCCGGCAGCACCCGGGCCCTGCTCATGACCACGCACGTGGTGGCGGCGGCGATCATCGTCCCGGTCCTGGCGCGACGCCTGCCCTGACGTCCCGCACACCGGCCGCGGCGCCCGGACGTCCGCAGGGCTGCGTCCGGTCGCGCGGTCGGGTGTGGCGGTGCGAGCCCGGCCGCAGGGGCAGGAGGTCGACGTGGTCATCGTGCTGGCGCTGTCGAGCGCCCTCGTCTACGGCGCCGCCGACTTCTGCGGCGGCCTCGCCGCCCGCCGGTCGGCGGTGCTGGCCGTCGTCGGGGTCTCCCAGCTCGTCGGGCTGCTGGCGCTGCTGGTCCTGCTGGTGGCCGTGCCGGCCGTGGGCGGCACCCTGACCGGCACCGACGCGCTGTGGGGGGCGGCCGCTGGCCTGGCCGGCGCGGCTGGTCTGGCGATCTTCTACCGGGCGCTGGCCGGCGGCGTGATGAGCGTCGTCGCGCCGGTGACCGCCGTCAGCGCAGCGGCGCTGCCCGTACTCGCGGGACTGGCCCTCGGCGAGTCGGTCGACGTCGCCCCCGCGCTGGGCATGGCGCTCGCCCTGGTGGCGGTGGCCCTGGTGGCGGCCGAGGGCGGGCGTCCCTCGCTGCGCGCCGCCCGGCAGACCGGCCTCGGCGCGGCCGTGGTGGCCGGGACGGCGTTCGGCCTGTTCTTCGTGCTGCTCGACCAGCCGTCCGACGGCAGCGGGCTGTGGCCGCTCGTGCCGGCGCGGGCGGCGTCGCTGCTGCTCGTGCTGACCGTCGCCGGCGCGACCCGGGCGCGCCCGCGCCTCGCGGCGGGGGCGCTCCCGCTCGTGGTGCTGGCCGGCGTGCTCGACATGGCCGCCAACGCGCTGTTCCTGCTGGCCACCCGGGAGGGGCTGCTCGCGGTCGCCGGCGTCCTGGCGTCGCTGTACCCGGTGAGCACGGTGCTGCTGGCGCAGGTGGTCCTGCGCGAGCGGCTGCACCGCTCGCAGGCGGTCGGCCTGCTCACCGCGCTGGGCGCGGTCGCCCTCATCGCCCTGCCCTGACCAGCCTGGGTCGAGGCCCTGTGCCGCCGCGGTCAGGGTGCCCGGCGGACGGTGCGCACCACCCGCGGGCGGCCGCCACGTGGAGCCGCCCGGCGCGTCGGCGGGGCCAGCGGCACCGGGGCCCGCGACCACGACGCGGGCCGGACGACCGCCGCCGGCAGCGTCGTCGCGGTGTCGCCGCGGGCCGCGGCCACCTGGGGCGAGGTGAGGAACACGCTGCCGTCGAGCCGGGCGCCTCGGACGTCGGCGCCGCGCAGGTCGGCCCCGAGCAGGTCCGTGCCGCGCAGGTCGGCGCCCCGCAGGTCGGCGCCGAGCAGGGAGGCGCCGCGCAGGCTCGTCCCGCGCAGGTCGGCGCGGTGCAGGTCCGCGCCGACGAGGTCGGCGTCGCGGCGGTCCGGCGCGGCCTGGCCCGCAGGGCACAGCCCGGCGCGCACGACCTCGCTGACCTGCTCGAGCAGCGGCCCGACCTCGGCGCGCAGGGCCCCGGGGTCGACCTGCCGCAGGGCGTCGGCGTCGGCGGTGGCGCGGCGACGGGTGTCGTCCTGCAGCCGCCGCACCTGCTCGCGCAGCGCGCCGTCCGGCAGCCGCTCGTCGGCCTCGACGAGGTGCCAGAGCAGCTCGTGCAGCTGGCGGACGACCGGGAACGCGCCGAACAGCGCCTCGGCCGTCGCCGGGGACGCCCGCCAGTCCACCGTCCGGTCCGCCCCCAGGGTCGCCTGCACGAGCGCCTGCCCGGCGCCGAAGCAGTCGAAGACCTCGCAGCCCGGGAAGCCGCGGGGCGCCAGCTCGGCATGGATGCCGCAGGCGGTCCCGGTCAGGTTCGGGCAGGGGCGCCCGGCCGGCTTGTCGATCGCGAAGTCCGCCGACGCGGCGAACGCCGGCGCGACGCAGCACAGGGCGACGCAGCGGCTGCAGTCGGCCCGCAGGTCGGCGCGCGGTTCACCGGGCGGTGGGTCCAACGAAGCGTCGGGCACGGCGCACCTCTCGAGCGGGTCCGCCGGACGTCAGCGGCGGGGGGACAGCGTGGCCGCCTGCTCGCCCAGCTCGAGCAGGTCGACGCCGCGTCCGATGATCTTGCTGTCGGGCGTGCCGACGACATCGGGGTCCTTGCCCTCGTAGTCGAAGCGGTGCAGCACGAAGCGCATCGCCTCCAGGCGCGCCCGCTTCTTGTCGTTGCTCTTCACGACCGTCCACGGCGCGTCCGCGGTGTCGGTGTTGAAGAACATCGCCTCCTTGGCCTCGGTGTAGGCCTGCCACTGGTCCAGCGAGGCGAGGTCCATCGGCGAGAGCTTCCACTGCCGCACCGGGTCGATCTGCCGCACCAGGAAGCGGGTGCGCTGCTCGGACTGCGAGACCGAGAACCAGAACTTGATGAGCGAGATGTCCGAGCGCACGAGCATCCGCTCGAAGTCCGGGGCCTGGCGCATGAACTCGAGGTACTCGCGTGGCGTGCAGAAGCCCATGACCCGCTCGACGCCGGCGCGGTTGTACCAGGACCGGTCGAACAGGACGATCTCGCCGGACGCCGGCAGGTGCGCGGCGTAGCGCTGGAAGTACCACTGCGTCCGCTCGCGCTCGGTGGGCTTCTCGAGCGCCACGACCTGCGCGCCGCGCGGGTTGAGGTGCTCGGTGAAGCGCTTGATCGTCCCGCCCTTGCCGGCGGCGTCGCGGCCCTCGAACAGCAGGACCAGCTTCTCGCCGTTCGCCTTGACCGAGTTCTGCAGCTTGATGAGCTCGATCTGCAGCAGCCGCTTGGTGCGGTCGTACTCCTCGCGCGACATCCGCTCGGCGTACGGGTAGCCCTCGCGCCAGGTGTCGACGACCGAGCCGTCGGGGCGCAGCAGGACCGGGTCGTCCTCGTCGTCGGCGTCGACCCGCAGGCCCGCCAGGTCCTCGGCGAGCGGGCTGGCGGCGACCGCCGACTGCATGCTGGGCGGCAGGACGTCGACCGCGCGGGGCAGCTGGTCGACAGGCAGGTCGCTCACGGAGGGCTCGCTCTCGTCGCACGTTCGGGTCGGTCACCGCCCTACCCCGGCCGCTGCCGCTCAGGCGCCCGCGCGCCCCGGCGGCCATGACCCCGGACGGCGCGGTGGCCGTGACCGGGGTCGACGTCGGCGAGCTGCGGCCCGACGGGGGGGTCGGGCAGGTGGTCGGTTGCCTCGGCGACCTGTGGCCGGTCGGGACGCCGCCGCAGGCCTGACGAGCCGGCCGCGGGGGTCCGGGCGCCATGACCTGCGGGGTCATGGCGCCCGGCGTCGGGCGTGCCTAGCGTGCGCCGCATGACGGTGACCGGCACGGCCCCGCCCGGCAGCTGGCCGGGGTCCTGCTGCGGGAGTGGCGCGAGCGGCGGCGGCTCAGCCAGCTCGACCTCGCGAACCTCGCCGGGACGTCGGCACGCCACCTGTCGTACGTCGAGACCGGCCGGTCACGGCCGAGCCGCGAGATGGTCCTCAGGCTGGGGGAGACGTTGGACGTGCCGCTGCAGGACCGGAACGCGCTGCTGCTGGCGGCCGGCCACGCGCCCGCGTACGACGACGCCCGGCGCGACGCGGCCGCCACGCGCTCCCTGCTGGACGTGCTCGACCTCGCGTTGGCCGCGCACGACCCGTGGCCCGCACTGGTGCTCGACGCGTCGTTCGACGTCGTCGCGACGAACACCGCCGTCGACCGGCTGATGGTGATGGTCGACCCCGACCTGCTCGACCCGCCGGTGAACGTCGTGCGGGCGATGCTGCACCCGCGGGGGCTCTCGCGGTACGTCACCAACCTGACGGCCTGGCGGGCGCACCTGCTCCGGCAGGTCCGGCGGCACGCGGCGGCCTTCCCGTCACCGGACCTCGTGGCGCTGCTGCGCGAGGTGGAGGGCTATCCCGTGCGGCCGTCCGACGGCGACCCGCACCCCGGGCCGACCTTCGCGCTGCCGCTCGAGCTGGAGGTGCAGGGCCAGCGGCTGCGGCTCTACAGCACCATCGCGACCTTCGGCACGCCGCTCGACGTCGCCGCCAGCGAGCTGGCCATCGAGACGTTCCTGCCGGCGGACGACGTCACCAGGCAGTGGCTGGCCTCGGCGGCGGGCTGAGCGGGCGCTTGGCCGGGTCCCGACGGGCTGCTCCTCAGCCGACCGGGCGCGGGGCTGCGTCGCGCCGGGCGACGAGCACCAGCTCGACGACGGTGCCGCCGTCGTCCGGGCGCAGCACCTCCTCGAGCCGCTCGACGTCCAGCCCCTCGGCGGCGGCACGCAGGGCCGGCTCGGTCTGCAGGTGCGCCGGGTCGCGCGGTCCGTGCACCCCGTCGACGAGGTTGCGCAGGGCGTGCCCGACGACGACGAGCCGCCCGCCCGGGACCAGCCAGGTCGCGGCCCGCCGCAGTCCGGCGACGCCGAGCTGCACGTAGGCGGCGAGCACGAGGTCGACCGGCGCCGGCGGGCTCCACCCGGTGGCGTCGGCGACGACCCACTCGACGAGGCCCTGCCGGTCTTCGGCGCGCCCGGTGGCGATGCCCACGGCGGAGAAGTCGACGGCCGTGACGGTCCAGCCGCGGGCCGCGAGCGCCCGGGCGTGCCGGCCGGTGCCCGCTGCGAGGTCGACGGCGCGCCCGGGCGGCTGCCCGTCGAGGGCGCCGAGCACCGTCGAGCTCGGCTCGGACAGCCACGGTCGCCGGGCGTAGCGGTCGTCCCAGTGCGCGGCGTCGTGCGAGCTGCCGGCGTCGGGCACCTGCTCAGCCCACCACGAGCTCGGTGCGCAGCACGTCCCGGCCGTCCGCTCCGGTGACCGTGCCGGTCGCGAGGCCGGTGCGGCGGCCGCGCCGCACGACGCTGCCCGTCACCGTGACGCTGCCGTCGCGGGGAGCGGGCCGCAGGAACGTGGTGGTCGAGCGCAGCGCCCGCAGCTGCCGCCTGTCGGCGGCGGCGTCCTGCCCCCGTGCCTCCTGCCCCCGTGCCTCGTGCCCGTGCGCCAGCGCCTCGTGCCCCAGCGCCTCCTGCAGCGCCGCCTCCGCCGCGAGCTGGCTGGCCAGCGCGCCGATCCCGCCGTGCAGCGTCCCGAGGGCGTTGCTCAACGCGTCGC
>CAXTFU010000082.1:0-15964 GCA_964243385.1 uncultured bacterium | reverse complement strand
GCGCCGGATTGTCCGGCCACGAGTCCATCAGCTGGAGCAGCGCCGGGTCGACGCGGTCCGGGGCAGGCACGGCGGCGAGACGCGGGCTGAGGCCGGCGAGCCGGTACAGGTGCAGCCGGCCGTCGTCGTCCAACCGCAGGGCCTGCCCGAGCGCGTCGAGGACCTGCGGAGAAGGGTTCCGTTCACGGCCCTGCTCCAAGCGCACGTAGTAGTCCACGCTCACTCCTGCGAGCATGGCAACCTCCTCGCGCCGCAGGCCCTCGACCCTCCGCGGGCCGAAGGCGGGCAACCCCACCTCCTGCGGGGAGACGCGCGCCCTCGACGTCCGCAGGTACTCGCCAAGAGGGGTCGCGGCCATGGACCCAGAGTAGGTCTCGGGACGGCACTCGTGGTGGGTGCGGCGCACCCCGGGTGAGGCCCGCGCCGGGGCCCTGCGCGCGGTCGAGATCAACGGGCGGCGGCGCGACGGGCAGCGGGCACGCGGATCCGGCGGCGCCGGGCCGCCGGTCACGGTGTCCCGGGGGTGGCGTCCGCGGCGGGGAGCCGGGGGGGGTGCAGCCCTCCTAGGTGCGCTGCGGCCTTCCGGCGCTCGGTCAACCGGGTCAGGGTCCTTGCATGAGCAGATCCGCGAGAAGCGAACATGGCGCAGGCGACGGGGACGTCCGGGGCACATCCGGCGGCTCCAGGCCCGGCAAGGTAGTCCTCGTGACCGGAGCGAGCAGCGGCATCGGCGCTGCCACAGCGCTCCGTCTGGCCGCGGAGGGCCACCACGTCGTCCTGGGAGCACGAAGGCAGGACCGGCTGGCGGCCTTGGTCGCCCGAATCCGCGGCGCGGGCGGGAGCGCCGAGTCCTGCTTGCTCGACGTCACCGACCGCGCCGGAGTCGCCGGGGCCGTCGACGCGGTGGTGCACGAGCACGGCCGGCTGGACGTCATCGTGAACAACGCCGGTGTCATGCTCCTGTCCAGGCTGGACTCCCTGCTCACGGAGGAGTGGTCCCGCATGGTCGATGTCAACGTCAACGGTCTGCTCAACGGCGTCGCCGCTGCCCTGCCCCACTTCGTGCGGCAGGGCAGCGGACACTTCGTCACCGTCGCCTCCGTCGGCGCCCACCGGGTGTCTCCGACCTCGGCGGTGTACTCGGCCACCAAGTTCGCCGCCTGGGCCGTCACGGAGGGCCTGCGGCTGGAACTCGACCCGCGCTTCCGCGTGACGACGATCTCGCCCGGCGTGGTGGAGAGCGAGCTGGCCGAGCACATCACCGACCCCGCGGCGCAAGAGGCCATGCGTTCGTACCGGGCGACGACGATCCCCGCCGATGCCATCGCGCGGGCGATCTCCTACGCCTTGGCGCAGCCTGCCGACGTCGACGTGAACGAGGTCGTCATCCGCCCGGCCGCACAGCGGTGGTAGCGGGCTCGGGCCGGTCGGACGCGGGTCCGGTGCTCATAGTGGTCGGGGCGGGACCCGGCGTAGGCGCCGCCCTCGCCCACCGCTTCGGGCGGGAGGGCTTCCGTGTCGGCTTGGTGGCGCGGAACGGGACTCGTCTTGCAGCGACGGCGCTCGCCCTGGAGGGCGAGGGGGTGTCCGTCGCGTCCGCGACGGCGGACGCGCGCGACGCTGAAGGCCTCGGCGCGGCGCTGCGCAACCTGGCGGAACGGCTAGGGCCAGCAGATGTCATGTGCTTCTGCCCGCTGCCCGACGTCGGGCTCATCCGGCCGGTGCTCGAGACGACCTCCCAGGACCTCGTGGCGTCCCTGGAACTCGTCGTCGGCGGAGCGGCCGCCGCTATCCGCGAGGTGCTACCGGACATGCGTCGACGCGGCGGCGGGACCGTGCTGTTCACCACCGGCAGCGCGGCGCTGTCCCCCAGTCACGACCGGGCAGCGAGCGGTGTCGCGACGACGGCCGCCACGGTGTACTACCGCATGCTGCACGACGTCCTGGCGCCGGAAGGCATCCACGTCGCTCACACGGTCATCGCCGGAGCCGTCGGACCCGGCAAGCAACACGAGCCGGCCGTGGTAGCGGAACACCTGTGGCGCCGGCACGTCGCGCGGGACCAAGCAACGAGCGTCATCCGTTGACGGTCCGCAACGTCTCCCATCCCAATCCACCGCAGAACGAAGGAGAACGCATGTCCATGGTCTGGTTCATCACAGGGGCCTCAAGGGGCTTCGGCCGCGAGTTCGCGCTCGCCGCGCTCGAGCGCGGCGACCGAGTCGCGGCAACGGCAAGGGACAGCGCGGCGCTTGACGACCTGGCCGCACGGTTCGGGGAGGCCGTTCTGCCGATAACCCTCGACGTCACCGACAAGGCTGCCTGCGCGGCAGCGGTCAAGCGGGCTCACGAACGATTCGGGCGCCTCGACGTCGTGGTGAACAACGCCGGTTACGGCCACTTCGGCGCGGTCGAGGAGCTCTCCGAGCCCGACCTGCGCGAACAGCTGGAGACGAACCTGTTCGGGGCCGTCTGGGTGACCCAGGCGGCGCTGCCGCGTCTGCGCGCGCAGGGCAGCGGCCACATCATCCAGATATCGAGCATCGGCGGTGTCGGCGCCTTCGCGAACCTCGGGGCGTACCACGCGTCGAAGTGGGCCCTGGAGGGCATCACCGAGTCCCTCGCCGCCGAGGTCGAGCCGATGGGGATCAAGGTCACGCTCGTCGAGCCAGGCGGCTACAGCACCGACTGGGCCGGCACGTCCTCACGGCGGTCCCGGGCGATGGCCGAGTACGAGCCGGTGCGCGAGGCGGCTGCCGGACGCCGCGGCGTCCAGCAGCCCGGCGACCCGAAGGCCGCCGCAGCGGCGCTGCTCGAGGTCGTGGACGCCGATGCGCCGCCGCTGCGGGTCTTGTTCGGGGCGCAGGCGCCCGCCATCGTCGCCGGCATCTACAAGCGCAGGCTGCAGACGTGGGACGACTGGGAGCAGACATCGCGGCGGGCGCAGGGCTGACGAGGTCCCCGGGCGACCGGGTCGGGCGGGTGCGGCGGCGGACGCCCCCCGCTGCGGTCCGCCGACGGGCACGGGGTGTTGGCCGGCGTGGGCCGGCCCGATGACGGGCGCCCGCCGCCGGCCGGTGTCATCCAGGCCCCGCCGGCGGAGGGCGCGTTCGACGCAGCGTTCCCTCGCCCGCGCACAGAGACAGATCCGGTCCGCGTCCGCGTCCGCTGCGCACGGCCGCTCGACCGACGGCAGGGCCCGGCCCGCGTCAGCCCTGGGGCGGACATGCGGCTTTGAGGATCGCCCGACGGGCGGACGCCGGGCGTCGCCCCGCTCCCTAGCGTTGCGACTGCCGGGCGTCCGCCCGGCAGCATCTTGTCGGAGGTCCTCATGCCCCTGCTCCGTTCCGTCCGCGACCGTCGTCCCGCCCTTGCTCAGGCGATCGGTAGCACCGGCCCCGCGCCCGTTCCTGGAACGGTCACCGCCGTGGGGCTGAGTCGCGTCTTCGGTGCGGGCGAGGCTTCGGTCACCGCGCTGGACGGCGTCAGCGTCGCTTTCGGCCGCGGCACCATGACCGCGATCATGGGCCCGTCGGGGTCGGGGAAGTCGACGCTGATGCACTGCTTGGCCGGTCTGGACACTCCCGACTCCGGCCGGGTGTGGCTCGGGGAGAACGAGCTGACGTCGCTCGACGACGACGCCCTGACCAGGCTGCGCCGCCAGCGTGTCGGGTTCGTCTTCCAGGCCCTCAACCTGCTCCCGGTCCTGGACGCCCGCAGCAATATCCTGCTGCCCCTGAAGCTCGCCGGGCACTCCCCGGACCCGGCGTGGTTCGAAGAGGTCGTCGAGCGCCTTGGCATCGCCGATCGGCTGGGGCACCGGCCGCACGAGCTGTCCGGCGGGCAGCAGCAGCGCGTCGCGATCGCCCGCGCGGTCCTGCCCCGGCCCGACGTGGTGTTCGCGGACGAGCCGACCGGCAGTCTGGACTCCCGCTCGGGCGCTCAGGTGCTCGGCCTGCTGAGGGCCAGCGCCCGTGAGACCGGCCAGACAGTGGTGATGGTGACGCACGACCCGGTGGCCGCTGGATACGCGGACCGGGTGGTCCTGCTCGCGGACGGCCGCCTCGTCGGTGAAGTCGCCGATCCGACCGCTGACACTGTGCTCGGCGCGCTCCGCGCGCTGGAGGCGTAGCCGTGCTGCATGTCGTCCTGGCTCAGGTGCGCGCGAACGCGGGACGCATGGTCGCGTCATGTCTTGCCGTGGCCGTGGCCGTGGCGTTCGTCGTCGCGACGCTCGGCCTCTCGGCCAGTTCCGAACGGTCCGTGCTGGACGCGCTGGGCGCGCAGTTCTCCTCGACCGATGTCGTCGTCACGGATCCCGACTTGGGCGATCGGGCGACTCTGGACGCCGCGCAGGCAACGCTCGCCGACGATCCCGCGGTGTCCGCGCTGACGGCCGATTACGACCTGTCCGTCAGGCTGCGTGTCCCGGGGAGGTCCGGCAGCCAGATCGTGCCGGTGCGTTCCGTCGCCGCACCGGGGCCGCTGCGGTGGCAGCAGGTCGCTTCGGGCCGGCTGCCGGACGCCAGCGCCGAGGTGGCGGTCAACGAGCGGGTCGGCGCCGCCGTAGGCGACGTTCTGACGGTCCTCCCGCAGGCGCGTGGGGAGATCAACGTCGGGACGGCGGAGCCTGTGGCGGAGCAGGTCCGCGTGGTCGGCGTGGTGGACCTCGGGGCCGACCCTCAAGCGGGCGTGACGGGCCAGGTGTTCGCGTCTGTGGCGCAGACCAGGGCCTGGGGAGCGGACGCTCCCGGCCGGCTGCGCCTACGCGCCGCGGACGGGGGCACCTCCGCCGCCGACCTGGAGCGCGACGTGCGCACGGCACTCGCCGCCGCCCCGTCCACAGCGGGTCTGTCGGTCGCGACCGGGGAGGCCAGCGCCGCCCAAGCGGCGGACAGCTACGCGCGCGGCACTGCAGGCCTGTCAGGGGTGCTTCTGGTCTTCGCAGCCGTCGCGCTCGTTGTCGCCGGACTCGTGATCGCGAACACCTTCGCGGTCGTCCTGGCGCAGCGCACCCGCGAGCTCGCCCTGTTGCGGTGCGTGGGCGCGACCGCGCGCCAGGTGCGCCGCGGCGTGCTCGTCGAAGCGGGCGTCGTCGGTCTCGGGGCCTCCCTCGTCGGCGCCGCTGCAGGCTTGGCGCTGTCGGTGACAGCCACGCTCGCCCTGGCGCACCTCGAGTCCCCCGTCCCGCTCGGCGCGGTGGTCGTGCCCTTCGGAGGCATTGCGCTCGGCGTCGGGCTCGGGACGGGCCTGACCTTCCTGGCCGCCCTCGTCCCGGCTCGCGCTGCCACACAGGTCGCTCCGTTGGCCGCCCTGCGACCGCTTGACCAGGTCCCGGCGAGGTCGCGCGGGGGCCGGCTCCGGCTGGGCGCCGGACTGCTGCTGCTCGTCCCGTCGGTCGCGGCGCTGCTGGTACTCGCCGGCGACGGCCGCCTGCGGCCGGCCGTCGCGGCCGGTGCCGTGAGCTTCCTCGCGATGGTCCTGGTGGCGCAGCGGGCGGTCCCGCCTGCCGTGGCGCTCGTCGGCCGCCTGCTCGCGCCGCTCGGAGGGGTGCCCGCCGACCTCGCGGCACGCAACGCGGCACGCAATCCGCGCCGCACCGCCGCGACTGCGA
Organism: uncultured bacterium; assembly: GCA_964243385.1. GTDB lineage: Bacteria > Actinomycetota > Actinomycetes > Mycobacteriales > SCTD01 > SCTD01. The sequence continues at coordinate 10,350 of CAXTFU010000082.1, read as the reverse complement.
CCGCCTTGATGGTGGCCGCCACGCTGACCGCGGCTGTCGTCGTGGGGGCGGCCACGACCCGTGAGACGGCGTCGTCCGCGCTCGCCGCCGGCTACCCGGTCGACGCCGTGGTGACGGCGAACGATCCTCTCCCAGGGCCCCTGGCCGAGCGGTTGGCCGGCCTGGAGGACGTGGCGGGGACCGCTGCGCTGCGTTCGGCCCCTGTCACCGTCCTCGGGCAGGACCTGCAGGCACTGGGTGTCGACCCGGCGGAGGGCGCCAGGGCCGTCCGCTCCGCGACCTCCCAGCCCGTGCCGCGGCCGGGCGAGGTCGTGCTGCGGGCCGCGGACGCGAGAGCTCTGCGACTCGACGACCGTGCTCGGGTGACTGTGGCTGGCGCGAGCGGGAAGCGGGACCTGACCGTGCGGATCGCGGCCGGGGCGGACGTGCAGATGCTGCTCGACTCCGCGGACCTCGTGGCGCTGGACGCGGGCGCGCCCCTCGCGCAGGTCTGGGTGCGGCTGGCGGACGGCCTCGGGGACGAGGCGCAGGCCGAGGCGGTCGACCGGGTCACGGAGGTCTCTGCCGACTTGGCGCCTACCAGCTCGGTGGCCGCGCAGGGCGCTGAGCGCCGGGCCCTCAACGATCTGCTGGATACGCTCCTGTTCGTGGTCACGGGCCTGCTCGCCGTGGCCGTGCTGATCGCGGTCCTCGGCGTCGGGAACACTCTGGCGCTGTCCGTCCTCGAGCGGCGCCGGGAGTCGGGACTGCTGCGGGCGCTGGGCCTGACGCGTCGGCAGCTCCGCACGACCCTTTTGTGGGAGGCGGTTCTCGTCGCCGGAGTGGCTGCCGGGCTCGGGTGCGGGCTGGGCGTCCTCTACGGCGTCACCGGGACGCAGGCGGTGATCGGCAGCGCCGTTTCCGTGCAGGTGGTCGTCCCGTGGCTGCAGCTGGCCGGGATCCTGGCTGTCAGCGCGGTCGCGGGAGCGATCGCTTCGGTCCTGCCGGCTCGTCGGGCTGCGCGTGTCGTCCCGGCCCTGGCCCTCGCCGGCTGAGACGTCGAGGCAAGGCGTCAGGCCCTTGAGGCGGGCGCCCGGCCCGCATGGGCGTGCGTCGGGGCGGCGTACTGGTTCGCGATCCGCCCCGTCGTCGACGCGGCGGCTTGCTTCTTGCAGCCGGTCGTGCCTTTCGCGTACCGGTTCGTCGTCGCCCGGTCGGGACAGGCCCCAGCGCTCGGGTCCGACCATGGGATGACGCGGCGCGCTCGCGTCCGACCTAGCGTGGTGGGATGCGAGCAACGGGGGCAGAGTCGTGGGCGCGCGGGCATCCGCTCGTCGTGGACGGCGCCTTCGCTTCGTGTGCGGGCCTGCTGGTCGCCTGGGTGGCGATGACCTCCTCGTCGCTGCTGTCGGCCGTGCTGTTGCTGCAGTACGTCGCGTTGGGGTGGCGGCGCGTTCGGCCGGTGCTGTGCGCGGCAGCCGTGTTCGCTGCCGCCTTCGTGGTGTGGCTGCTCATCGTGCGGTCGTCAGGCGAACTGACTGCGGCCGTTCCGCCCAGCGGTCTGCCGGTGCTCGTGGCCGAGTACACGCTGGCGGCCCACGGGCCTCGGTGGGCGAGGTGGGCCGGTCTGGGGGTCGCCCTCCTCGGGTCGCTGCTGGCCGCGTCGACCTTGCTCCTGGGCCTCTCCGCGGACTACGTGCTGGTGCGCGCCGACTTCGTCCGGGTGCTGGACACCGCCGGCGTGCTCGCCGTGGTGGCGCTGCTGGCGTGGACGGCTGGGCAGTGGCGGCGCACGCGCCTGGCCTACGTGGAGTCGCTGCTCGACCGGGCCCGGACAGCGGAGCGCGAGCGTGAGCAGCAGGCCGCAATCGCGACGGCCGCCGAGCGCGCCCGGATCGCCCGGGAACTGCACGACATCGTCGCGCACTCCCTGTCGATCATCATTGCGCAAGCCGACGGCGGCCGCTACGCAGCGGACGGAGCCCCGCAGGCGGCCATAGGCGCCCTTGAGACGGTGGCCCTGACCGGGCGCGAAGCCCTGACCGAGATGCGCCGCCTGCTCGGTGTGCTTCGAGAAGGAGACGGTGTCGAGACGACGCCTCAGCCGGACGCGGCGTCGCTGCCGGACCTGATCGCCGCCGTACGCGCGAGCGGCCAGGATGTGACCATGCGGGCCGAGGGAACCGCGCGGGAGCTGCCGCTCGGGGCCGGGCTCGCGGTGTACCGGACGGTGCAGGAGGCCCTCACCAACGTGCTCAAGCACGCCGGACCGGGCGCCCGGACGGTAGTGCGGCTGAGCTGGACCTCGACCGGGCTCGAGCTGACCATCGAGGACGACGGCCGCGGAGCCGCCGCGCACGACGACGGGGTCGGCCGCGGGCTGACGGGGATGCGCGAGCGGATGGCCCTCTACGACGGCCACGTCCATGCCGCCCCGCGTGCCGGGGGCGGGTTCGCCGTGCGAGCGGACCTGCCTTGGCCCGGCGCGGCATGAGTTCGCCGGACGGCACCCTCGACATCGGCGCCGAGCAGGTGCGGGTCTTCATCGTGGACGATCAGCAGCTGGTGCGGGCCGGGTTTCGCATGCTCATCGACTCCCAGCCCGACCTTCGGGTCGTCGGCGAGGCCGGCAACGGTGAGGAGGCGGTGCGCGCTCTGTCGACGACGGGCGCGGATGTCGTCCTGATGGACGTGCGGATGCCAGTGATGGACGGCATCGAGGCGACTGCCCGGATACTTGCCCGAGCCGCAGACATTGATCGCGAGCCCGGACGCGCGCCGCTGCGCGTGGTGGTGCTCACGACCTTCGACCTCGACGAGTACGCCCTGCAAGCCATCCGCGCTGGCGCGAGCGGCTTCATGCTGAAGGACGCGCCGCCCGCAGAGCTGCTGTCGGCGGTGCGCACCGTCCACGCTGGCGACGCGGTCATCGCGCCCAGCACTACCCGTCGCCTTCTGGAACGCCTCGCGCCGCAGCTCCCTCCCTCGTCCTCCGGCGACCCCAGCCCGGTCGATGCGCTCACGCAGCGGGAGCGGGAGGTGCTGGTGCTCATGGCGCGGGGCCGGTCGAACGGCGAGATCGCCGCGGACCTCGTCGTCGCGGAGGCGACCGTCAAGACGCACGTCGGGAGGGTGCTGGCGAAGCTCGGTGCCCGCGACCGGGTACAGGCGGTGGTGGTCGCCTACGAGAGCGGGCTGGTGCACGCAGGGGAGTCTTCGTGATGTCGAACGGGCTGCGTCGGCAGGTCGGGCACGTACCGCGGGTAGCGGGACTTCGCGGCGTCGGCGTCAGCCAGGTCGACATCGACGGTGACGTAGGGCCGCTCGGGCGAGGTCGTCGCCAGGACTTCGCCCTCGGGGTCAATTGCCCAGCCCAGCCCGCCGTGCTGCGGCTCGGCTGAGTTCGACGACAGCGACCACGCCCCGGAGACCAGCGCGCAGACCCGCCCTCCCGCGAGCCACCTATCCAGGCTCTCGGCAGGAGTGCAGCGAGGCGTGGCGACGATGTGCGCCCCTGCCCGTCCGAAGGCGCGGGCGTGCTCCGGGAACCAGAGCTCGGTGCACACCAGCACGCCGGCGCGCAGGCCGGCGACATCGTGCACGGCGTGGCCGCCGCTGCCGCGGCCGTACCACGACGCCTCGAAGTATCCCGGCTCGTCGGGCAGGTAGCTCTTGTCGTGCAGCGCTCGCACCGGACCACCCGGCTCCGCGGCGTAGGCCGCGTTGCGGCGCCCGACCGGACGGTTGACCGGCCGGGTCCCGATCACCGCGGCCGGCAGCTCGCGCAGCCGCTGCAACCACGCCTCATGCGCCTGCACCGACTCCTTCCACGGGCCGTCGTCGACGGGCTTCTCTGCAGCGAACCAGGGCGCGAAGCCGAGCTCTGGCAGCACGACCAGTGCCGAGCGCTCCGACACGACGTGCTCGACCAGGCCCGCCCAGTCCTGCTCCAAGGCCCCCGCCGACGTCCGCATCTCGCACACCGTGACGCGCATGGGGACAGTGTCGCAGGCGCGAGGAGCGATGTGGTCGCGCGCCGACCCCTGCCCGGACGCCGGCTGCGCGGGTGCTGCGGGCTCGTGCACGACTGGGAGCGGCCGGCTGACGGAGCTGTCGTGGCCGTGCGCGACCGCCGCGGGCGCCAGATCCGGTCGGGGTGCTTTCCGTGCGCACGGGGTCGGCTTCGGCGGCTTGGCTTGTCGCGAAGGGACGCTGACGGGGCGCCCGGCCCCGGGGGCCAGGAGGCACGCGGGTCATCCGCATCTCTTCCGGTCGAGGGGGCGTCAGCCGCCGTCGCGACGTGGCCGGCTTCGCGCTCGGCGGGCGTTCCGGGCTGGGGCCGGTGCTCGCCTGATCCGTACGCAGGGGCTGCCCTGCCGCCCGCCGCTGCCGGGAGCGGCGCGCCAGGCGTGGCCCCGCCGGTCGATGTCGATCGGCCGGTGCGCTGGACCGCAGCGCTGCCGGTTCGCCGTGCCCTGCCCTGCCGTGCGGGTCGGGTTCCGTCGCCGCCGTGCGCGTGCCTTGCCGCCCGCTGCGCGGCGACGTCCTGGCGGCCCGCGCGGACCCGTTCTTCGTCATGCTCCCGGCGGCGTGGCGAGGTTGCGCCCGTGTCGCGGCGGCCGGATCCCGCTGGTGCTTGCCGCGCGCCGGTCGCGGGGCGAGCGTGCCTGTCCCTGGCCGGACTGATCGGAAGCCCGCTGTCTGTGGCGAGCGAGCGGCAGCGGCGGCGTGGCTGGCTACGTCCGGCGGGTGGGCGCTCGGGATGACCCGTTCTGAGTCGGCTCGAGCGATGCGGTCGCTGCGACTGTGGTGCGGCACCGGCGGTCGGGCCGTCACGCGCGGCGGTGCGTGCCGCTCGACGGTCCGGCAGCCGTAGTGGACCGATCGTTCTTTTACGGGTACGGTTGCGTCATGCCCCGCAGCAAGCAGTTCGACACCGACGTGGCGCTGACCGCCGCCATGGAGCTCTTCTGGCGCAAGGGCTACGAGGCGACGTCCGTGTCCGACCTCGTGCAGCACCTCGGCATCGGCAAGGCCAGCCTGTACGCGACCTTCGGCAGCAAGCACGAGCTGTACGTCCTGGCGCTCGATCGCTATCTCGCCGGCGGGCGTGGACCGTCCGACGAGCAGGTACTGACGGAGGCCGAGTCGCCGCTCGCCGGCGTGCGTGCCTTGCTGGAGCGGTACGCGGCGGCCTCGCCGGCGGATCAGCCGCGCGGCTGTCTCATGGTCAACGCCACCGTCGAGAGCCCGCCGGAAGACACCGAGGTCACTCGTCGGCTCGACGCGCGACGGGACCGCCTCGAGGGACAGCTCGTGACCGCCCTTGACCGGGCCCGCGCGCTGGGCGAGCTCCCCCCGTCGGCCGACCCGCGAGCGCTGGCCCGGTTCCTCACCGTCTTGCTGAACGGCATGAAGGTGCTGTCCCGGGCCGGGGACCGCGAGGGCCCGAGGCTGGCGGGAGCAGTCGACGTGGCCATGGCCGCCCTCGTCTGACCGCAGGGTCGTCCTCCAACACCGCAGACCTCGAAACGGAAGGCGCCACCGTGTCCGCATACCAAAACGATCGTTCCAGGACCGGGCTGCCGAGGCTCGTCTACGTCCTCGCAGCCGGGATCTTCCTGCTCGGCACCACCGAGTTCATGATCGCGGGCTTGCTGCCCGAGATGTCCTCGGATCTGGGCGTGTCGGTCCCCCGCACGGGCCTGCTCATCTCGGGCTTCGCCGTCGGCATGGTCGTCGGCGCACCGGCCATGGCCGCTCTGACCCTCCGGCTCCCCCGCCGCACCACGCTCGTGTCCGCGCTCGCCGTCTTCGCCGCCGGCCATGTCGTGGCGGCCCTGACCAGCTCGTTCGCGGTCCTGCTCGCCGCCAGGGTCGTCACGGCCGTCGCCACGGGCGCCTTCTGGGCGGTGGCCGCTGTCGCCGTCACTGCCGCGGCCGGCGAGGCATCCCGGGCACGGGCCCTCGGCGTGCTCGTCGGCGGCCTGACGGTCGCCAACGTCGCGGGCGTCCCGCTCGGCGCCGTCCTCGGGCAGGCACTCGGGTGGCGGGCGCCGTTCTGGGCGCTGGCGGTCCTTTCGTCGGCCGCGATCGCCGGGGTGGTCGCCTCGGTCCCGGCGCAGGCCGCCGCGCACCCGGCCCCGCGGCTGGGACCGGAGCTCGTCGCGTTCCGCGACCGCCGCCTGTGGGCCGTCCTGCTGACAGCGGCCCTCGCGCAGGCAGGTGTCTTCGGCGCGTTCAGCTACGTCTCCCCGCTGCTGACCGAACTCGCGGGGCTCCCGGACGCTGCAGTCCCCCTCGTCCTCGCCGTGTTCGGCGTCGGCGCGCTCATCGGATCGGTCGCCGGTGGCCGACTCGGGGACGCGCACCCGCGCGCGACCGTCACCGCGGGCCTCGCCGGCACCGCGACAGTCCTCGCGGGACTCGCGATCTTCGCTCAGGTCCCGGGCGCCGCCGTCGTGCTGCTGGCGGCCCTGGGAGTCAGCGCCTTCGCGGTCGTGGCCCCCCTCACCGCACGGGTCCTGGCCCTGGCCGGCCCCGCACCCACCCTGGCCAGCGCCACGGCGACCTCCGCCTTCAACCTGGGGAACGCCTTCGGACCCTGGGCCGGCGGCACCGTCATCGCGTCGGGCGCCGGGCCCGCCGCGCCAGCCGCTGTCGGCGCCGTCCTCGCCGGATCAGCCCTGGTCCTCTGGACCGTCCTCCACCGGCGCGACCGCCGCCAGGAGGCCGAGGCCGCACCGCAGCGGACGCAGGAGGCGCCCGCGCTCCCGTGACCACGCCGGCACGCCAGGAAAGCCCGCCCGACCCGCAAGCACGACCACACCGACCCGACCCGACCGATCGACCGAAGGAACCAGACATGACGAACGCAACAGCGCGCCCGACCGCCCCGGCCCGGGACACGCGCAGGACCCGCGCGAGCTTCCTGTCCGCCGCGGCGATCGCCCTGGCACTGGCCGCGGCGCTGCCTGCGGCGCCTGCCAACGCTGCCCGCCCCCATACGCAGGAGGGGACCACGACGCGCCTGGCCTCCTTCGACGAGTCCCGTGGCGAATCCCCGGAGGGCGTCACCGCCGGGCGCGACGGCCGCGTCTACGTCGCGCTCAAGCCCGTACAGCAGGTCGTCCGCATCGAAGCCGACGGCCGCACGACCGTCATCGCGTCCCTGCCCGGAAAGGCCAGCGGGCTCGGCGGGCTCGTCGGCCTGGCGACCGCGCCCGACGGCGGCATACTCGGCGCGCTGGCCAACAGCGACCCGCGGTACAACGGCCTCTGGTACATCCGGCCCGACGGCGCCTTCCACCGCGTCGCCGCCCTGCCCACGAGCGCGTTCCCGAACGACGTCACCATCACGCAAGACGGCCAGGCCGCCCTCGTCACCGACTCGACCGGCGGACGCGTGTTCCACGTCGACCTATCCCACGGACAGGTCACCACCTGGCTGCGCAGCGACCTGCTCACGACCTCGGCCGGAGCGGTCCTGCCGATCGGGGCGAACGGCATCACGTACCGTTCCCCGCGGGAGATCGTCATCGCGAACACCGAGCGGAGCACGCTCGTCAGCGTGCCCGTCCGACCCGACGGAACCGCCGGCACCCCCGTCGTCATCGCCCGGGTCCCGCAGCCGGACGGCGTCCGTGCGCTCGGCGGGCACCTGTACGTCGCCCAGCCGTTCCAGAACCTCGTCGTCCGCATCTCGCCCGCCGGAACGCGCACGATCCTGGCCGATCAGCTGCAGGACCTGGACGTGCCAGTCAGCCTCCTCGTACGCTCCACGCGCAGGACGGTGAGCGTCCTGGCGACCGACAGCTCCTTCACCACGGACGCTTCCCGCCCGGGCGTCACGCGCATTCTCCTGCACCGGGGCGGCCGCTCGTCGTAGGCGCCTAAGCGCCCGGACGGGCCCCTCCGCCAGCCCTTCGCAAGCGATTCCATGCGGCACGGCCGACGCCCCGGCCGCGCTGGCCCAGCAGAGAGCAGGCCGCACACATGCCGTCACTGAACCTGAGCGCGGACGAAGCGCTGTCAACCACCCGCGCAGTGCGCAGGCGGCTGGACCTGGCACGTCCCGTGGACAGGGACCTCCTCGTCGAATGCACCGAACTTGCCCAGCAAGCGCCCTCCGGTCGCAACAGGCAGCGCTGGGACTTCGTCTTCGTCACCGACGCCGCCCGTCGCCGGGAGCTCGCCCGGCTGTGGCGCCTCGGCCTCACCCACCCGACAGGACCGACGGCGGACTCCGCCCCCAGCCGGCAGGACTTCGTCAGCCCCGGCTGGCAGGCCATCGCCGGCAGCCTCAGCCATCTCTACGAGGTGATCGACCAGGTGCCCGTGCTCCTCGTCCCGGTCGTTCGGGTCGGGGACCGCGCCGAGCTCGCCGACCCGGTCAGGCAGGCCGGTACTTGGGGCAGTGTCCTGCCAGCCGTCTGGAGCTTCATGCTCGCCGCCCGCAACCGCGGCCTGGGCACCGTCTGGACCACCTCGCACCTGCACTACGAGAGGGAGGCCGCCCACGCCCTCGGGCTGCCCTACGACTCCGCCGTCCAGACCGCGCTGATCCCCGTCGCGCACACCATGGGCACCGACTTCAAGCGAGGGCAGCGCGTGCCCACAGCTGAGGTCACCCACTGGGACACCTGGTGAGCCGGAGGAAGCCGGACCGGACCCCCAGTGCTGGGGCCCCTGCTTCGGTTCCCCTGATCGGCGCGGACGCAGGCGCGCCCGGGCAGCCGTCGAAGGCCGCACGTCAGGGCTCCGGCCCCACGGGGCCGTCGCTGGACCGCTCGCCCGGCGCCGCACGCACGGCCAGCCCGGGGGTCCTCATAGGGCCGTGTCTCAAGTAGTCGAGCGTGGTTGATGCGGGATGGCGACCATCCCGCTTCCGTCGATGTCCGGCGGGTCACGGTGTTCTCCACCATCGCCAGCGCGCACCGGCACGGCGCGACCGCGGCGAGGTGCTCGTCGGGCCGTCCTCGCGCACGGGAGACTCGGTCCGGAAAGCCGGGGCTCCGGCGGACGAACCGGACGACCACGATGTCGGTCGGCTCCGTGCGGGCTGACGACCAAGACCACGCGCTGGTCGACACTTGGAGCCAGCACTGGTCCTTGCAGCCGAGTCCGGGTCCCCGTTGACTCGCCGGTCCTGCCAAAGCTGCTGCACGAGCTGCCGGTGGACGAGCTGCGGGCGGCGAAATGAGTCCAGGTCGCCTGGCGGAGCCCGCCGACGCGTCTGCTTGGCGACACGACGCACTCTCCGCGCGATCACCGCGCGCTGCCCCGTTCGAGTGGGACGTCCGCTTTGGCGCTGGCACCGGCTGAGCGCGCAGGGAATCGTCCCTGGCCGTGCCGGCGCCTGGCCGGCGGCGCCTGCCCCGGCCGCGTCTGCCCCGGCCGCGTCTGGGATCACTTGCCGCTGAGGTACTTGCTGGGGTCGCTGGCCGCTCGGGCGCCATCCTGCAGCCAGCGCCCGAAGGCGACCGGGTCACGGCGCTCCATCTCGTCGAGGTACTGGCGGCGGGCCTCGACGCACCGCGCACGGCGCTCCGCGCTGAGGGACTTTTGCAGCCTCGGGTAGCTCGAGCGCCAGGCGCGGCACAGCTCGTCGACCGTCATCGTCCGTGCTGCACGCTCCTCGGCGCCGGTGGCCCCTCGATGCTCGGCATCCTCGCTCGCCAGGTTCGTGTAGGGGGCGGAAGGCTGCGGTTCAGGCCGCCGTTGCCGCGCTTGATGCCTGAGCGGCTGCCGGCCCGTGCTCCTGTACCACTCGAGGGCGCCTGGTGAGGCGGCCGCCAGGAGCAGGGCGAGAGCGAAGATGGCTGCGTCGACCGACGCTACGAGACAAACAAGCGCCACGCTGCCCAGCGTGACGAGAACCGAGCTGCGTAACGCCCGTCCGAGTAGCGCGAGCCTCCGCGGCGCCTGCTGCCCGGGTCCGGTTCGCCGTTGCCGAGCGGCCGGCAGAACCAGGCCGATCAGGACTGTCCAGACCGCGAGCGGAGCCAGCACAGGGCCCCCCAACCGTGCGCCGACCATGACCACGCCGAAGACGGCCAGGAGGGACACGAGTGTCCACCAGACGGCGCGGTACAGGCGCACGGGAGGCTCCGTTCGACAAGAGGCCCTGAGGGTAATCCCGGCCGCTCGCGCCACCGCCTGCCGGTGCCACCTCTTGGCCCGTGGCCGTCGGAGCCGTCCATGTCTGGGGACCCGTCGGCGCTGCGGTCGCTGGGTTGCGCCAACACAGTCGTACGGACTGCCCCGGTCTGCCGCTCAGCGCCGGTGCCGGTGCCGGTGTCGGCGTCGGCGTCGGTGTCGGCGTCGGCGTCGGCGTCGGCGTCGGCGTCGGCGTCGGCGTCGGCGTCGGCG
>CAXTFU010000081.1:0-16077 GCA_964243385.1 uncultured bacterium | reverse complement strand
GCTCCGGCCAGCGCGGCCCCGACGGCCCACGGCCAGCGCCGGGTCGTCGCCGTCGTCGCGGCCGGCGCGGTCTCCTCGAGGCGCAGGGCGGCCCAGGCAGCGCCGCCCCGCGTGCCGGCGTCCTCGAGCACGCCGGTGACCGTCTCGACCGCGGACTCGACCAGCGGCGCCGCGGCGGCCACCAGGACGGCCGTCTCGGCCTGCAGGCGGTCGACGTAGGGCGCTGCCTCGGCGCGGGCCCGCTCGACGTACGGCGCAGCCTCCGTCCGGGCGCGCCCAGCCAGCTCGACGGCCCGGTCGGCGAGCACGACCACCTCCGTGCGGGCCCGCTGCGCGAGGTCCTCGCTCGTGCTGCGGGACAGCGTGCCCCGCGACGTGCCGCGGGACAGCAGCGTGCCCCGGGACGGCGTGCGCCGTGACCTGCCCAGCGACAGCGTCCCCCGTGCCTTGGTGCGAGCCATGCGTCGTCCTCCCGTCGGGCTCCCGGGGGAGCCGCCTGCCCCGGGCCTTCCCGCGAAGTGCGTGCGAGACTCCTTCGGGGGCCTCGTCCGTCGCCCCCGTCGTCCCCGTCCGCCTGCGCGCGCCGGGAGGCGGCGTCCCGAGCTGTCGAAGGAGCACCCCGCGTGGCCAGCGAGCTGTACGCCACCCTCACCACGAGCCTGGGCCCCGTCCGGATCAAGCTGTTCCCGGACCACGCTCCGAAGACCGTGCAGAACTTCGTCGGGCTGGCGGACGGGTCCGGCGAGTGGACCGACCCCCGCACCGGCAAGAAGGGCGACGGGTCGCTCTACGCGGGCACCGTCTTCCACCGCGTCATCTCCGGCTTCATGATCCAGGGCGGTGACCCCCTGGGCACCGGCACCGGCGGCCCCGGCTACCGCTTCAAGGACGAGTTCCACCCCGAGCTGCGCTTCGACCGCCCGTACCTGCTGGCCATGGCGAACGCCGGCCCGGGCACGAACGGCTCGCAGTTCTTCGTCACCGTCGGCCCGACCCCGCACCTGAACATGAAGCACACGATCTTCGGCGAGGTGGCCGACCAGGCGTCCCGCGACGTCATCGACACCATCGCCGCCACGCCGGTCGGCCGGCAGGACCGTCCCACCACGCCCGTCACGATCGAGTCCGTCGAGATCGAGCGGGTGGACAGCTGACCCAGCCCGGCGATCCCGTGCCCGACCGCGACGGCCGCGGTCCCGACTTCTCCTACGAGACGTCGGGATCCGCGGCTGGCGACCCCCGTGGCCGAGCGCCGGCCGACGCCCCGCCGGTCTGCTACCGGCACCCCGACCGCGAGACCTACGTCCGGTGCACGCGCTGCGAGCGCCCCATCTGCCCGGACGACATGCGCTCCGCCTCCGTCGGCTTCCAGTGCCCGGAGTGCGTGGCGCGGGGCGCGGCCACCGTGCGCGCGCCGCGCACCAGCCTCGGCGGCCGGGTCACCGGCGACACCAGCCGGGTCAGCCTGACGATCGTCGGCATCAACGTCGCGGTGTACGTGCTCGGGCTGCTCGTGGGCGAGCGGACGCTGCAGCTCGACTACGGCAACATCGCCGGCCAGCCCGGTGTCTTCGGCGTCGCGGACGGCCAGTACTACCGCCTGCTCACGGCGGCGTTCCTGCACGCGGGCGTCTTCCACATCCTCATGAACATGTTCGCCCTGGCGCAGCTCGGGCCGGTGCTCGAGTCGGCGCTCGGACGCGTCCGGTTCCTCGCGCTGTACCTGCTGTCGGCGCTCGGCGGCTCGGTGCTGTCCTACCTGCTCTCGCCGCAGCTGACGCTCGGCGTCGGCGCCTCCGGCGCGATCTTCGGGCTGTTCGGTGCGTACTACGTCGTCGTGCGGCGGCTCGGCGGCGAGACGCGCTCGATCGTCACGCTGCTCGTCATCAACCTGGTCATCACCTTCTCCGTCCCGATCATCGACTGGCGCGCGCACCTCGGCGGCCTGGTCACGGGCGCCGCGGTGGCGGCGGCGCTGGCGTACGCCCCACGCGGTCCGCGCCGCACGCAGCTGCAGGCGCTCGCCTGCGCCGGGGTGGCCGTGCTGCTCGTCGCCGCGGTGGTCGCCCGCACGCTGCAGCTCGGCGGCTGACGCCGCGGCCCGCTCCCGCTGCGGGACGGGGCCGCGCCGGCGAGGCCGCACGACCTAGGCTCGGACCGGGGTCCGGTCTCGGACCGCCGACCTCTGCGCGGGGAGCTGCTCATGCGTGACGCCGTCATCGTCGAAGCCGTCCGGACGCCCACGGGCAAGCGCAACGGCGGCCTGTCGGGCGTGCACTCGGCCGACCTGTCGGCGCACGTCCTGCGCGCCCTCGCCGAGCGCAGCGGCCTGGACCCCGCCGTCGTCGACGACGTGGTCTGGGGCTGCGTGTCGCAGGTCGGCGAGCAGACCTTCGACCTCGCGCGCACCGCGGTGCTGTCGGCCGGCTGGCCCGAGTCGGTGCCCGGCACGACCGTCGACCGGCAGTGCGGGTCGTCGCAGCAGGCGGTGCACTTCGCGGCCGCCGGCGTGCTCAGCGGCCAGTACGACGTCGCGGTGGCCGGGGGCGTCGAGGTCATGTCCCGCACCCCGATGGGCAGCACGTTCACCGCCAGCCCGCTCGGGGCGGGCTACGTCGCCCGCTACGGCGCCGACTTCCCGAACCAGGGTGAGGGCGCGGAGCAGATCGCCGACACCTACGGCCTGTCGCGCACGCAGCTGGACGAGTACGCGCTGCGCTCGCACGAGCGCGCGGCCAGCGCCATCGACGAGGGCCGCTTCGCCGCCCAGATCGCGCCGGTCACGCTCCCCGACGGCACCGTCGTCGACACCGACGAGGGTGTGCGGCGCGGCGGCACCCTCGAGACGCTCGGCGGGCTCACGCCCGCCTTCCGCCCGGACGGCCGCGTCACCGCGGCCAACAGCTCGCAGATCTCCGACGGCGCGGCCGCGCTGCTCGTCATGACGAGCGACAAGGCGGCCGAGCTGGGCATGACGCCGCTCGTCCGCGTGCACACCGCGGTCCTGGCCGCCGTCGCGCCCATGCCGATGCTGCACGCGCCGATGCCGGCGACGACCAAGGCGCTGGCCCGGGCCGGGCTGTCGGTCGGCGACATCGGCGCCTACGAGGTGAACGAGGCCTTCGCCTCCGTGCCGCTCGCCTGGCTCGCCGACCTCGGCGCGGACGACAAGACCGTGAACCCGAACGGCGGTGCCATCGCGCTCGGCCACCCCCTCGGCGGGTCGGGCGCCCGGCTCATGACGACGCTGGTGCACCACATGCGGGACGAGGGCATCCGCTACGGCCTGCAGACGATGTGCGAGGGCGGCGGCCAGGCGAACGCCACGATCCTCGAGCTGCTGTGACGCCGTCCGTCGGGCGGTGGTTCTCCACACTGTGGACAGCGGCTGGGGAGAACTACACCGTTGTCAGTCGCCCGGCGACCGTGACCCGACGGGCCGTCAGCGCCACTGCGTCGACAGGCCGAAGCCGAGGATGATGAAGGCGAACCCGACCAGCAGGTTCCAGTCGCCGAGGTCCTCGACGCCGGGGATGCCGCCCATGCGGGCCTCGGTGAGGTAGTAGACGACCAGCCACAGGATGCCCAGCCCGAACAGGACGAGCATGAGCGGCGCGAGCCAGCGCGGGCTCGGCCCGCGCTTCTTCGTGACGGTGGCCCCGGCCGTCGCGGGGACGCGCCTCGAACTGGCCCCTCGGCGCTTCTTGGACTCGGGCACGACCTTGCTCCATCCGTCTGCGGCACACCGGAAGTCGGCTCGACGGCTAGCGTAGTCGGGGGTCTCCTGCCCGGAGGCCGGTCCGACACGACGGAGGGGCGAGCGGTGGCCTGGCGCCCGTGGACGCTGCTGGTCCCCCTCACCGCGCTCGGCGCCGGCCTGCTGTTCGCCACCAGCGCCTCCACCGCCCAGGGCACCGACCTGCGCGCCGACCGGCGGCTCCAGCTCACCGAGCTCATCGCCCGCGAGCGGGCCGCGGGAGCCCGGCGCGAGCGCTCGGCCGCGGAGCTGCGCCGTGCCGTCGACGAGGCGTCGGCCTCGCTGGCCGAGCAGGACTCCCGGGTCGCAGACGCCACCGCGCCCGCCGCGCTCGAGGACGCCGCCGGCCTGCGCGCGGTGTCCGGACCGGCGGTGACGGTGTCGCTCGACGACGCTCCCCGCCAGCCGGGGCGCCCGCCGCTGTCGGAGGATCCGGACGACCTCGTAGTGCACCAGCAGGACGTCCAGGCCGTCGTCAACGCCCTGTGGGCGGGCGGAGCGGAGGCCATGACGCTCATGGGCCAGCGGGTCGTGTCGACGAGCGCCGTGCGCTGCGTCGGCAACACGGTCGTCCTGCACGGCCGGGTCTACAGCCCTCCGTTCGTCGTCACCGCGGTCGGCGACCCGGACACGCTGACGGACGCCCTCGACGCGGACCCCGGCGTGGCGTACTTCCGCACGTTCGTCGACCGGTTCGCGCTCGGCTACAGCGTCCGGACCGCCGACCGCGTCGAGCTCCCCGCCTACGACGGTCCGCTCGAGCTGCCGCACGTCGAGCCGCTGCCGGACGAGGAGGGCGCGTGAGCAGCCCTGCGGCACGTCGCGACGGCGCGGACGTCGTCCGCACGACGCTGCGCGGGCTCGGCCAGACCCTCATCACCGTCGGCCTCGTCCTGCTGCTGTTCTGCATCTACGAGCTGAAGATCACGAACCTCGTGACGGCCCGCGAGCAGGCCGAGCTGAGCCGCGACCTGCGCGAGTCGTGGGCCGCCGAGCCGCAGGCGCCGCCGGCCCCGGGCACCGGCACGGCCGCGGGCCGGCCCAGCCCTGCGCCGGCCCCGTCCGCGACGCCGACGAGCGTGCCGATCGGCGCCGGGCTGGCGGTGCTGCGCATCCCGCGCCTCGGCGACTGGAACGACGACCCGCCCGTCGTGGTCGAGGGCGTCGGTGTCCCCGACCTCAAGAAGGGCCCGGGGCACATGCCGGGCACCGCGCTGCCCGGTGAGGTCGGCAACGTCGTCCTGTCCGGCCACCGCACCACCTACGGTGCGCCGTTCTCGCGGCTCGACGAGCTGCGGCCGGGGGACGCCCTCGTCGTCGAGACCCGCGACGCCTGGTTCACCTACCGCGTGACCGGCACCGAGATCGTCCGCCCGACCGCGGTGGAGGTGGCCTACCCGGTCCCGGGGGAGCGGGGTGCGACGCCGACCAGGCGGCTGCTGACGCTCACCACCTGCCACCCCGAGTACTCGGCCCGCCAGCGCCTCATCGTCTCGGCCGAGCTCGCGGCGACCGACGCCAAGAGCGCCGGCGCTCCGGCCGCGCTGCAGGAGACCTGACGTGTACGGCTGGATCTGGCGCACGCTGCCGGGAGGGCTGCCCGGCAAGCTGGCCGGGTCGCTCGTGCTCCTGACGGCGGTCGTGCTGCTGCTGCTGTTCGTCGTGTTCCCGGCGGTCGAGCCGCTGCTGCCGTTCGGCGACGTCACCGTCGAGGGCGGCACGCCGGCGGCCACGCCTCCCCCGTAGCGGCCGCCCGGGGGCGTGCCGGGGCCGCCGGCCGGGACAGGGGGGCCGTGACGGTCGCTGTGCGAGGATCCGCCGCACCGCTGCCGCTCCCAGGAGGCCGTCCCCGTGCCCGACCCGCCCGTCGCGGCGGACGTGCCCCGCTCGCCCTACGCCGCGCGGCCCTGGCTGAGCAGCTACCCCGAGGGCGTGCCCGCCGACTTCGACGTCCCGAAGGTCCCGCTCACCCGGCTGCTCGACGACGCGGTGGCCTCGTTCCCGCGGCGGACGGCCCTGGCGTTCCTCGGCACGACGCTCACCTACCACCAGCTCAAGGAGGTCGCCGACCACCTCCCGCGGGGCTCGCGGGCCTCGGCGTGGTCAAGGGCGACCGGGTGGCGGTGGTGCTGCCGAACTGCCCGCAGAACGTCCTCACCGTCTTCGCGGTGCTGCGCCTCGGGGCGGTCGTCGTGCAGGCGAACCCGCTGTCGACCGCCGCCGAGCTGCGCGTGCTGCTCGCCGACTCGGGCGCGAAGCTCGTCGTCTGCCTCGACCGGGTCTACGAGGCCGTCGCCGAGGCGCGCCCCGACACCGCGCTCGAGCACGTGGTGGTCACCTCGCTGGCCGACTACCTGCCGGCCCGCGACCGCCTGCGCCTGCGCCTGCCGTCCCGGCGTGCCCGGCGAGCCCGCTCCGAGCTCGTCGCGGCCCTGCCGGCGGGGGCCGACGCGCTGCCGTTCCTGCGGCTGCTGCGCACCGCGGCGTCGGCGCCGCAGACGCCGGTCGACCCGGAGCACGACCTCGCGCTGCTGCAGTACACCGGCGGGACGACCGGTGCGTCTCGAGGCGCCATGCTGACCCACGCCAACCTGGTGAGCAACGCCTACGTCAACCGCCTGTGGGACGTCGGGGCCACGGCGGGCGAGGAGGTCGTGCTCGGCGTGCTGCCGCTGTTCCACGCCTTCGGCCTGACGGTCTGCCTGAACGTCACGGTGCTGCTCGGCGGCACGCTGGTCCTGCTCCCGCGGTTCGGCATCCCGGAGGTCTTCGCGGCGGTCGACCGCTGGCGACCGACGATGCTGCCGGGCGTCCCGCCGATCTTCAAGGCGCTGGCCGACAGCGCCGAGGTGCGCCTGCACGACCTCAGCAGCCTGCGGGTGTGCGTGTCCGGGGCCATGCGGCTGCCGGCCGACGTGCAGCACGACTTCGAGCGGCTGTCCGGGGCGCTGCTCGTCGAGGGCTACGGCCTCACCGAGACCTCCCCGTCGACGCACTGCAACCCGCTGTCGGACCGCCGCAGGGCCGGGACCATCGGCCTGCCGCTGCCCGGGACGCACTGCCGCGTCGTCGATCCCGACGACGTCACGCGCGAGGTGCCCGTCGGCTCGCCCGGCGAGCTGCTCGTGAAGGGCCCGCAGGTGTTCCGCGGCTACTGGGGCAGCGACGACACCGACGGCGTGCTCACCGAAGACGGCTACCTGCGCACCGGCGACCTCGTCGTCATGGATGAGGCGGGTTCGTTCACGGTCGTCGACCGGCTCAAGGACGTCATCGTCACCGGCGGCTTCAACACCTGGCCGTCCGAGGTCGAGGCCGTCCTGCGCACGTTCCCGGGCGTGCAGGAGGCCGTCGTCGTCGGCATCCCGGACCGGTACCGCGGCGAGACCGTCAAGGCCTTCGTCGTCCCGGTCCCGGGCAGCGCGCCGACCGAGGACGAGCTGCTCGCGCACTGCCGCGCCGTGCTGTCGCCGTACAAGGTCCCGCGCGCCGTCGAGCTCCGCGACGAGCTGCCGCTCACCGGCGTCGGGAAGGTCCTGCGCCGGCTGCTCGTCGAGCAGGAGCTGGCCGACCGGCCGCCGGTCGAGCCCCTGCGGAAGACCCCAGGACCTCCCGGGCGTTCGGACTGACGTGACCCGCATCCTCGTCGTCGACAACTACGACAGCTTCGTCTACAACCTCGTCCAGTACCTCGGGCAGCTCGGCGCCGAGACCGTCGTGCGGCGCAACGACGAGGTGGCCCCGGCGGACGCCGAGGGGTTCGACGGCGTGCTGCTCTCCCCGGGCCCCGGGACGCCGGAGGACGCCGGCGTGAGCGTCGAGATGGTGCTGTCCTGCGAGGACCGCGGGGTGCCGCTGCTCGGCGTCTGCCTCGGGCACCAGGCGATCGCCGTGGCGCACGGCGCGACGGTCGGGCGGGCTCCCGAGCTGCTGCACGGCAAGACCTCGGAGGTGGAGCACGAGGGCGCGGGCGTCCTGCACGACCTGCCGTCGCCGTTCACGGCCACGCGCTACCACTCGCTGGCGGTCGACGCGGCGACGCTGCCGCCCGCGCTGCAGGTCACCGGGCACACGGTCAGCGGCGTCGTCATGGCGCTGCGCCACCGCGACGCGCCGGTCGAGGGGGGGCAGTCCCACCCCGCGTCGGTCCTCCCCCAGGGCGGCAACCTCATGCTGGCCCCGTGGCGGCGGAAGTGCGGCGACGCGCAGGCCGACGGCCGCGCACCGGCGCTCGCCGCGCAGGTCGAGCAGAAGCGGCTCGCTGCGTTCGGCTGAGAAGCGCTGTCGAGCAACGGTCTTCGTCGACCTGGTTCGAACGACGCTGTCTCACAACGACATCCGCCGAGCCACATCTCGATGTGCCTGTTTCGCAAAGCATCTCGTGCGGATCGGCGGCTCAGGCCGGCGGTGAGGGTGCTGCGGTGGACGGCGACGGAGTCGGGGCCTCGGTGACGTCCGGGACAGCCGGCGCCGGGAGCGCCTGGGTCACGGTCAGCGTGACGGTGGAGCCGGCCTGCCGCACGCTGCGCGTGGACTGCGCGGTCACGACTCCCGGTTCGCCTGCGGCGTAGAGCAGCTCGACCCGCACCGAGAACCCGGCCGCGCGCAGCTGCTCGACCGCGGCGTCCTGCGACTCGCCCCGGACGTCGGGGACACCGACCCGGCCGGTGGCGACCGTGAGGGTGACCGCGGTGTCGGCGCGCACCTGCGTCCCGGCGGCGGGGGTCACCGCGAGCACGGTGCCGGGGGCGTACAGCCCGTCGCGCGTGACCACCTCGCCGACGCGCAGCTTGCGGTCGCGCAGCAGCACCTCGGCCTCGTCGCGCGACAGGCCGACCGCGGTGCCCGGCACGACGGTCGTCTCGAGCCCCTGGGAGACGACGAGGTCGACGGTGCCGCGGGCGGACACGACGATGCCCTGCGCCGGCCGCTGCGACAGCACGGTCCCGAAGGCCTGCGCGTCGAAGGCCCCGGTGACCTTCCCGACGCGCAGCCCGTCCTGCGCCAGGACGGTGACCGCCTCCCGCTGGTCGAGCCCGACGAGCGCCGGGGTCGGCACGAGGTCGACCGTCGTGCGGGCGCGGTCCCGCGTGACGACGGCCGAGCCGAGCAGGAGGGCGGCCAGCAGCAGGCCGAGCGCACCACGCAGGACCCAGCGGCGCGCCGGCCCCCGCGGCGGAGGGACGACGGGGACGGGCTCGACGACCGGCACGACCTCGACGACCGCCGGCGCCGGTGCGGCGACGGGCTCGCCGGCGTGCGCCCGCAGCAGGTCCTCGCGCATCTCCTGCGCCGACTGGTAGCGCGCGGCCGGCTGCTTGGCCATGGCCTTGAGCACGACCGCGTCGACGGCGGGAGGCAGGGTCTCGTCGTAGGCGGACGGCGGCTCGGGCTCCTCCCGCACGTGCTGGTAGGCCACCGCGACCGGGCTGTCGCCGACGAACGGCGGTGCGCCGGTGACGAGCTCGTACAGCAGGCACCCCGTCGAGTACAGGTCGGAGCGTGCGTCGACGTCCTCGCCGCGGGCCTGCTCCGGGGACAGGTACGCCGCGGTGCCGATGACCGCGGCGGTCTGCGTCATGCCGGACGTGTCGGCGGCCGCGCGGGCGATGCCGAAGTCCATGACCTTGACCTCGCCGGACCGCGTCAGCATGACGTTCGCCGGCTTGATGTCGCGGTGGACGATGCCGGCGGCGTGCGCGACGTCGAGCGCCGCGCAGATGTCGGCGGTGATCTCGAGCGCGCGCGAGGGCAGCAGCCGCCCCTCGCTGCGCAGGACGTCGCGCAGCGTCCGTCCCTCGACGAACTCCATGACGATGTACGGGACGCCGTGCGGGTCCTCGCCGGTGTCGTAGACCGACACGATGCTGGCCGCGCTGAGCGAGGCGGCCGCCTGCGCCTCGCGGCGGAACCGCGCCTGGAACGACGGGTCGCGGGCGAGGTCGGGACGCAGGACCTTGACCGCCACCTCGCGCCCGAGCCGGACGTCGACGCCCCGGCGGACGTCGGCCATGCCACCGCTGCCGATGCGCTCGCGCAGCTCGTACCGGCCACCGAGCAGGGGCGGCTGCGACACCTCGGTCACGGCTCGTCCTTGCCCCTGCCCTCGCCGCCGTCGCCCTGACCGCCGTCCTCGTCCGCCTTCTCCGCTGCCTTGTCGGCGTCTTCGGCTGCCTTGTCGGCGTCCTGAGCTGCCTTCTCCGCTGCCTTGTCGGGCTGCTCCTCCGCCTGCTCCTCGGCCTGCTCGGCGGCGTCCTCGTCGACGGGAGCCTGCGGCGCCGGAGC
Source organism: uncultured bacterium (assembly GCA_964243385.1). GTDB lineage: Bacteria > Actinomycetota > Actinomycetes > Mycobacteriales > SCTD01 > SCTD01. Next base: position 6,035 of record CAXTFU010000081.1, on the reverse strand, counting down.
CTGCCCTGCCGGCGCCTGGGCGTCGGGGGCCTGGGCGTCGGGTGCCGGCGCTGCCGGTGCCTGCGGCTCGGGCGCCTGCTGGCCGGTCCCGGTCCCGGTCCCGGCGTCGGCGTCGGCGTCGGCGGCCGGCTGCTCGGCCGCAGGCGGGCCGGACGACACGACGAGGACCACCTGCGTGCCGGCGTCCACCCGCGTCCCGGCCGCGGGCCGCAGCGACAGCACCTGCCCGGCCGGGGTGGTCGCAGAGGTCCGTCGCTGCTGCTCGGCCGTCAGGTCGGCCCGCTCGAGGGCCGCCAGGGCCTCGGCGACCGGCGTGCCGGCGGCGACGTCCGGCACGCGGGTGGCCGCGTCCCCGCCCTGCCCTTCCCCGCCCTGCGCCTCGCCGAGCTGCCCGCGCAGCCCGAGCACGACCGCGAGCAGCCCGAGCAGGAGCGCCGTCGCCCGCACCGCCCAGCGCTGCGCGCGTCGCGAGGTCGGACCACCGGTCGTCGGCGCCTCGACGAGCGGCACGGCGCGCTGGTGCGGACGCGGCGGCCGTGCCGGTCCCGCCGGTCCTGTCGGCACTCTCGTCGTGGTGCGCTGCGCCGGGTCGTCGGTGCGGACCGGCAGTGCGAGCGTGCGCGGAGCGGGGTCGGCTGCAGGGGCGCTCGAGCGCACCGCTCGCAGCTCCTGCAGCAGGTCGAGCGCCGAGGCGGGCCGGTCATCCGGATCCTTGGCCAGCAGCCGCTCGACGAGCGCGCAGACGGCCGGCGGCACCGCCGGGGGCAGCGCTGGCGGGGGCGTGTGCAGGTGCGCGAACAGGACGGCGACGGGCGTGTCTGCGACGAACGGGCGGCGTCCGGCCAGGCACTCGTACGCGACGACGCCGAGGGCGTACAGGTCGCTGGCGGGGGTCGCCGAGCCGCCGGACGCCTGCTCGGGCGAGAGGTACCCCGCGGTCCCGACGATCTGGCCGGTGCGCGTGACCGTGGTCGTGCCCGCGGCCGACGCGATGCCGAAGTCGGTGACCTTCACCGTGCCGTCTGCGGTGACCATGAGGTTGCCGGGCTTCACGTCGCGGTGGACGACGCCATTGGCGTGCGCGGCCCCCAGCGCCGAGGCCGTCTGCGCGAGCACGTCGAGGGTGCGGTCGACCGGCAGCGTGCCCTCGCGCTGGAGCAGCGTCGACAGCGGCTCGCCGTCGACGAGCTCCATGACGAGCCAGGCGCGGTCGGGCAGCTCGCCGAAGTCGTAGACCGTGGCGATCCCGGGGTGCGTCAGCCCTGCCGCGTGCCGTGCCTCGGCCCGGAAGCGCGACCGGAAGTCGGGGTCGTCGGCCAGGTCGGCGCGCAGGGTCTTCACCGCGACGGTCCGGTCGAGCAGCAGGTCCTGCGCGCGCCACACCTCGCCCATCCCGCCGGACGCGAGGCGGGCGGTCAGCTGGTAGCGGTCGGCGAGCAGGTGGTCGACCGCGCTCACGGGCGGTGTCATCGGCCGAGCACCGCCTCCATGACCTCGCGGGCGATCGGTGCGGACACCCCGCCACCGGTGGCCTCGGCACCGGCGTTCCCGCCGTCCTCGACGACGACGGCGACCGCGACCTGCGGGTCGTCGGCCGGCGCGAAGCCGATGAACCACGCGTGCGGCGGGCGGTCCTGCGCGTGCTGCGCCGTGCCGGTCTTGCCTGCGACGCGGACGCCCTCGATCTGGGCGCGCACGCCCGTGCCGTCGCTGACGACGAGCTCCATCATGGTGGTGAGCTCGCGGGCGACGTCCTCGTCGACGGCCCGGTTGTAGACCTCGAGGTCGGCGACGTCGAGGCGGGACAGGTCCGGGGCCTGCACCTCGCGCACCAGGTACGGCCGCATGACCTCGCCCTCGTTCGCGACACCGGCTGCCACCATGGCCATCTGGAGCGGCGTCACGCGCACGTCGAACTGCCCGATGGCCGACTGCGCCGTCTGCGGCGCGTTCGGGTCCTCCGGGAAGACGCTGGTGTCGACGGTCGTCGGGACGCGCAGCTCGTCGTCGCCGAAGCCGAACGCCTCGGCCTGCTCGCGCAGGGCGTCGTCGCCGAGCTCGATGCCGAGCGCCCCGAACGCGGTGTTGCAGGAGATGCGCAGGGCGTCGGCGAGCGTCGAGGTGTCGCCGCCGCAGGTCTCGCCGCCGAAGTTGCGCAGGTTCGCGGTCGTCTCCGGCAGGTCGAGGACGACCGGTGAGGGGATGCGCGTCTCCGGCGTGACGTCCCCGCTGGCGAGGGCGGCGGCCGAGGTGATGACCTTGAAGGTCGAGCCGGGCGGGTAGGTCTTGCGGATCGCGCGGTTCAGCAGCGGGTCGGTGTCGTCCTGGTCGAGCTGCGCGTAGTAGGCACGGACGTCGGCCGGCTCGAACGACGACAGGCGCTCGGCGTCGTACGACGGCTTGCTCACCATGGCGAGCACCGCGCCGGTGCGCGGGTCGAGCGCGACGACGGCGCCGCGGGCGTCGCCGAGCGCCTCGTAGGCGGCCTCCTGCGCCGCCGGGTCGATCGTGGTGATGATGTTGCCGCCCTGCGGCTCGCGCCCGGTGACCGAGTCCGACAGCCGGCGGACGAAGAAGCGGTCGTCCTCGCCGGACAGCACGCGGTCCTGGTCGCGCTCGATGCCGGTGCGTCCGTAGACGAGCGAGTAGTAGCCGGTGACGTGCGCGTACGCCGGGCCGCCGGGGTACTGCCGCAGCCAGGTCAGCGGGCCGTCCGTGCGCGTCGACTCCGCGACGGCGGTCCGGTCGCCGCCGTCGGCCTGCGCGACGGCGATCGCGCCCCGCTCGCGCTCGTAGGTGCGCAGCAGCACGCGGCTGTTGCGGGGGTCGTCGCGGTAGCTGCCGGCCTTGACCACCTGCACGTAGTTCGCGTTGCCGATGAGCAGGGCGAACAGGACGAGGCACGCGACGGCGACCTTGCGCAGCGGGCGGTTCACGAGTCCACCTCTCGTGCAGCGCTCTTCGCGTCGGATGCCGGACGCACCGGACGACGGACGACCTGCGTCTCGGCAGTCTCGAGCGCTGCGCGCGCGATGTCCGGGGTGACCGGGGCCGGCGCGGGACGGCGCGCGGCGTCGCTGATGCGCAGCAACACGGCGACGAGCGCCCAGTTCGCCACGATCGACGAGCCGCCGTAGGACAGCCACGGCAGCGTGACGCCGGTCAGCGGGATGAGGCCGGTGACGCCACCGACGATGACGAACACCTGCAGCGCGAGCGAGAACGACAGCCCGACGGCGAGCAGCTTGCCGAACGAGTCGCGCACCGACAGCGCGGCGCGCAGTCCGCGCTCGACGATGAGCCCGAACACGAGCAGCACGGCCATGACGCCGACCAGGCCGAGCTCCTCGCCGATCGCGGCCATGATGAAGTCGGTGCTGGCGAACGGCACCGTGCTCGGACGTCCCTCGCCGAGGCCCGTGCCGGCCAGACCGCCTGTGCCGAAGCCGAACAGCGACTGCACGAGCTGGAAGCCGGCGCCGTTCGCGTCGGCGAACGGGTCGAGCCAGATGTCGACGCGGCGGCGCACGTGCCCGAAGACCCGGTAGGCGACGAACGCCCCGCCGAGGAACAGCCCGACCCCGATGACGAGCCAGCTGGTGCGCTCGGTGGCGACGTAGAGCATGACGACGAACAGCGCGAAGAACAGCAGCGAGCTGCCGAGGTCGCGACCGCGCACGAGCACCGCGAGGCTCGCGCCCCAGGCCACGAGCACGGGGCCGAGGTCGCGGGCCCGCGGCAGGTCCAGCCCGAGCACGCGCCGGCTCGCCAGCGACAGGACGTCGCGCTTGGCCACCAGGTAGCCGGCGAAGAACAGGATGAGCAGCAGCTTCGCGACCTCGCTCGGCTGCAGCGTGAACGGCCCGACGCGCACCCACAGGCGGGCGCCGTTGATGGTGCGGCCGAGCACGGGCAGCGCCGGGAGCAGCAGCAGCACGAGACCGCCCGCGGCGGCCGTGTAGGTGTACCGCTGCAGCCGGGTGTGGTCGCGCACGAGCAGCAGCACCGCGGCGAAGGCGAGGACCCCGACCGCCGTCCAGACCAGCTGGCGGGGCGCTTCGCCGGACGGGACGGCGCGGCCGAGCTGCGACGCCCGCTCGGCGGCGGCGACGTCGAGCCGCCGGATCATCACGAGCCCGAGCCCGTTCAGGAAGGCGACGCACGGCAGCAGCAGCGGGTCGGCGTGCGGCGCCGTGAACCGCACGACGAGGTGTGCGACGAGGAACAGGCCGCCGAGCCCGAGGCCGTAGCCGAGCGTGCCCGCCGGCACCTCACCCTCGAGCGCGAGACCGACTGCACTGTAGGCGAGCACGGCGATGAGCACCGCGAAGGCGGTGAGCACCAGCTCGGTCCCGCGGCGAGGCGGGCCGTAGGTCGTCGGGGTCGGGTCGACGCTCACGACGGGCACGCCAGCTCGAGGCCGGACGGCAGGGTGGAGGCCGGGTCGGGCACCTCGGACGCGGCGGCGCCCGCGCTGGCCGAGGGCGTGGGCCCGGGGGACGGCGACGCGGCTTCCTGGGGCGTGCACTCCGGGAAGCTGTCCTCGAGCCGCGCGACGATGGCCTCGGCGTCCGTGCGGTCGCGGGCGACGATGCCGCGCTCGACGCGGGCCCGTGCGAGCCGGTCGAGCCGCTCGGTCGCCATCGCGGTGTGCTCGTGCACGCTGGAGAACTCGACGCCCGCGAGACTCCCGGTCACGCCGCGGAAGACGACGACCTCGTCGTCCTCGACGCCGACGTAGTACTGCGACCGCACGTACGCCCAGCCGGCCGCGGCGCCGGCCCCGAGCAGGGCGAGGACCAGCAGACCGGCCAGCGCCAGGCGCTGCCGGCGTCGGGGTGCAGGGGACGACGCGGTCGTCGCGGTCGAGCTCGCCGCGCGCGGCGGCGCGACGTCGCGCCCCTCGGCGGTGCGCGCCCGGGCGGCGGACGACTCGCCGATGCCGTCCGGCGGTGCCTGCGGCGAGTCGGCGGCGGCGCCCGCCACGACGGCCACTGCGGCGGGCAGGCGCGAGCCCTCGAGGACGTCGGCCACCACGACGGTCACGTTGTCGGGACCGCCGCCGCGCAGCGCGAGCTGCACGAGCCGGTCGCAGGACTCCTGCGGGTCCGCGAGCTCGAGCGCCTCCTGCAGCGTCTCGAGCCGGCCGACGGGTCCGGTGAGCCCGTCGGTGCAGAGCAGGTACCGGTCACCCGCCCGGACCTCCCGCACGGACAGGTCGGGCTCGATGTCGGCCCGCCCGTCGAGCGCGCGCGTGATGAGCGAGCGCTGCGGATGCGTGCTCGCGTCCTCCTCGGTGATGCGGCCCTCGTCGACGAGCGCCTGCACCAGCGTGTGGTCGTGGGTGATCTGCGCGAGCGTGCCGTCGCGCAGGAGGTAGGCGCGGGAGTCGCCGATGTGCAGCAGGCCCATGCGTCCGCCGGCGAACAGGCACGCCGTCAGCGTCGTGCCCATGCCGTCGAGCTGGGCGTTGCCGGTGACCATCTCGCGCAGGCGGCCGTTGGCCGCGACGGCCCGCTCGCGCAGGCCGGCCAGCAGGTCGCTGTCGGGGTCGTCCTCGTCCAGCGGCGCGACCGCGGCGATGGCGACCGCCGAGGCCACCTCGCCGGCCGCGTGCCCGCCCATGCCGTCCGCCACGGCGAGCACGCGAGGGCCGGCGTAGACCGAGTCCTCGTTGCCCTCGCGGAGCAGGCCGGTGTGCGAGCGCGCGGCGAAGCGCAGGCCCAGGGTCACCGGCGCAGCTCGAGGACGGTCTTGCCGATGCGGATCTGCTGCCCGAGCGGCACGGGCGTGGGCCGGACGACCTTGGCCGCACCGAGGTAGGTGCCGTTCGTCGAGCCGAGGTCCTCGACGAGCCAGGCCCCGTCGCCGGGGACCAGGCGGGCGTGCCGGGTGGAGGCGTAGTCGTCGGTGAGCACGAGCGTCGAGTCGTCGGCCCGCCCCAGCGTGACGGGCGCGTCCCCCAGACCGATCGTGGTGCCGGCCAGGGCGCCCTCGGTCACCACCAGGCGCCGGGCGGCGCTGCGGCTCGGGCG
>CAXTFU010000080.1:0-16106 GCA_964243385.1 uncultured bacterium | reverse complement strand
GGGGGTGCTGTCGGCCGCGTCCGGACCGCTGACGCTCGCCCGCCTGACCGGCAGCGTCCTCGTGCTCGTCGCCCTGCGCCAGCGCGGCGTGAAGCTCGCCTTCAACGCCGCGCAGTACGCGCTGGAGGTGCAGGTCGTCCTGCTGGTCAGCCACCACCTCACAGGTGGGGCAGCACCGGACTCGCTGCGCTCCGGCGTGGCACTCGTGGTGGCGTGCAGCGCGGCGGCGCTCGTGTCCGCGACGCTCATCGTGCTGGTCGTGCGCTGCCAGCACGGCGGCCCGCTGTCGTGGCGCGGGCTCGCCAGCGGCCTGGTCACCGTGCCGCTGAACGCCTCGATCGGCGTGCTGTGCGTGGTGGTGCTGCTGTCCCAGCCCTGGGCCGCGGTCGTCCTGCTGGTGCTCGGCGCCGTGCTGCAGGTGACGCTGCGCCGGTCGGTGGAGCTGCTCGAGCAGCACACCCGCCTGCGGGACGTGGGGGAGTTCACCCGCCGGACGAACGAGGTCCTGGACGTCGACGACCTCACCGGCCTGGTGCTGGACCAGGCACGCACCCTGCTGCGGGCGCACCACGCGTGCCTGCTGCTGGACCTCGCCGCGCTCGCCGGTCCCACCGCGCCGGCCGACGGCCGCAGGCACGACTCGCCGGACGACCCGCCGGACGACGGCGGCCTGCGTCCGGACGCCGACGGCCGGGTGCTGCTCCTGCGGACCCGCCCCGGTCGAGCGGCACCCGAGCAGGTGCTGCTGCCCCGTGACACCCCGCTGGTGCGCACGCTGCTGAGCACCGGGCCGGTCACCGCGCCGGCAGGCACCGACGCCGGAGCGGCGGAGCAGCTGCGGACGCTGCTCGAGGCCCGCGACGCCGTCGCGGCGCCGCTGCTGTCCGCGGGACGGCGCCTCGGCGCGCTCGTGCTGTGGGACCGCACCGACGACATCAGCACCTTCGGCGCGTCGGACCTCGACCTGCTCGCCAGCCTGGCCGGGGCGGCCGCCACCAGCCTGAACACCAGCGACCTGGTCGAGCGGCTGCGCCGTCAGGTCACCGAGCGCGAGCACGAGGCGACCCACGACAGCCTGTCCGGCCTGCCGAACCGGCGCGCGCTGCACGAACGGCTCGACCAGGTCCTGGAGCAGGGCTCGCCGCAGGCGGTGCTCCTGCTCGACCTGGACGGCTTCAAGGAGATCAACGACACGCTCGGGCACAGCGTCGGGGACCTCGTCCTGCAGCTCGTGGCGGGCCGGCTGGTGGCCGGACTGCCGTCGTCCTGCTTCGTGGCGCGGCTCGGCGGTGACGAGTACGCCGTGGTCGCCGGCCTGGACGGCGTGCCGGCCGAGCTCTGCGGGAGCGGCGAGCGGGTGGCGCAGCAGGTCCTGCAGGTGTTCGCCGAGCCGTTCGACATCCAGGACATGCGCCTGACGGTCAGGACCAGCATCGGCGTGGCCGTCGCCCCGGACCACGGTGACGACGGCGACCTGCTGCTGCAGCGCGCGGACGTCGCCATGTACGCCGCCAAGGCCGCGGGCAGCGGCTACGCCCTGTACGACCAGGACAACGACCCGCACCAGACCGACCGGCTCAACCTGACGACCGACCTGCTCACGGCCGTGCAGTCGGGCCAGATCGTCGTGCACTACCAGCCCAAGGCGGCCCTCAGCACCGGCCGGACGGTCGGCGCGGAGGCGCTCGCGCGCTGGCACCACCCGACCCGCGGAGCGCTGTCCCCGGACGTCTTCATCCCGCTGGCCGAGGCGAGCGGCGTGATCCACGAGCTCACGCTGCACGTGCTGGACGCCGCCCTCGAGCAGTGCGCGCTGTGGCGGGCGGGCGGGCACGAGCTCACCGTGGCGGTGAACCTGTCCGTGCGGAGCCTGCTCGACCCGGCCCTGACGCACGACGTCGCCGCGGCGCTCGAGCGCCACGGGGTGCCCGCGCACGCCCTCGTCCTGGAGGTGACCGAGGGGTCGGTGATGAGCGACCTCGCCCGCGGCACCGCCGTCCTGCAGTCGCTGGCCGACACCGGCGTGGGCCTGGCCGTCGACGACTTCGGGACCGGCTACTCCTCGCTGGCCTACCTGCGCCGGCTCCCCATCCACGAGGTCAAGATCGACAAGTCGTTCGTCCTGCAGCTGCACCGCAACGCCGACGACGCCGCCATCGTGCGCGCCGTCGTCGACCTCGGCCACAACCTCGGCCTGCGCGTGGTCGCCGAGGGCGTCGAGACCCCGCAGGCCTGGGAGCTGCTGCGCGACCTCGGGTGCGACGTCGCGCAGGGCTACCTGTTCGGCCGGCCCGTCGACGCCGCCCAGTTCCTCGACCGGCTCGGGTCGGCGCACGCGGCAGAGCCGACGCCGCCGGCGGTCCCTGCCGAGCGCCGTCCCGGAGGTGTGTCCGCCGGAGGGTGGGTCGGGACGGGCGGCTCGTGAGCCGTGCGTCGTCGCGGCATCCCGTGCTGGGGGCGCCGGTGCCGGCGTCGAGCCGCCGGACGCTCAGACGGTGAGCCCTTCGGCGATGACGTCGCTGGCGTGTCCGTGTCCCATCCCGTCGAAGATGGCCAGCCAGACGTGGGAGTGCGCCAGGGCGTCGTCGAAGGCATCGCCGCCGACCTCGGAACTGGGTCCGAGCTGGCCGGCGACCAGAAGTGCCTGGCCCAGGTGCTGTCGGTGCGTCGGCAGGCCGTCAGCGACGCCTCCCGGGCCCTGGCAGACGACAGTTGCCTGCGCTGCGTCCGCGTCCGCGTCACCGACTGCGGCTGGTTGCACGCACGGGCCTGCGACTGCTACGACGTCGTCCGCGCCTCGGGCGATGCTCCGAGCCCGGTGTGACCGGCCGACCGGGGGTTCGGACAGCCGGGACGAGAGCGGCTGGTCCGGTCTGGCAGCGCAGCAGGAGGTGGAGCGGCATGGACGCGAAGCGGATGGCCGAGCAGGAGCGTCTCGAGCTGGCCGACCTGCTCGAGACGCTGACGCCGCAGCAGTGGGGATCGGCAAGCCTCTGCGCGGGCTGGCGCGTGCGGGACGTGGTGGCGCACGTCGTCAGCTACGAGGGACTCGGGACCTCCGGGCTGGCCGAGCGGTTCCTCGCCGGCGGCCTCCTGCCGGACAGGGTCAACGCCGCCGGCGTCGCGGTGCTGCGCGACCGGACCCCCGGCGAGCTCGTCGACCTGCTCCGACGGCATGCCGTGCCGACAGGTCTCACCGCCGGCTTCGGCGGCCGGATCGCCCTCACCGACGGCGTGATCCACCACCAGGACATCCGGCGCCCCCTCGGCCTGCCGCGCGAGGTGCCCGCCGAGCGGCTGCGGGTGGCGCTCGCCTTCGCGCTGACGGCACCCACCGTCCGTGGGCTGTGGAACGTCCGGCGCGTGCGCGTCGTGGCGACCGACCTCGACTGGTCCTCCGGCCGAGGCCCTGAGGCCCGCGGACCGGCCGAGGCCGTGCTCATGGCGGTCGCCGGTCGCCGGGGTGCAGCCCGCGACCTGACCGGGCCAGGCGCTGAGGTGCTCGCCCGACGGCACGGGGACGGCAGTCCCTCGGCGCAGCGCTGAGACTGCCGGCTCAGCACCGCACCGCGGTCCGGCGGGGCTCGGGAGCCAGCACGCAGGCACCTGAGCCTGGAAACGCGACGAGCCCCCGGATCGGGGGCTCGTCGGTCGGGTGCGCCGCCAGGGACTTGAACCCCGAACCCGCGGATTAAGAGTCCGCTGCTCTGCCAATTGAGCTAGCGGCGCGCGTCGTACGGGCAGGAACGATAGCAGTGAGCCGGTGCGTCCCCGGCGGGCGTCAGTCCCCGTCGGTGGGCGGCGGTGCGGGCGGGACGGAGCCGTTGCCCAGCGGGCGCAGGCCCTCGGCGGCGCGCGTGTCGCGCAGCAGCAGCCCGAACTCCTCCGGGTGCGACTCGGCCAGTCCCTCGAGGGCCGCGCGGCGGGCGCGGCGCTCGCGGACCTCGAGGTCGCCGCTGCCGACCGATCCCAGCAGGGGACGGCGGACGGCGGGCTCGGCGGGCTCGGCTGCTCCCCGGGCCGGCGGTCGGGGGGTGGTCGTCGTCCGCGTCACGGCGGTGGTGCGCTTGCGGGGTGCGGGCGCCGCCTTGGCCGTCAGGCAGGCGACGCAGGTGGGGGAGCCCCCGTCGAAGTCGTCGGTCGAACGCACCTTGCGGCACGTGTCGCAGCGTCGCCAGCCGCTCACGGACGCCCTCGGACCGGTCGTGTCAGCACCGGTCCACCGTACGTCCGCCCGTGCTGCGCCCGCGCGGGGCCGCCGGCGGCAGCGCGCCGGGGCGGTCGTGCGGCAGGCTGACGTGACCAGCACCACACGCGCCGAGGAGGACGCATGACCGACCCCGTCGTCAGCACCATGCAGGACGCCCAGCTCACGATCACCAGCCTCCTGCGGCACGGTGCGACGGTCTTCGCCGGCAGCAGGGTCCGCACGTTCGAGGGGGACGGCGTCCGCGAGGCCACGTACGCCGAGGTGGCCGAGCGGTCCGCACGGCTCGCCGGCGCGTTGGCGGGCCTCGGCATCGCGCCGGGCGACCGCGTCGGGACGCTGCTGTGGAACACCCAGGAGCACCTCGAGGCCTACCTCGCCGTCCCGTCCATGGGCGCCGTGCTGCACACGCTGAACCTGCGGCTGTTCCCCGAGCAGCTGGCGTTCGTGATGGACCACGGGCAGGACCGTGTCGTGCTCGTGGACGGCACCGTCCTGCCGGTGCTGGCGAAGGTCGCGGACCAGCTGACGACCGTCGAGGCGTACGTGCTCGTCGGCGACGGCGACACGAGTGCGCTCGGCGACGTCCCGGTGCACCGCTACGAGGACCTGCTCGCCGCAGTCCCCGCCACCTACGACTGGCCCGAGCTGGACGAGCGCGCGCCGAGCGCCATGTGCTACACGAGCGGCACCACCGGCAACCCCAAGGGCGTCGTCTACAGCCACCGGTCGGTGTACCTGCACTCGATGGCGAGCGTCAGCGGCAACGGCTTCGCGCTCGCCGAGCACGACACCGTCCTGCCGGTCGTGCCCATGTTCCACGCCGCGGCCTGGGGGCTGGCCTACTCGGGCTGGCTCGCGGGCGCCGACCTCGTGCTGCCCGGCCGCTTCCTGCAGGCCGAGCCGCTCGCCCGGATGATCGCCGAGCTGCGGCCGACGGTCGCCGGCGCCGTGCCGACCATCTGGAACGACCTGCTGTCCTGGGTCGACACGCACCCGACCGACCTGTCGTCGCTGCGGCTCGTCGCGTGCGGCGGCGCGGCGGTCCCGCTGTCGCTCATGCAGCGCTTCGAGCAGGACCACGGCATGCACATCGTGCAGGCGTGGGGCATGACCGAGACCTCGCCGCTGGCCGCGATCGCGCACGTCCCCGCGGGCACGCCCGAGGAGCAGCTGTGGACCTGGCGCGCGCGGACCGGCCGGGTCATGGCCGGCGTCGAGCTGCGGCTGGTCGACGACGCGGGCACAGTGCTGCCCTGGGACGGCACGGCGGTCGGCGAGATCCAGGTGCGCGGCCCGTGGATCACCGGCAGCTACCACCTGGACGACGACCCGGAGCGGTTCTCCGACGGCTGGCTGCGCACCGGCGACGTCGCCACCGCGCTGCCGAACGGGTTCCTGCAGATCACCGACCGCAGCAAGGACGTCATCAAGTCCGGCGGCGAGTGGATCAGCTCGGTCGAGCTCGAGGGGACGCTCATGGCGCACCCGGCGGTCTTCGAGGCGGCCGTCGTCGCGGTGCCCGACGAGCGGTGGGACGAGCGGCCGCTCGCCTGCGTGGTCCTCCGCCCGGACGCGACGGCGACGCCGGCCGAGCTCGCCGCCTTCCTGTCCGACAAGGTGGCGCGCTGGTGGGTGCCGGAGCGCTGGGCGTTCATCGCCGCCGTCCCGAGGACGAGCGTCGGCAAGTTCGACAAGAAGGTGCTGCGCCGGCAGTACGCCGACGACGAGCTCACGGTCGAGCTCCTGGCGCCGGCGCCCGCCTGAGCGGTCGACGGCGCTCCTGCACCGCGACGGACCGCTGGGCAGTGGGCCGCTCGTTAGCATGCCGCCATGCGGTCCACCCTGTACGAGCCGGAGCACGAGGCGTTCCGCGACGCGACGCGGTCGTTCCTCGGTCGGCACGTCACGCCGTTCCACGACGAGTGGGAGCGGGCCGGGATCGTCGACCGGTCGGTGTGGGTCGAGGCGGGAAAGCAGGGGCTGCTCGGCACCGACGTCCCCGAGCAGTACGGCGGCGGCGGCATCGCCGACTTCCGCTACAACTGCGTGGTCGGGGAGGAGGTCACCCGGGCCGGCGGCAGCGGCGTCGGCTTCACGCTGCACAACGACGTGGTGGCGCCGTACCTGCTCGACCTCACGACCGACGAGCAGAAGGACCGCTGGCTGCCGGGGTTCACGAGCGGCGAGCTCATCACCGCGATCGCGATGACCGAGCCCGGCGCGGGCTCCGACCTGCAGGGCCTGCGGACGACCGCCCGACGCGACGGCAGCGACTGGGTGCTGTCGGGCACCAAGACGTTCATCACCAACGGGATCCACGCCGACCTCGTGCTCGTCGTGGCCCGCACCGACCCGGACGCCGGCTCGCGCGGCTTCTCGCTGCTGGCCGTGGAGCGAGGCATGCCCGGCTTCGAGCGCGGCCGCAACCTCGCCAAGATGGGGCTCAAGGCGCAGGACACCGCCGAGCTGTTCTTCGACGAGGTCCGCGTCCCGGCGCAGAACCTCGTCGGGACCGAGGGCGGCGGCTTCGTCCACCTCATGCAGAAGCTGCCGCAGGAGCGGCTGTCGATCGCCGTCGTGGCGGTCGCCGCGGCGCAGCACGTCTTCGACCTCACGCTCGCGTACGCCAAGACCCGCACGGCCTTCGGCACGGCGATCGGGTCGTTCCAGCACAACCGCTTCGTGCTCGCCGAGATGGCCACCGAGCTCGAGATCGCCCGGACGTTCGTCGAGCAGGCGGTGCTCGAGCACAACGCCGGCCGCTTCACCGTGCAGGATGCCGCGATGGCCAAGTGGTGGACGACCGAGCTGCAGAAGCGGGTCGTCGACGCCTGCGTGCAGCTGCACGGCGGCTACGGCTACATGCTGGAGCAGCCGGTGGCCAAGGCCTACCTCGACGCCCGCGTGCAGACGATCTACGGCGGGACGACGGAGGTCATGAAGGAGATCATCGGACGGGGGCTCGGTGTCTGAGCCGCTGTCGCAGGCGGACGACGTCCGCGACCACCTGAGGGCTGTGACGGGGCGGGCTGTGGCGGGGCGGGCTCTGAAGTGGACCGTCGGCGGCGACGGCGTCCTGCCGCCGCACTTCCCGACCTGCCTGGGGTGCGGCCCGGACGCCGAGCAGGGCTTCCACCTGCAGGTGCGGCGCGAGGGCGACGAGGTCGTCGCCGAGCACGTCTTCGCGCCGCGCCACAGCGGCGCGCCCGGCATCGCGCACGGAGGTGCGGTCGCCACCGTCGTCGACGACGTGCTGGGCTTCCTGCCCCTGCTCGCCGAGGTGCCCGCGGTGACCCGCAAGCTCGAGGTGGAGTACCTCGCGCCGGTGCTCGTCGGCGTCCGGTACGCGCTGCGGGCCCGGCTCGACGTCCGCGACGGCCGCAAGCTGTGGGTGTCGTGCACGGGCACCGACCCGGACGGCGTCGAGGTGCTGCGCGGCTCCGGGCTGTTCCTCGCCGTCGGCGTCGAGCACTTCGCGCGGGCGCTGTCCGGCCGGGGGACCGTCGCGCCCTGATCGGGTGCCGGCGGGGTCCCGGTCGGCAGGCGAGGTCCCCGTCGGCAGGCGAGGTCGCGGTCGGCAGGCGAGGTCCCGGGTCAGCCGGCGTCGACGGCGAGCCGCTGCCAGCCCTGCGGCCCGACCTCGCCGACCAGCACGCTCCGGTCGTCCTGCGGCCGGTAGACGACCGTGCCGCCCTCCTCGGGGCTCGCCTCGCGCACCAGGCGCAGGTTCGTGAGGTGGCCGACCAGCACGGTGTTCCCGTCGTCGGGCGGCTCGTCGAGCAGCTCCCGCAGCCGGTCGGCGGTCCCGTCGTCGCCGGTCCCGTCCCCGGCCGGGGCCAGCAGCGCGAGCTCCGGGTCCGTGGCGTCCCCGAAGGCCAGCACGGCGGTCTCGACGGTGCGGCAGTACGGGCTGTGCAGCACCCGGCCGACCGGCACGTCGAGCGCCCGCAGCGCCTCACCGAGCTCGCGGGCGTCCTGCCGCCCGCGCTCGGTGAGCGCCCGCTGCGACGCGCAGTCACCGGGGTCGGCCGGGTCGTCGGTGCCCTCGGCGGTCGTCTCGGTGTGCCGCAGGTACAGCACGTGGCCGCCCTCGCGGAGGGCGGCCACGAGGGCCGAGCCGGTCAGCGGCCCCTGCGGGTCGGGCGCCGCCAGCGCCCCGCAGGACGTGGCCACGAGCGCCCCGGCGAGGCAGCCGGCGACCTGCAGGGACCGCACGGTGCGGTCAGGCCAGGTCGTCGGCGTCGGCCTGAGCGATCTCGGTGTCGGTCACGGCGCCGTCCTGCTCGCGCTCGAACGCGCCCTCGACCTCGAGGTTGCTGTCGGTCTGCTCGGCGACCTGCTCCTCGAGCTGCTGGTCGTCCAGGCCCTCGCCGGCCGGGGCGGTCGTTCCGGCGCTCGTTGCGGGCTGCTCGCTCATGGGGTTCCTCTCGGGGCAGGGACGTGACTCGTCCGGGCCTACCCACCTGCCTCGGCGCGCACCAGTGACGACCGTCGCAGGACGGTCAGGGACGCAGCGTCGTGAGCACCGCGGGCACCTCGTCGAGCAGCTCGCGGGCCAGGAAGCCGAGCCGGCCGAGCCGCGCGGCGAGCCGGTCGCCGGCAGCGGCGTGCAGGTACTGGCCCCACACCGCCGCCTGCGCGGGGTCGCCGCCGCGGGCGAGCATCCCGCCCACGAGCCCGGCCAGGACGTCGCCCGAGCCGGACGTGCCCAGGCCGATGCCGCCGGCCTCGAGCCGCCAGGTGCGGCCGTCCGGGCAGACCACCCAGCCGCGGGCGGACACGACGGCGTCGTAGCGCTCGGCGACGGCCTGCGCGGCCTCGCGGCCCTCGAGCTCCTCGCCCTCGAGCAGCGCGGCGGTCTCACCGGAGTTCGGGGTGAGGACGACGCGGCCCGCCAGCGGGCCGAGCAGCTCCGGCCGCCCCGCCAGGCCGGTGAGCGCGACGGCGTCGAGCACGAGCGTCGCGTCGTCGTCCAGCCGCGGGAGCAGGCGCTCGAGCAGCAGCGCGGCGCGTCCCTTGTCGGCGAGCCCGGGCCCGAGCACCACCGTCCCGGCGCCGGCCAGCGCCTCGGCGAGGTCGTCGGCGGTGTCCGGTGACAGCGAGCCGTCGGCGTCGGCGGGCAGCCCGCGCACCATGGCCTCGGGCAGCGCGACGCCGATGGCGACCGAGGTCGTGTCGACCGTGAGGACCTGCAGGCGGCCCGCGCCGGCGCGCAGGGCGGCGAGGCCGGCCAGCAGCACCGCGCCCGGCGTGCTGGTGGCGCCGCCGACGACGGCGACCGTGCCGCGGCTGTGCTTGTCGCCGCCGTCGTCCGGCTCCGGGGGGCCCCACGTGCGCAGCAGCAGCGTCGAGACGACGTGCGCGTCGGTCAGGCCGCCCCCGTCGGAGGGGCGGTCCTCAGCGGGGGGCACGGGGCGCGTCCGTCTCGGCGGTGACCGGCTCGTCCTGCTCCTCGAGCGGCGTCACCTCGTTGTAGCGCACCAGCCGGAGCCGGCCCTCCGCCTCGTCCAGCGCGTACGAGGTCACCGAGCAGTTGGCGACCTCGCCCTCGCGGTCGATGTCGAGGATCGTCCGCTCGTCCATGCCCTCGACGACGTAGCGCGTCAGCAGCACGACGACCTGGTGGGCCACGAGCAGCACCCGCTCGCCACGCGCGTCCATGCGGATCTCGTCGAGCACCGCCCGCAGGCGCTGGGCGACGTCGACCCACGACTCCCCGCCCGGAGGCCGGTGGTAGAACTTGCCGATCTGGGCCCGGCGCTCCGACTCCTCGGGGTACTGCGCGGTGATGCCCCGCCGGGTCAGCCCGTCCAGCACCCCGAACTCGCGCTCGCGCAGCCGCTCGTCGACGACCACGGGCACCTCGAGGCCGGCGGTCTCGACGGCGGCGCGGGCCGTCTGCTGCGCCCGGACGTACGGCGAGGTCCACACGACGGTCGGCTGCTCGTCCGCGGGCTGCCCGCCGATCCAGCGGCCGAGCGCCGCCGCCTGGCGCTCGCCGAGCTCGGACAGCGGCACGTCGACGTCGCGGTGGCTCAGGTCGAGCCGCTCCAGGCCGTTGGCCTCCGCGGCGTCGCGGGCGACGTTGCCGGCGCTCTCACCGTGCCGGACCACCCACAGGGAGGCCGGCCACGGAGCGTCCGGACCGGTGCGAGGCAGCATGAGCCTGGCCCTGCCCCTCCAGCCCGACGTCACACCGTCCCGACCTCCGGAGGGCAGGCAGGGCCGCCGGCTCGTCGGTAGGCTGGAGGGGTGCTGAAGGCCTTCGTCACCCCGCGGTGGCTCGCCTGGCACGCCCTGCTCGTGCTGGCCGTCGGCGTGCTGTTCCGCATCGGCCTGTGGCAGTGGGACAAGGGCGGCAGCGACGGGCGCGCCTGGCAGCACTACGGGTACGCCGTGCAGTGGTGGCTGTTCGCCGCCTTCGCCGTCTTCCTGTGGGGCAAGCTCGTGCTCGACGAGCTCGACCCGAGCCGGGTGGCCGACCGCACGGCCGACGACCCCGACCTGCCGCAGGTCGTGCTCCCGGCCGCCCCGCCGCCGGCCGACGACGAGGACGACGAGCTCGCCGAGTACAACCGCCACCTCGCCTGGCTGGCCGAGCACGGCCGCCGGTGAGGGGCGCCCTGCAGCGGTACCGCGTCATGGCGAACGTCGTCGGCGTGGTGCTCGTGGTGTTCCTGCTCGTGGCCGTGCCGCTGCGCTACCTGGGCGGCGAGCCGCGCCTGT
The DNA here is from genome assembly GCA_964243385.1 of uncultured bacterium. Lineage (GTDB taxonomy): Bacteria > Actinomycetota > Actinomycetes > Mycobacteriales > SCTD01 > SCTD01. Next base: position 5,170 of record CAXTFU010000080.1, on the reverse strand, counting down.
CGCAGACGATCAGCCCGATCCACGGCTTCCTGTACGTCGTCTACCTCGGCGTCACCGTCGACCTCAGCCGCCGGGCCGGGTGGTCGGTCGTGCGCACGGTGCTCGTCGCGCTCGCCGGCACGGTGCCGTTCCTGTCGTTCTGGGTCGAGCGCCGGATGACGCGCGACGTGCAGGTGCGCGCCGCGGCCTGAGGCGCCCGGTCAGATGCCGAGCAGGCGCCCGCAGCCCTCGACGACCTCGTGGTCGCGGCTGACGCCGTAGCTGAAGCACCGGTCGCCGTCGTCGCAGTCGGGCACCTTCAGGTCGGTCGCCGCGAACACGACCGGGTTCGCGCCCGGCAGGACCACGACCCACTCGTCGACGAGCGGGTCCTCCTCGTCCAGGGCGATGCCGACGACGCCTGGCGCGAGCCACGCCTGCAGCCCGCGGGCGTGCAGGCGGGCGGGTGAACCGGCGGCGGCGAGGGCCGCGTACACGGCCCGGGTGTGCTCGGTGAGGTAGCGGGCGTCCTGCAGCGTCGCGGCGACCGCGGGCGGCGGCGTGAGCAGCGCCGTCCGCTCGAGCCGCCGGGTCTGGCCCAGCAGCTCGGCCTTGGTGGCGTCCTGCACGGGCGTCGTCGCGCGCACGAGCTCGTACGGGGTCATCGGGTCCTCCTCGTGCGCGGGCGGTCGCTGGTCCGCGGTCCCGCTGCGACGGTGCGGCGACAGCCGGCGGTCGCGGTCCCACCGGCCCGAGCTGGAGGCTACGTTCCGACGGTGACCGGACGACGACGGACCTGTCCCGCGGTGCGGCCGTGAGGGGCGCGTACCTGCCCGGCGGTCGGCAGGTCGAGCTGCGCACGGTCCCCGACCCGACGCCCGGGCACGGCCAGGTCGTCGTGCGGATGCGGGCCTCGACCATCTGCGGCAGCGACCTGCGGGCCATCTACCGAGAGCACCTCGGCAGCGGCGCGGAGGCCTACCAGGGCGTCGTCGCCGGACACGAGCCGTGCGGCGAGGTCGTCGAGACCGGTCCCGGCTGCCGGCGGGTCCGGGTCGGTGACCGGGTCGTGGTCTACCACATCACCGGGTGCGGGCAGTGCGACGAGTGCCGGCGCGGCTACCTGATCGGCTGCACCTCGTCGCGGCGCGCGGCCTACGGCTGGCAGCGCGACGGCGGCCACGCCGACCTGCTGCTGGCCGAGGAGGACACCTGCGTCGCGCTGCCCGACGCGCTGAGCTTCGTCGACGGCGCGTGCATCGCCTGCGGCTTCGGCACGGCCTACGAGGCGCTGTGCCGCGCCGGCACCTCGGGCCGCGACGCCGTGCTGGTGACCGGGCTCGGGCCGGTGGGCCTGGCGGCGGGGCTCATGGCGGGACGGATGGGCTCGCCGCTGCGCATCGGCGTCGACGTGTCGCCCGAGCGACGTGCGCTCGCCTCCCGGCTGGGCGCCGTCGACGTGGTCGTCGAGGCGGGGGAGGGCGCGCTCGAGCAGGTGCACGCGCTCACCGGCGGGCGCGGCTGCGAGGTGACGCTCGACGCCTCCGGCGCCGCCGAGGCCCGGCTGCTCGCGCTGCGCGCGACGCGGCACTGGGGCCGGTCGGTGCTCGTCGGCGAGGGCGGCCGGCTCGAGCTCGACGTCAGCCCGGTGCTCATCCACCCGCAGCTCACCGTGCACGGCTCGTGGGTGACGAGCACCTGGCGGATGGCGCAGCTGTGCGAGGACCTCGTCCGCTGGGACCTGCACCCGGAGGTGACCGTCACCGACCGCTTCGGCCTCGACGACGTCGCGGACGCCTACCGGCTGGCGGACGGCGGCGCGTCCGGCAAGGTCGCCGTCACGATGGGCTGACCGTCCCGGGCCCGGGGCTCAGCGGCCGGTCGTGCCCGACCGCTGCCGGGCGTCGGCCAGGGCGGCGACGTCGTCCCGCGCGCGCGTGCGGAGGTCCGGCTCCTCCGGGTAGGCGGGCGGGAGCGACGCGGCCGCCTCGACCGTCGACGCGATGAGGCTGGGCGGCAGCAGGTCGCCGTACTCGGCGACGAGCTGCGAGGTCAGGGCGGGCACGTCACCGGCGTCCACGGCAGGCTCCCTCGGGGGGTCGTGACAGGGGGCGGTGCGGCTGGTGCGGCGCTGGACCAACGCCGACGACCGTACCCCGCGCCGTCCGCACTGCACCTCTGACGATCACCGTGCGCGTACGCCCGGCCGCGCTGCGGTGAGGACGTGACGAGGGCCCGCACACCGGTCGGTGTGCGGGCCCTCGTCCGTGCTGTGTCGCTGCCTGCTGTGGTGCTGTGGTGCTAGCGGGGCGGCACCTGCGGCCGCGGCGTCACCGGGGGCGCCAGGTAGTCGGTCGGCCCGTCGTCGACGGCGTAGGTCGACGTGGGGGCCTCGTCCACGACGTAGGTCGTCGTCGTGTCCGTCCCGGACGGGCTCGTGGCCTGCTGCTTGGCGTCCTGAGCGGCCGTCTTCGCCGTCTCCTTGACGTTCCCGGCAGCCGACCCGGCCTGCTCGGTCACGTGTGCGCCGGCCTGGCCGGCGGAGTCCTTGACGGTCGACGCGGCGTCCGTGGCCTCCTGCTTCACGACGGCGACGGCCTCCTGGGCGGCCGGCGCGAGGTTGTCCTTCACCTCGGTGGCAGCCGCGGTGAGCCCCTGCTTCACGGGCTCGGCGACGGACTGCGCCGCCTCCTTGAGCCGGTTCGCCCCCTGCTGCTCGACCTTGGTGGCGGGCAGCAGGCTCGAGACGAGCCAGCCGAGGCCGAAGGCGATGACGCCGGCGGCGAACGGGTTGCCCGACGCCTTGGCCGTCACCTGGGCCGGCGCCTGGTGCGCTGCCGAGGTGACGCCCTCGACGGCCGAGCCGGCCGCCCCGGCGACGGTGTGGCCGGCCGAGCTGGCGCGGTCGGCCACCGAGTGACCGGCGGAGCTGGCCCGGTCGGTCACCGAGTGACCGGCGGAGCCGGCCGCACCGGAGACGCGCTCGCCGAGGCCCGGCCCCGTCGAGGTGCTGGTGACGCGCCCACCGCTCGAGCCGGAGTGCGAGCCCATGACGGACTCCCTGGCCGACGCGGCCGAACCCATGATCTTGTCCTTCACACCCACGACCGCCTCCTTGGTGGCGTCGACCTTGCGCTCGACGACCTTCGACGGGCTCACCTTCTCGACGAGCACGTCGAGGTCCTGACCGAGCTCCGCACGCGTGCGCGCGATCTCGGCCCTCAGCTGCTCCGGGTCTTCGCCCACTGCGCGTCCTCCTTCAGGGTCTGCACGGTCACTTCCGGCTTGGGGTTGATCTGAGCGGCGGTCTTCTTGGCGCGCGAGAACAGCACCGCGCCGACGATCGCCCACAGGACGGTCACCGCCAGGGCCGCCCACACGTAGCTGTCGAACAGCGACGCCAGCGCGAACATCAGGGTCAGCGAGGCGAACAGCACGGCGAAGTAGCCGGCCACGCCGGCGCCGCCGAACGCGCCAGCCGTCTTGCCGGCCTTCTTGGCCTCGACCTTGACCTCGAGCTTGGCGAGCGCCAGCTCCTGGTTGAAGAGCTTGGTCAGGTCCTGGGTGACCTCACGGACCAGCTCGCCGACGCTGTGCCGCGACACGTCCGGGTCACCGGACGGGCTCTGGCCGATGCGGACGGCCGTGACGTCGGGGTCGGTCATCGCAGCCCCGTGCCAGGCTGGCGCGTGCCCTCGTCCAGCAGCCGCTGGTCGCCGGACACGGCGCCGATCGTGTCGACGTCGTCGTCGAGCAGCCCGCTGTCGTCGCTGTGGGCGATCGGCACGTCGCCCGGGTAGGCGCCGCTCGGCGCCACCGCCGGACGTGCGCCGAGGTCCTGCGTGCCGGTGTCGTACGCGCCGGTCGTGTACGAGCCGGGGACGCTGCCCGTCCCGTAGTCCGACCCGTAGGTCGTGTCGTACGACTGGGTGGACGCCAGCGCGCGTGGCGCCGGCGGCGTGCTGCTGCTGCTCCCGCTGCCGGACTGCGCGGTCGCGCCCTTGACGAGGCGTCCCGTCGCGACGCCCGCCACGAGTGCGCCGAGCAGGAACGTCCCGGGCCGGCGCTGCGCGTAGCTGCGCAGGTCCTGCACGAGACCGCTCGGGCCCTGCGAGGAGATGTGGTCGGCCAGCTGCTCGCCCCGGTCGGCCAGCTGCTGGACCAGGCCGGCGAGCGTGCCGGAGCCGTCCGCCTTGCCCTGGCTGAGGTCACGGGCCTCGCTCGCGAGGCCCCGGACCGTGCTGCTGAGCTTCTCGGTGGCGTTGCCGGCCTGCTGGGCGACCTGGCCACGGGCGTCGTCGGTCAGCGAGCGCAGCTGGTTGACCGCCTCGCCGGCGACGTGCCCCGCCTGCTCCTTGGCCGTGCCCGCCACGTCGGACGCGGCGCCGGCCGCTGCCTGCGTGACCTGCACCGCCTCGTCCTTGGCGGTGGATGCCGTCGTCCCGGCTGCCTGCTGCGTCGCACCTGCGACCTGTCCCGGACTCGTCGTCACACGCTCCTCCTCCTGTCGGTGTGCCGGCCTCCCTACCCAGGTGATCGCGGACGCACCACCCGGATGTCACCGATGGGACAGACCGGTGCAGCGGGCAGGCCAGGACGCGCCCGCTGCACCGTCCGACTAGCGCCCGAGCAGGGTCCGGGCCACGCCGCGGGCGGCGGCACCGGGGCGGTAGGTCTGCACGAGGTAGGCGTTCAGGACGATGTTCGCCCCGCTCGCGATCGGCACCAGGTACTGCGCCACCCGCTGGCGCTGCTGCCAGGCGGCGAGCTCCGGCGGGGTGGCCGCCGACGGCCTGGAGGCGTCCTGCACGTCGATCGCGCGGCCCTGCGTGGCGGCCTGCTCGGTGAGCTGGCCGATCTTGCGGCCGCTGTAGGCGGCGAACGCCGTGGCGGCGGCGCCGGCGACCGCGACGGCCGCCTTGGTCCCGCCGGCCCGGGCCCAGCCGTGCTGGACGGCGAGGCGGCCGGCGCTGGCGCGCGTCAGCTGGGTCCCGGCGGCGAGGACGGCGGCGATGCCGGCCCACTCGACCGGCGCGAAGCGCTGCCAGGCCGACTCGGCGACGCGGACCTTGTCCAGCGGGTCGCGCAGGTCGTTGCCGGCCTTGTTCACGCCGGCGACGCCCATCACCGCCCCGCCGAACCACAGGGCGGCGCCCAGGTCGTGGACGGACTGCGCGACGACGTGGCTGCT
>CAXTFU010000079.1:13649-16265 GCA_964243385.1 uncultured bacterium | reverse complement strand
CCGCCGCCGCGGCACGGGTCAGGGGGCCGGGAGCGGCCGCGCCCCCCGCCGACGCCGCGCCGTGACGGCGCTCGGGCTGCGCCGCAGCCAGTGGTGGGCGCTGGCCGGCGTGCTCGTGCTGCTGCTCGCGGCGCTGGCGCTGCGCGACCGCGGCGCGGCGACCGCCGGTGCGGGGGAGCCGGCAACGCCGGCGCTCGCGCAGCTGCGCGAGCAGGTCGCCCTCGACCCCTGCCCCGCGGGCCTCGGGCCGGCGCTGCCCGACGTCGTCCTGCCCTGCCTCGGCGGCGGCGACGACGTCGCGCTGCGGTCGGCGCCGCCCGCGGTCCCGACCGTCGTGTCGGTCTGGGCGTCGTGGTGCGCGCCGTGCGCGGACGAGGTGCCCGCGCTGGTCGCCTTCGACGAGGCGGCCGGCGACCGGGTCGGCGTCGTCGGCGTGCTCACCCAGGACGAGCAGCGCCGCGGGCTCGCCTTCTCGCGCGACTTCGGCATCCGCTACCCGAGCCTCGTCGACGACGACGGCGAGGTGCTGCGCGCGTTCCAGCCCGGACCGCCCGTCACGCTGTTCCTCGACGCGGACGGCCGCGTCGTCCACAGGCGCAGCGGCGCGCTGCGCGACCTGGCCGAGCTCGAGGCGCTCGTCGCGGAGCACCTCGGGGTGCGGGTGTGACCGTCCCGGACTGGCTGGCGCCGCTCGCGCAGGCGCTGCCGACGCTCACCGCCGCCGAGCTCAGCCGCATGCCGCCCGCGCCGCCCGGGGCCCGGCACTCGGCGGTGCTCGTGCTGTTCGCGCAGGGTCCGGACGGCCCGGACGTCCTGCTCATCGAGCGCGCGCGCACGATGCGCTCGCACGCGGGCCAGCCGGCCTTCCCGGGCGGCGCCCTCGACCCCGAGGACGGCGACCCGGCGGCGGACGGTCCGGTGACCGCGGCCCTGCGCGAGGCGGCCGAGGAGGTCGGCCTCGACGCCGCGACGGTGCAGGTGCTCGACGTCCTGCCGTCGCTGTGGCTCCCGCCGTCCGGCTTCGTCGTGCACCCCGTCGTCGCCTGGTGGCGCGCGCCGCACCCGGTCGGCCCCGTCGACGCCGCCGAGGTCGCCGCGGTCGCGCGCGTGCCGGTGCGCGAGCTCGTCGACCCGGGCGCGCGGCTGCAGGTGACCCACCCGAGCGGCTGGCTCGGGCCGGCGTTCGCCGTGCGCGACCTGCTGGTCTGGGGCTTCACCGCCGGCCTGCTCGACCGGCTGCTGGCCGCCGGCGGCTGGGAGCGGCCCTGGGACACCGGCCGCGTCCGCCCGCTCGACGAGCAGACCGTGCGGCTCGCGCTGCGCGGCTCGACGTTCCCGGCCGGCGGGCCCGACGGGCGTCCCCCGCCGGCCGACCCGCTCGACGGATGAGCGGCGTCCGGCGCGCTCGCAGGTGATCGTCCTGCGCTCGATCGCCTAGGTTGCGCAGGTGCCCGGCAACGCGCTCGACGTCGGCCTGCTGGTCGCCGGCGTGCTGTTCGCGCTGTCGGGCTACCGGCAGGGCTTCGTCGTGGGCGTGCTGTCGTTCGGCGGCTTCCTGGGCGGCGGCGTGCTCGGTGCGCGCCTGGCCCCGCGCATCGCCGAGCTCGAGCCGTTCGTCGACCTGCCGCGCTCGGTCGTCGGGCTCGGGGTCGTGTTCGTCTTCGCGACCCTCGGCCAGGTCGTCGCCGCGGCGCTCGCCGCCGCCGTCCGCCGCCGGCTGACCTGGCGCCCGGCCCGACAGGTCGACGCCCTGGCCGGCGCGGCGATCAGCGTGGTGAGCCTGCTGCTCATCGCCTGGATCGTCGGGCGCGCCGTGGCGTCCTCGCCGTACCCGTCGCTTGCGTCGGCGGTGCGCCGGTCGGTCGTCATCACGACGGTCGACGGCCTCGTGCCGGACGCCGGGCGCCGCTTCCTCGCCGGCTTCCGGAGCCTCGTGGGGGCCCGCGGCCCGGAGGTGTTCGGCGACCTGCAGCCGGGCGACGAGGGCGACGTCCCGCCGCCGGACGACGCGCTGGCGCAGAGCGCCGTCGTGCAGCAGGTGCAGCCGAGCGTGCTGAAGGTGACCGGCGTCGCCGACGACTGCCGGCGGCGCATCGAGGGCAGCGGCTTCGTCTACGCCGCGGAGCGGGTCATGACGAACGCCCACGTGGTGGCCGGCGTCGAGGAGCCCGAGGTCGAGGTCGACGGCCGCCAGCTGCCGGCCCGCGTCGTGCTGTTCGACCCCGACCGCGACGTCGCCGTGCTCGCCGTCGACGGGCTCGGGCGCCCCGCCCTGCGCGCCGCCGCCGAGCCGGCGCGCTCCGGCGACAGCGCGATCGTCGTCGGCTACCCCCGCGACGGGCCGTTCCGGGTCGACCCGGCCCGGGTGATCCGTGCGCAGGACGCCCGCGGCGAGGACATCTACCAGGAGCGCAGCGTGGTGCGCGAGGTCTACTCGGTGCGCGGCCTCGTCCGCTCCGGCAACTCCGGCGGGCCGCTCGTCGACGTCCGCGGCCGCGTGCTCGGCGTCGTGTTCGCCGCTGCTGCAGACGATCAGACGATCGGCTACGTCCTCACCTGGGACGAGGTGGTCGGGCAGGCGCGGGTGGCGGTCGGGCGGAGCGACGAGGTCAGCAC
>CAXTFU010000079.1:0-13639 GCA_964243385.1 uncultured bacterium | reverse complement strand
CGGGTGCTTGCCGTACGCTTGCTGCAGCTAGCACGGGCGGCGGGGCGCGCGTGCGTCGCAGGTGCCGGTCGAGGGGGGTGGGGGACGTGGCGGGGGACGTTGCGGCAGGACCCGTCCGGCTGCGTGCCGCGCGCCGCATCGACGCCGACCCGACGAGCACCGCCCTCCTGCTCGCGGGGCCGACCGCGCTCGAGCTGTGGCCGGGCGTGCGCCGCGTCGCCGAGGTGAGCGGCCGCGCCCTCGTCGAGACCGAGCTCGTCCCGCCCGGCGCCGGTTTCGACGACGCACTGCCGACGGCGGCGTCCGTCACGGCGTCGCCGCCGCGGCGCACGCCGACCGCGTTCGTCACCCGCTTCTCCTGGACCGGTCCCGACCTGCCGGTGGCCGACGGTGTGCTGACCCTCACCTACGCGCCGGGCGGCTCGGGGACGCCCTCCACCTCCGCCGAGCTCGTGCTCGACGTCCTGCGGCGCGAGGACAGCCGGCTCCACGATGCGGCGCTCCCCGCGCTGGCGCAGGGGTTCCTGGTCAACCTGGCGCGCGCGGCGGAGGACCGCCGGGCGGCCTGAGCCGCTCCGGCAGCGCGAACGGCGCGGCCACCGGCGTCCCGCCCTCGACGGCCGCCGCCCGCTCCCGGGCGCCGGCCACCACGCCGGCCACGTCGACGCCGTGGTCGGCTGCCGACGGGCCGGTGGCCAGCTGCGCCTCGAGCCGGTCGGCGCCCCGGCGCAGCAGCCGGACCCCGCCGACGGGGTTGCCGCGCTGCAGGTGGGTCAGCCCGACGCAGACCTGCGCGAGCCCCTGCCAGAGCAGCCGCTCGTCCGGCGGCGCGGCCTTCCAGACCGCCTCGAGCACGTCGTGGGCGAAGAACGGCCGGTGCTGCGCCAGCAGCGCCCGAGCCAAGGCGAGCGCCTCGGCGGGCGGCAGCGCGGCCTCCGGCACCGGCTCGACCGCGTCCGGGTGGCCGAGGGGCAGGGGGCGCCCGGCGGCGTCGCGGCTGCGCCCGGCGGCGCTGTTGCGGACCACGTCGTCAGTCTGCCCGCGCGTGGGCGACGAGCGCCTCGGCGACCAGGTCGGCCGCCTCCTCGTGCGGGTAGTGGCCGACGCCGTCCAGCACCTGCAGCTCGTACGGGGCGTGCACCCACGCCCCGGAGCCGTGCGCCGTCTCGGGGAGCACGACCGGGTCCAGCGCGCCGTGCACCTGCAGCGTCGGGACGCCGACCCCGCGGTCGAGCAGCCGCAGGAAGCGCAGGCCGCTCGGCCGGGTCCGCGACCGCACGACCCAGCGGTAGCCCTCGAGCGAGCAGTGCGCGACCCCCGGCACCTGCACGGCCTCGCGGCAGCGGCGCTCGGTCTCGGCGTCCGGGAAGCCCGGCCCGCCCCAGCGGCGCAGCAGCGCGGCGGTGCCCGCGCCGTCGTCGCGGGTCAGCCGGGCCTCCGGCGCCCGCGGGAGCTGGAAGAACGCGACGTGCGAGAGCCCGCGCCGCTGGCGGCGGTCGCGCACGACGGCCTCGCGCAGGCGCACCGGGTGGGGCATCGACAGGACGGCCAGCCGGTTGACGACGCCCGGGTGCAGGGTCGCGACCGTCCAGGCGAGCAGGCCGCCCCAGTCGTGGCCGACCACCGTGGCGTCGCGCGCGCCGAGCGCACGGACCATCCCGGCCACGTCGGACGACAGCGTGTAGGCGTCGTAGCCGCGCGGCGGCTTGTCGGACGCGCCGTAGCCGCGCAGGTCGGGTGCCACGGCGCGGAACCCCGCGTCGCCGAGGGCGACGAGCTGCGCCCGCCACGCCCACCAGAACTCGGGGAACCCGTGCAGCAGGAGCACGAGCGGCCCGTCCTCCGGGCCGCACTCGGCGACGTGGAAGCGGGCGCCGTTCGCGGACACCTCGCGGTGCCGCCACGGGCCGGGCACGAGGACCGCGGACTCCTCGACCGGCATGCGGCGAGGGTAGTCAGCCCCGGCCGGCCGCCGAGGCGGCTCGACCGGGGCTGACGCGGCTCGGGAGCGGGCCGGCCCGCAGCCGGGACGTGCGGGTCAGGGACGTGCGGGTCAGGGACGGACGCTCAGGACGCGCGGGTCGGGTGCTTCGCCCAGGCGACGTCGTCCTTGACGGTGGCGATGGTCTTCTCGGGGGCGCTGACCTTGCTGATCTGCTTCTTGCCGAGCAGGGCGAGGACGGCCGCGACGACGAGGTACAGCGCGCCGACGATGAAGAAGCCCCAGCCGACCGAGATGTCGAAGATCCCGCCGATCGCGTAGGCCGCGGCGATGGACAGGAAGATGAGGGCGAACAGGCCGACCACGCCGGCGCCGCCGAGCATGCCTGCGCCCTTGCCGGCGTGCGCGACCTCCTTCTTGATCTCCGCCTTGGCGAGCGCGACCTCCTGCGAGACCAGCACCGACAGGTCCTTGGTGGCGTTGGCGACGAGCTCGCCCAGGCTGCGCTCGCTGGAGGGGCTGCCGGCGGAGTCGCCTGCCGGACCGGGGGTGCCTGCGCCGGCCTTCACGCTGGTGGGGGTGGTCACTGCACGTCCTCCTCGAGGCCGCCGGGCTCGCCGGCGTCGGTCTCCGCCCGGTCCCGCTGGTCCGGGGCTCCCCGGTCGGTACCCGGGCGGCACGCCGCTACACGAGGACGGTGCGGCCCTGCGGGAGACCTCCGGCACGCCGCCCGGCACGGGGGAGGGCGGACGGGCGACCCGTAGGCTGGGCCGCGGTGAGCCGGGAAGCCTGGTCGGCGGCCTCGAGGAGCGCGCCCGCGCCGAGGTCCTCTGCTTCGTCGTCCCCGGAGGTCCTGTGCTCGCGCTGCTCGCCCTCCACGCGCTGCTGGCGCTGCTGGCGCCGCTGGCCGCGGCGCACCTGGGCCGACGGGTGTTCTGGGTGGTCGCCGCAGCACCCGCGGCCACCGCGGTCTGGGCCGCGACCCAGGCCGGCGCCGTCCTCGACGGCCGGGCCGTGCGGTCGAGCACCTCGTGGGTGCCCGGCCTGGGGCTGACGCTCGACCTGCGCCTGGATGCCCTCGCGCTGCTGATGGTCACCCTCGTCGCCGGCATCGGCACGCTCGTGTTCGTCTACTGCGCGCGGTACTTCGCCGAAGGACAGGGCGGGCTCGGGCGCTTCGCGGCCGTGCTCACGGCGTTCGCCGGGGCGATGCTCGGGCTGGTCCTGTCCGACGACCTGCTGCTGCTGTACGTGTTCTGGGAGCTGACGAGCGTCACCTCGTGGCAGCTCGTCGGCTTCGACGACGAGTCGCCCGAGAGCCGCCGCGCCGCGCAGCAGGCGCTGCTCGTCACCACCCTCGGCGGCCTGGTCATGCTGCTCGGGCTGATCCTGCTGGTGCAGTCGGCGGGCACCGCGTCGCTGACCGAGCTGGTGGCCGACCCGCCGCGCGGCGGCACCGTGCCGGTCGCGCTGGTGCTCGTCCTCGTCGGCGCGTTCACCAAGAGCGCGCAGGTCCCGTTCCACCCCTGGCTGCCGGCGGCCATGGCGGCGCCGACCCCCGTGTCGGCCTACCTGCACGCCGCCGCGATGGTCAAGGCCGGCGTCTACCTCGTCGCGCGCCTCGCGCCCGCCTTCGCCGTGGTGCAGCCGTGGCGGCCGCTGGTGCTGTCCGTGGGCCTCGCCACCATGCTCGTCGGCGGGTGGCGCGCGCTGCGGCAGACCGACCTCAAGCGCCTGCTCGCGTTCGGGACCGTCAGCCAGCTCGGCTTCCTCATGGTGCTGCTCGGCGCCGGCACGCGCGAGGCGGCCGTCGCCGGCGCCGCGCTGCTGCTGGCGCACGGGCTGTTCAAGGCGACGCTGTTCCTGACCGTCGGCATCGTCGACCACGAGACCGGCACCCGCGACCTGCGCCTGCTGTCTGGCCTGGGCCGCCGCCTGCCGCTGCTCGCCACCGTCGCGACGCTCGCCGCGCTGTCGATGGCCGGCGTGCCCCCGCTGCTCGGGTTCGTCGCCAAGGAGGCTGCGTACGAGGCGTTCCTGCACGGCCAGCTCGCCGGGAGCCGCGGCGTGCTGCTCGGCCTGTTCGCCGGCTCCGTGCTCACCGCCGCCTACAGCGCCCGCTTCGTCTGGGGGGCGTTCGCCGACAAGCCCGGCTGCGCCGCCACTGTCGTGCACGCGCCGCCCGCGGGGATGGTCGCGCCGGTCGCCGTCCTCGCCGTCGCCGGCCTCGTCCTCGGCCTGCTGCCCGGCCTCGCCGACCCGCTGGTGCAGGGCTACGCGACGTCCTACGGCGCCGGTCCCGTCGAGCACCTCGCGCTGTGGCACGGCCTCACACCGGCGCTCGGGCTCTCGGCGCTCACGCTGCTGCTCGGCGCGGCGCTGTTCGCCGTCCGCGAGCCGTTCCGGTCGCTGCAGCGCGGCGCCTCCCGGGTGCTCGGCGCGGTCGACGCCGACCGCAGCTACGACGCGGTGCTGAGCGGCCTGGACCGGGTCGCGCAGCGCACGACGGGCGTCGTGCAGTCCGGCTCGCTGCCGCTGTACCTGGGCACGGTGCTCATGACGCTGGTCCTGCTGCCCGGCTCGGCGCTGCTGCTCGGCGCGCGCGTGAGCGGCGACCTGCGCGCCTGGGACAGCCCGCTGCAGGCCGTCGTCGGCGTCGTCGTGTGCGTCGCGGCGGTGGCCACCTGCCGCGCGCACCGGCGCTTCACCGCGGTGCTGACCGTCGGCGCGGTCGGCTACGGCGTGGCGGTGCTGTTCGTCCTGCAGGGCGGTCCGGACCTCGCGCTGACGCAGTTCCTCGTCGAGACGCTGACGCTCGTGCTGTTCGTCTTCGTGCTGCGCCGCCTGCCCGCGACGTTCACCCGGCACTCGGTGCGGCTGTCGCAGGCGGTCCGCCTCGGCGTCGCGCTCTGCGTCGGTGCGGTCGTCAGCGTCGCCGTGCTCGTCATGGGGCAGGCGCGCACCGCCCCGCCGGCCTCGCAGGACTACCTCGACCAGGCGCTCCCCGAGGGTGGCGGCAGCAACGTCGTGAACGTGGTGCTCGTCGACTTCCGCGGCTTCGACACCCTCGGCGAGATCACCGTGCTCGCCGTCGCGGCGATGGGCGTCTCCAGCCTGGTGCTGCTCGGCCGCGGGCGGCTGTCGTCGCAGGCGCAGGGCGAGAGCGCGCTGACGGCCGTCGGCGGCCAGGCGCTCGACGAGCCCGGAGCGCCGCCGCCGGAGGTGCACCGGTGACGCTGCCCCCGCACCCGGACGACGGGGCCCAGCCGGTCGACAGCGGCGCGCACCCGCGGCTGCCCGGCGCCGACGAGATCGACCCCCTGCGCCGCTCGGTCGTGCTCGAGACGGCCGTGCGCCTGGTCTTCCACACGGTCCTCGTGTTCGGCGTCTACCTGCTGTTCGCCGGCCACAACCAGCCCGGCGGCGGCTTCGTCGGCGGCCTGGTCGTCGGCTGCGCGTTCGTCCTGCGCTACATCGCCGGCGGGCGTGCGGCCCTCGCCGCAGCCGTCCCGGTCGACCCGAGCATCCCGCTCGGCCTCGGCCTGCTGCTGGCCGCCGGCACGGGCGCCGCCGCGTGGCTGCTCGGCGGGCAGTTCCTGGAGAGCGGCAAGGTCGAGCTGCACCTGCCGCTGCTCGGCACCCTCAAGGCCACGAGCGCGCTGCCGTTCGACGCCGGCGTGTTCCTCGTCGTCGTGGGGCTGGTCCTCGCCCTGCTGCGGACGCTCGGGGCGGAGGCCGAGCGGTGACCGGCAACCTCACCGTCGCCGTGCTCGTCGGCGTGCTCTACGCCGCCGGCACGTACCTGCTGCTGCAGCGCACGCTGACCCGGGTCGTCCTGGGACTCGGCCTGCTCGGCCACGGGGCCAACCTGCTGCTGCTCACCGCCGGCGGCGCCGCGGGCGGCGTGCCGTTCGCCGGCCGGTCGGGCGGCGCGGCGGGCGACGGCACGGCCGACCCGCTGCCGCAGGCGATGGTGCTCACCGCCATCGTCATCACCTTCGGCGTGACGGCCTTCCTGCTGGCGCTGGCGTTCCGCAGCTGGCTGCTGACCGGCGAGGACCTCGTGCAGGACGACGTCGAGGACCGCCGCGTCGCGCAGGCCCCGCCCGAGCAGCTGCCCCACCCGCCGCGGCCGGAGGACGAGCCGTGATGCGCGTGCTCGTGCCGCTGCCGGTGGTGCTGCCGCTGCTCGCCGCGGCGCTGAACGTCGTGCTGTCGCGGTACCAGGTCCTGCAGCGCGTCGTCTCGTTGCTGACCCTGGCCGGTGTGCTGACGACCGCCGTCGCACTGCTCGTGCGCGCCGACGGCACCGGTCCCGAGGTCGTGCAGGTCGGCGGATGGGCTGCGCCGGCGGGGATCTCGCTCGTGGCGGACCGCCTGTCGACGCTGCTGCTCGTCGTGTCGGCCGCGGTGCTGCTGGTGGTGCTGCTGTACGCCATCGGCCAGGGCGTCGCCGACGGCCGGCGCACGCCCCTCGCGGTCTTCCACCCCTGCTACCTCGTGCTCGCCGCCGGCATCGCGCTCGCGTTCCTGACCGGCGACCTGTTCAACCTGTTCGTCGCCTTCGAGGTCATGCTCGTCGCGTCGTACGTCCTCATCACGCTCGAGGGCGGCGAGGCGCAGGTGCGGGCCGGCATGACGTACGTCGTCGTCAGCCTGCTGGCCTCGGTGCTGTTCGTGACCGCCGTCGGCCTGGTCTACGCCGCCACGGGCACCGTGAACCTGGCCGACGCCGCCGAGCGCACCGCCGACCTGCCGGAGCCGCTGCGGCTCGCGCTGGGGCTGACGCTGCTCGTCGTGTTCGGGGTGAAGGCGGCTGTCTTCCCGCTGTTCTCGTGGCTGCCCGACAGCTACCCGACGGCGCCGTCGCCGGTGACCGCCGTGTTCGCCGGCCTGCTCACCAAGGTCGGCGTCTACGCGATCCTGCGCACGCAGACGCTGCTGTTCCCCGACACCTGGGCGATCGCGCAGGTGCTGCTCGTCCTGTCGGTCCTGACGATGGTCGTCGGCATCCTCGGCGCGCTCGTGCAGGACGACCTCAAGCGGCTGCTGTCGTTCACGATCGTCAGCCACATCGGCTACATGCTGCTGGGTCTGGGCCTCGCGTCGGTGGCGGGCCTGGCCGCCGCGGTCCTCTACACGGTGCACCACATCGTGGTGCAGACGACGCTGTTCCTCGTCGCCGGCCTCGTCGAGCGGCGCTCGGGCACCGCGTCGCTGCGCCGCTCGGGCGGGCTGCTGCACCTCGCGCCGGTGCTCGGCGTGCTGTACCTGCTGCCGGCGCTGTCGCTCGCCGGGATCCCGCCGCTGTCGGGGTTCCTCGCCAAGCTCGGCCTGCTGCAGGCAGGGCTCGCGGACGGCGGCGCCCTGCCGGCGACGGCGGTCGCGGCGGCGGTGCTGACCAGCCTGCTGACGCTGTACGCGGTCGGACGGGTCTGGAGCGAGGTCTTCTGGGGCCGGGAGGCGGGCGTCGTCGCCGACGCCGACGCCGAGGACGGGGTGGAGGTCGGCACCGCCCGCACCCCGTGGCCGATGACCGCCGCGGCCGTCGGGGCCGTGGCGGCCGGGCTGTCGATCACGGTCGTCGCGGGTCCGCTGTACAGCCTGTCGGAGCGCGCCGCCGAGGACCTGCTCGACCCGGCCGGCTACGTGTCGGCCGTGCTCGACCCGGTGGGCTCGCCGTGACCGCCCGTCCGCTCGGGGCCGCGGCGCACTCCCTGCCGCTCGTGCTGTGGCTCACCGCGGTGTGGGTCGGGCTGTGGGGCTCGGTCAGCGTCGCGAACGTCCTCGGCGGCCTCGTCGTGGCGGCGGTCGTCGTCCTGCTGCTCCCCCTGCCGCCGGTGCCGGGGCGCCCGCTCGTGCGCCCCGTGTGGCTGCTGCGCTTCGTCGGGCACTTCGCGGTCGACCTCGTGCGGTCGAGCTGGCAGGTGGCCCGGCTCGTGCTGCGCCCGCGCCTCGACCTGCGCCAGGCCGTCCTCGCCGTCCCGGTCAGCGGCGCGTCGGACGGGCTGCTCACGCTGCTGGCGGACGCCATCTCGCTCACGCCCGGGACGCTGACGCTCGAGGTCGACCGGCCCCGCGCGACGCTGTACGTGCACGTCCTCGACGTCGGGCCCGGCACGGGGGAGATCGCTGCGGTGCGCCGCGCGATGACCGACCTCGAGCGCCTGGCGGTGCGGGCCATCGGCTCGGCCGAGGCGCGGCACGGTCTGGCTGAGGACGAGGCGCGGGACGGGCAGGAGGTGCGCACGTGGACGCCGTGACGGTCGTCTGCTTCGCCGGGCTGACGGCAGCGGCGCTGCTCGTGCTGGTGCGCCTCGTGCGCGGGCCGTCCGTGCCGGACCGGATCGTGGCGCTGGACACCCTGCTGCAGGTCGTCGTGGCCGGGATCGCCGTGGCGGCAGCCGTGACCGGTGCGGGCGACTTCCTGGCCGTGCTGGTCGCCGTCTCGCTGCTCGGCTTCCTCGGCACGGTCACCGTCGCCCGCTTCGTCGAGCGGCGCGGCGCGTGAGCGCGCTCGAGCTGCTGAGCAGCGCGCTGCTGCTGCTGGGCGTGACGCTCGCCGTGCTCGGCGCGATCGGGCTGGTGCGCCTGCCGGACGTCTTCAGCCGCATGCACGCGGCGACCAAGCCGGCGACGCTCGGCCTGCTGCTCGTCACGGTCGGCGCCGCCGTGCGCATGGACGACGGCGGCGACGCGGTGAAGCTGCTGCTGGTGGCGGCCTTCCAGTTCCTGACCGCCCCCGTGGCGGCGCACATGATCGGCCGGGCGGCGTACCGCTCGGGGGCAGGCGCGCTGGACGAGCTGGTCGTCGACGAGCTGCGCGACGTCACCTGACGGGCCTGCCCAGGTGGCGCTGCCGGCGTCAGCTCGGGGTGAGCCGGCCCATCGTGTCGTCGATCTGCTGCACCACCGCGGGGTCGGCGAGCGTCGTCACGTCGCCGAGCTCGCGGCGCTCGGCGATGTCGACGAGCAGGCGGCGCATGATCTTCCCGCTGCGCGTCTTGGGCAGCTCGGGCGACAGCACGATCTGGCGGGGCTTGGCGATCGCGCCGATCTCGCGCGCGACGTGGTCGCGCAGCGCGGTGACGAAGCCCTCGGCGCCGGACTCGTCGTCGGTGACGTCGCCCTTGACCGTCACGAACGCCACGATCGCCTGGCCCGTCGTCGGGTCGGCGGCGCCGACGACGGCGGCCTCGGCGACCTTCGGGTGCGACACCAGCGCAGACTCGACCTCGGTCGTGGAGATGCGGTGGCCGCTGATGTTCATGACGTCGTCGACGCGGCCGAGCAGCCACAGCACGTGCTCGTCGTCCCACTTGGCGCCGTCGCCGGCGAAGTACTGGCCCTCGAAGCGCGACCAGTAGGTGTCGCGGTAGCGCTCGTCGTCGCCCCAGATGCCGCGCAGCATCGACGGCCACGGCTCCGACAGCGTCAGGAAGCCGCCGCCGGTCTCGCCGACGGACACGCCCTCGTTGTCGACGACGTCGACGGCGATGCCCGGCAGCGGGCCCATCGCCGACCCCGGCTTGGTGGCCGTGACGCCCGGCAGCGGGCTCACCATGATGGCGCCCGTCTCGGTCTGCCACCAGGTGTCGACGATCGGGCAGCGCTCGCCGCCGATGACCCGGCGGTACCACATCCACGCCTCCGGGTTGATCGGCTCGCCCACCGAGCCGAGCACCCGCAGCGACGACAGGTCGCGTCCGCCGGGCAGGTCCTCGCCCCACTTCATGAACGTCCGGATCGCGGTCGGCGCGGTGTAGAGGACGGTCACCCCGTACTGCTCGACGATCGACCACCAGCGGTCGCGGCCGCCGGCGTCCGGGGTGCCCTCGTACATCACCTGCGTGGCGCCGTTGGCGAGCGGGCCGTAGGTCAGGTAGCTGTGGCCGGTGACCCAGCCGACGTCGGCGGTGCACCAGTACACGTCGGTCTCGGGCTT
The DNA here is from genome assembly GCA_964243385.1 of uncultured bacterium. Taxonomy (GTDB): domain Bacteria; phylum Actinomycetota; class Actinomycetes; order Mycobacteriales; family SCTD01; genus SCTD01. The sequence continues at coordinate 3,752 of CAXTFU010000079.1, read as the reverse complement.
GAGGTCGAACACCGCCCAGTGCGTCCACGCGCACTGCGTGAGGTAGCCGCCCGAGGTGTGCAGGATGCCCTTGGGCTTGCCGGTCGAGCCGGAGGTGTAGAGCAGGAACAGCGGCTGCTCGGCGTCGAAGGCCTGCGCCGCGTGCTCCTCCGGCTGGCTGTCGACGGCGTCGTTCCACCACAGGTCGCGGCCCTCGACCCACTCGACGTCCTGCTTCGTGCGCTTCACGACGATCACGTTCGTCACCGACGGGCAGCGCTCGAGCGCCTCGTCGACGGCGGGCTTGAGCGCGCTCGGGGCGCCGCGCCGGTAGCCGCCGTCGGCGGTGATGACGACCTTCGCCTCGGCCGCGGTGATCCGGTCGACCAGCGCCTGCGCGGAGAAGCCGCCGAACACCACCGTGTGCGCCGCGCCGATGCGGGCGCAGGCGAGCATCGAGATGACGGCCTCGGGGACCATCGGCAGGTAGATGCACACCCGGTCGCCGGCGCCGACGCCGAGCTGCTCGAGCGCGTTCGCGGCCATGCAGACCTGGCGCTTGAGCTCGGCGTAGGTGAGGTCGCGAGTGTCGTCCTCGGGCTCGCCGACCCAGTGCAGCGCGACGCGGTCGCCGTGACCGGCGTCGACGTGCCGGTCGACGCAGTTCACCGCGACGTTGAGCTTCCCGCCGACGAACCACTTCGCGAACGGGGGCTGCCAGTCGAGGACCTCGGTCCACTCGGTGTCCCACTGCAGCCGCCGGGCCTGCTCGGCCCAGAACGCCAGCCGGTCCTGCTGCGCCCGCTCGTACGCCTCGGCGGTGACGTTGGCGGACGCCGCCAGCTCGGCCGGGGGCTCGAAGCGGCGGCTCTCGGTCGACAGGGCCTCGAGGCCGGTCTGCTGCGTCACGGTGGGAGTCCTCCAGCGGGTCGGGGTGCCCCACGTTGTCGTACCGTGACGGCGCTCACAAGCCCGGGGTCCCGCGCGGGCCCGGTCAGCGGTCGATCCGGCCCGACGGGCGGTCCTCGAGCCTGCGTCGCAACGGGGAGGTCGGCTGTGCCGCTGTTCGCACGCCGCAGTCGCGCGGTCCTGCCGCTCGTGCTGCCCCGCCTGGACGGCGCCGGCTGGCCGGACGGCGGCCGGCCGTCCTTCGACGCCGCGGCCTACCTCGAGCTCGGGACCCGGCGGGCGTACGAGCCGCAGGCGCACGCCGTCGCCGACAGCCTCGTGCCGGCCGCCCTCCCGCGGCTGCGCGTCGACGCCGACGAGGCCGACCGGCCCTACCTCGGCAAGACCTTCCTGGTCGCCGCCCGGATCGGCGCGGGGATCGGCCTGGTCGACCGCGAGCAGGTGCCGGCCGGGTCGCTGGCGCTCGACCCGGCGATCGCCGGCGCCCTCGTCCTCGCCCGGCGCGGCCTGCCGGCGATGCGCGACGACTGGGGCCGGGCGTGCAGCTGGCTGCTGCTCGCGGGCCACCGGCTGGGGCGGTGCGGCCCGCAGGCGCTGCCGGAGCTGCTGGACGCGCTGTGACGCCCCCCGACCCGCCGTTCGCCGCGCGCACGCTCCCCGGCCACGGGTCGAGCGGCGACCGGGCCTGGGCGGTGGCGGCGCACCTCGGCCTCGTGCCGCTGCCCATCGCCGTGCCGCTGGCCGTCGTGCTGTTCCGGGGGCACCTGTCGCCGTACGTGTGCCACCAGGCCGTCGAGGCGCTGAACTTCCACATCACCGTCGTGCTGGCGCTGCTCGGGTGCTCGCTGCTGTCGGTCGTCAGCGCCGGCCTCGTCGCGCTGCCGCTCGTCCTGGTGGCCGCCCTGACCCTGGCCGTGCGCGCCGCGGGAGCGGCCCGCCGCGGTGCCTGGCACCGGTACCCGGTGAGCCTGCGGCTGCTGTCCTGATGGGGTGCCGGCGTGGGGACCACCTCACGGCTCGGGTCCCACGCGTGCGAGCAGGTGGTCGGCCATGGCGGCCGTCGCGGCCGTGGTGGCACCGGACAGGAACAGGAAGCAGTCCGTCGCCTCCAGCTCGAGCAGCACGGGCCCGTCGGGCCCCGGGACCACGTCGATCCGGGCGTACGTCAGCCGCTCGCGCCCACCGGGGACCGCGCTGAGCGCACGCTCGGCCAGGTCGCGCTGCTCCGGGGCCGGGCGCACCTGCCGGACCGAGCCGAGCACGTCGGCGACCACGATCGGACGACGCTCGCCGAGGGCGGTGAGCAGCGGCTCGCGCCGGACGGCGTGCGAGTACCTGCCGCCGAGGAACACCAGGCTCGTCTCGCCGTCGACCTCGATCTGCGGCAGGTAGGGCTGCACCAGCACCGTCCGGTCCTGGGCGTGCAGCCGGGCCACCAGGGCAGCCGCGGCGGGATCGGCCACGTGCGGGAAGCGCCCGGTGTCCGCGGCGCTGCCGCTCACCGCCGGCTTGACGACGCACTCGCCGCCCAGCTCGGGCAGCGCCCGTCCGGGCGGGAGGAAGACGGTGGGCACGGTCGCCACCCCGGCGCGGGCGAGGTCCTGCAGGTAGCGCTTGTCCGTGTTCCACGCCAGGACGTCGGACGGGTTCGCGATCGTGCGGGCCGTGCCCGCCCAGGCCAGGAACGCCGCACGCCGCAGGGGGGAGTCCCAGGTGCTGCGCACCATGACCCCGTCGAGCGCTCCCCAGTCGACGTCCGGGTCGTCCCAGACGTGCGGCCGCGGGTCCGCCCCGGCCCGCGACAGCGCGGCCAGCAGGACGGGCCCGTCCTCGTCGAGCTCCGGCGCCGCGGCGCACGTCGCCACACCGATCGTCCTGCGCGTCATGGCAGCCCCCTGTCGACAGCGACGGCAGCTGCGCCGGCCAGCCGCGCGGGCGCGAGCGCGCGGGCCGACCGGCCGCTGCCGGTGCCCGCAGGGTGCCAGGTGCCTGCGACAGGACGCGCCGGCCGGCGGGGGCGCACGCGGACGGGCCGCCAGCCCGCAGGCTGACGGCCCGTCGGGCGAGCAGGCACCTAGTGCTGCGCGACCTCGCGGCTGGAGCCGGCGCCGGTGAGGGAGCGGACCTCCATCTCGGCGTACTTCGCCGCGTTGTACTCCTTGCTGGTGACCGTGCCGAGGAAGCCCAGCAGGAACGACGCCGGGATCGACACGAGCCCGGGGTTGGCGAGCGGGAACCAGGAGAAGTCGGCGTCCTTGAACATCGACGTGGGCAGGCCCGACACGGCCGGCGAGAAGACGATCAGCACCAGCGTGATGGCCAGGCCGCCGTAGATGCTCCACAGGCAGCCGCGGGTGTTGAAGCGCTTCCAGAACAGCGAGTACAGGATCGTCGGGAGGTTGGCCGACGCGGCGACCGCGAAGGCGAGCGCCACCAGGAACGCGATGTTCTGGCCGTTCGCCGCGATGCCGCCGAGGATCGCGACGGCGCCGACGACGAGGGCGGCGATGCGGGCGACCCGCACCTCGGCCCCGGGCGGCGGGTTGCCGCGCTTGATCACCTGCGCGTAGATGTCGTGCGCGAACGACGCCGACGCGGTGATGGTCAGCCCGGCGACGACCGCGAGGATCGTCGCGAACGCGACGGCCGAGATGACGCCGAGCAGCAGCGTCCCGCCGAGCTCGTACGCCAGCAGCGGCGCGGCGGAGTTCGCCGCACCGGGTGCGGCGGCGATCCGCTCGGGCCCGACGAGCGCGGCGGCGCCGTACCCGAGCGTCAGCGTGAACAGGTAGAACAGGCCGATCAGCCAGATCGCCCAGACCACCGAGCGGCGGGCCTCCTTGGCGGTCGGCACCGTGTAGAAG
>CAXTFU010000078.1:0-16280 GCA_964243385.1 uncultured bacterium | reverse complement strand
GCCGGGGCTGGCCGACCGCGCTGCGCCGCCGGCGGGCGGGCGAGCGAGGCGACCTGGTTGGTGACGGCGGCCGGCGCGGGCGCGACCTCCACGTGCCCGAGCGCGCCCGCGAAGGAGTCCAGGGGCAGCAGCTCGACGGCGGCCGCGTCGAAGAACCAGCCGGCGGAGCGGCGGCGGGCGCGCGCCGTCCACGAGACCTCGACGACCCACGAACCGGCATCGGTGCGCCGGGCCGTCCACACGGCGCTGCCGGGCTTGTAGCTCGCGACCTCGGCGAGGTGCACGTCGACGGCCTCACCGAGCGGCAGCGCCGACGGACCGAGCCGGGGGCGGTGCAGCACCGCACGCTGCGCCCCGCTGATCATGCGCTCCCGCTCGGCCAGCACGGGGCCCGCGAAGCGCTCGACCCGGCTCACCGGGACGCCCGCGTCCATGGCGATCTGCTCGACCGACTCGCCGTCGCGCAGCCGCGCCTGGATGTCGCGGGGGCTCACACCCGAGGCGGCCTCCTGGCCGGGACGACGGAGCTCGCCGCGCAGCGCGTCCGCCAGCCGACCGTCCACCGCGAGGCGGAAGTCGCCGGAGGAGGCACCTTCGCGGAGGGCGAGCACCAGCTGCCGACCGTCCTCGCTCAGGGCGACGACGTGCAGTTCGCGCACCAGTCCTCCGTCCGTGCCGGACACCCGGCGCAGGGCCAGTCTCCCGGCTGCGCCGCGCGATCACAAGCGCCGCCACCGGCGCGGCAGCACGCGGCCGCGACGTGCGGCCGGGCCGGATCGACGCGGCGGAGCGGCGCGGCGCCCGTCCGCCGGCGTCAGGACGCGGCGCTCGTCGGTGGTCCGGCCGCGCGCGGCATGCCGAGCGGCACCAGCCGCAGCCGCGGGACCAGCCCGCTGTCGGCCAGGACCTCGAGGGCGCGCTGCTCCCCCTCGTCGACGTCGACCACGGTGCCGACGGCACCCGGTGGTCCGCCGAGCAGGACCGTCACCACGCAGTCGCCGCACGCGAGGTCGCGCACCGCGCACCCGTCGCAGTCGATGAGCACAAGACCCTCCAAGCAGGTCGGTGCCGGTCCAGCACCGGCCCAGCCGACGCTAGGAGCGGGGTCCGACAGTCTCGGCGGGCGGCACCGCAGGACGAGCCGCAGGCAGGACGACCGCACCGCCCTGCCCGCTGATCCGCCCTGCCCGCTGATCCGCCCTGCCCGCTGATCCGCCCTGTCCGCTGATCCGCCCTGCCCGCTGATCCGTCCGGCGAGCACCGCCGTCGTCAGCGGGAGCGCTCGAGCAGGGCCAGGAGCGCCCGGCTCGCCACGGGCCGGGCACCGTCCCGGCGCACGTCGTCGACGACCTCCCGGTCGCTGGTCACGACGACCAGCGGCCGGCCTCGGGGCTCGGCCCGCACGAGCGCGCGCAGGACGTCGTCGGCGGTCTCGCCGGGGCCGCTGAACAGCAGGCGCACCCCGCGGGGCACGGCCACGCCCTGCGGACGCGCGACGGGCTCGAGCCCGGCGCCGTCGAACACCACCGTGAGCTCGACGCCCGTGCGCGCGGCGAGCGCACCCGCCCCGGTGAGCAGGCGCGCCCGCTGGACGTCCAGCGGCTGCTCGCCGTAGCCGGTCTTGGTCACGTTGTAGCCGTCGACGAGCAGGTGGGTGGCGGGGACGCGCAGCAGCGCGTCGAGCAGCGCGGGGTCGTCGTCGGACCTCCCCTGCGGCCCCGGGGCGTCGGCCGTGCCGGAGCCGTCCCAGGACGCGGCGACGGCGTCGACCGGTCGCTCGTCGAGCGGTGGCAGCGCGAGCTCGCGCTGCAGACCGCCGGCCGCGCCGACGACGGCGTCGAGCAGCACCCGCAGCCGCAGCTGCTCCTCGCGGCGGTCGCCGCGGTTCGCCGCACGGGCCGCGGTGAGCGCTGCCTGCGCCTGCCGGAGCTTGGCGCGCAGGCGGCGCACCTCGTCGGCGCCACCACCCGCCCCGCCACCGACCGCCCCACCACCGAGCGCCTCACCACCGACCGCCGCACCACCGACCGCCGCACCACCGACCGCGCCACCACGGACCGTCCCGCCACCGACCGCGCCACCACCGACCGACCCGCCGTCACCGGTCCCGCCGTCGTCCGGCGCAGGACCGGCCGCGTCCGCCGTGTGAGCGCCCCCGGCGGACGCCTCGGCAGCGGCGAACGCCCGCTCGGCCGCAGCGGCCCGGGCGCCGAGCTCGCGCACGCGCTTCACCGCGGCCACCGCCTCGGCGCGGGCCGCGTCCCGCTCGGCGGTCAGGCGCTCGGCCTCGGCCCGTCCGTGCGCCCGCAGGGCCTCGAGCTGCTCGGTGAGCCGCTGCACCTCGTCCACGGTCGCGGCGCCGGCTGCCAGCCGCTCGCGCTCGGCGAGCTCGGCGGTCGCCGTCTCGACCAGCGCCTGCCAGCCCTCGGGCCGCAGCAGGTAGGCGGCCGCGGCGACCTCCTCGGGCGGCGCGGCCGGGAGCGGGCGACCCGCGGTGAGGGCCTGCGCCAGCTCCGCGGGGACGCCCTTCGCGACGTGCTGGCGGAACCCGGGCTCGTGCTCCAGGGCGCTCGCCAGCGGGACGGCCGCAGCCGCAGCCCGACGGCGCGGCGTGAACCGGCGGAACGGCCTGACGGCAGCCGGCACCTGGTCGTCCGCCAGGCCGGTCAGGCACTCGGCCGCCAGGGCCACCACCCGCGAGCGGACGGCCGCCGGGAGCGGCGCCGCGAGGGGTGCCTGCGACGGGTCGCTCACCCGGCCCCGGCGGCCGGGCGCGGCACCACCTCGACCTGGTCGACGGCCTTGCACCAGCGGCAGACGACGTGCTCGACCGCGTCCAGCAGCAGCTCGCGCTCCTCGACGACCTGGCGCCCGGCCAGGTCGACGTGCACGTACTCCTGCGCCCGCGTCGTCCGCGTCACGTCGAACCGGGTCAGGTTGCCGCACAGCGTGCAGCGCCAGCGGGAGTCGGGACCTGGCTGCGGCACGGGCCGGGAGACGGACATCGAGGCGGCCGATCGGGCGGAGGGACGTGGGTCGCCGAGCCTAGTCAGACGCCGGTCGCATCCCGCGGCACCGGCGCGGCGAGACGAGGCGTCAGGCCGTGCACCGCTCGATGAGGGCGTCGACGGAACTGCCGAGCTCGTCGCCCAGGGCCGGCTCGTAGGTGTTGCCCACGGCCCGGATGCGGACGGCGCCGATGCGCTCCACCACCGTGTCGAGCAGCGGCGCGACCTCCGGCTCCGCGCCCTCGGCGAGGGTGAACAGCCGCTCCTGCGTGGTCGCGAGGGTCTCCTGCAGGCCGCGCTCGACCGTGCCATCGTCCCCCAGGTCCGGGACGGTCCGGGCCACCTCGAGGACGTCCGGCGCCGCCAGCGCGCAGCTCCCCTCGGCGAAGGCGCTCTCGGCGGGCAGGTCTGGCGCGTCCGGCTCGTCACCGGACGAGGAGCAGCCCGTGAGCAGCAGGGCGGCGAGCAGGACGGGCAGTGCGCGGCGCACGCAGGCTCCTCGGACGGGACGGGTGGGCGGGACGGTCCGGCGGGACCGTCCGGGGTCAGGACGGTACGGGGCGCACACGCCGCCGGGGCGGTCCCGAAGGACCGCCCCGGCGTCGTGCACGGTGGGACGGGACTAGCGGACGGTGATCGTCGTCGGGACGCCGATGTTCGTCCCCGCGGCCGAGCCGGCCTTGGGGAAGATCCGCCAGTTGAGCGTGTACGACTTGCCCGGGGTCATCCGGAGGGTCTTCGTCGCGGTGACGGTGCCGTTGGCACTGATCGTCGCATTGCCGAGGCTGGTGTAGCTGCCGTTGGCGTTGACCTGGTACAGGGTGGCGAAGCCGCCCTTGGCCGCCGGGCTGATGCCGGTGGCGTAGGCCGTCACGCGACCGCCGCGGCTGGTGAACACCTGGCGGAACTTGACGGGGTTCTGGCCGATCCGCGGGTCCGAGCCGGAGTGCGGCAGGGCGACGTACGGGAAGGTCCGGCCAGTGGTCTTGTCGCTGCCGTTGACCGCGTCGCCGAGACCGGCGACCGCGGTCGCGGTCGGGCCGGCGGGACGCACGAGCACGCCCTCGAGGACCTGCAGGGCGATGTCGACGACGTCGTCGTTGAGGCGGCGGCCGTTCGGGTAGCCCGACAGGTCACCGCCGACGACGCCCAGGCGGCTGTAGCCCTTGTCGCCCGGCTTGACCGGAGCGACGCCGACGTTCAGGCGCAGGTACTCGGCCGGGACCGGGTTCGGGCTGACGGCGTTGATGTCGAGCGAGTTCAGGTCGGCGTCGACGACGCCCGCACCGGCGCCACCGAAGGTGCGACCGGCGAACACGTCCTTGGAGAAGCCGGTCAGGAACGCCGCGACGAGGTCGTTGCGGTTGGCAGCGGGGCCACCGAGCTGCTTCGGGTTCGGGATCTTGTAGATCGACTCGACCAGGATCGGCACCTCCGGGTCCTGCACCTTGGGCAGGAACTTGCCGTCGGTGTCCGGGGTCGACCGGTTGAAGAAGTCCTTGAGGTTGGCCGGGACGACCGCCTCGTTGACCAGCGGGTTGCCGAGGCGCGAGACCTGCACGAACGGACCGGAGTCCGTCGCGGTGTCGCTGTCCTCGTTGACGCTCGTCGTCGGTGCCGCGTTGTTGTCCGCGAGCACGCGGTTCTTCGCGCGCGACGTCGTCGACCAGACGCCGATGACCGGGTTCTGGGTGGCGTTGCCGCCGGCCACGAGGGCCGTCTTCGGCAGCTTCAGCGACACGGTGTTGACGTTGTAGCCGCTCAGCCCGTCGTAGCCGACCTCGGACAGGTCGCCGCCGTAGAGCAGGTCGAAGATGCGCAGGTCCAGGTAGAACGGGTCGTCGGACGGGCCGGCGAAGGACTGTCCGCCGCCGGTCGTCGCGGTGACGGCCTCGGCGCGCAGGGCCGCGTAGTTCGGCGTGGAGGCCCGGCCGACGTTCGGCGGGGCGACCTTCGCGCCGGTGGTCAGCGGCACCGCGGTCTCGGTCCCGTCTGCGGCGTACGTGACCTGCTGCAGGGTGTAGGCCTGCTTGAACTTCAGGTCCGGGTCGGCGTACGAGGTGACCGGGCCGTCGTTGAGCAGGAACGTCCCGTCGACCGCGCCGCGCTCGGCCGTCGCACGGTTGTCGACGTCCTGGAACGTCCACCGGTAGGTGAGGTCGGGCTTGGCGTCGCCGTTGTTGTCGACGTGGATCTCGTAGCGCGCCTTGCTGTCGAAGGGGTAGAAGTTCGGCCCCTGCGCCGGCTCCTGGAAGCCGTTGAAGTTGGCGAGCAGCGTGACGGTGCTGGCGTCGTCCGGAGACACGAAGGCGTACGTGTCGGTGTTGTCCACCAGCGGGTCGGAGAGCGTGTACGGCGCCTCGCGGTGGCTGGAGGCCGTCGACGTGCCGGGGGCCAGCAGGGCGGCGCTGGAAGCGGCCGTCGCGCCGGCGGCGAGGATCGCGAGGACGCGTCGTCGCGTCGTCGCCCTCAGGGGTAGTGCCATGTGTCTCCTACTGGTCAGGGGAGGTGTGCATAGACAACGCACTGTACTGATCGGTTCACGCACAGTAGTGTCACTGTTCTCGCTGCGCGTCAACCTGATCTCGGATTCGTTGCGCGACGACGAACGGTTCGGGTGAACCTGGCAGCGGCGCGCTGCGAAGGCATGGGCGAGACTGCGGACACCCACCAGGAGGACGACGCATGCAGCGCTGGACCCGCGTCGCCCTGTCGGGGGCGACGGTCGTGACGCTCGCCGCCGGGCTGCTCGCCATCGGCACCGCTGCCGGTGCGCCCCCGCCGTCCGGCGACGCCGGCTCGTCGAGCAGCGCCGCACCGTCCGACCCGCTGGCGCGCTCGATCACCGACCTGCAGGCCGACCTCGAGCGCGTCCCGGGCAAGTACCCGGCCTGGTCGGCGCTCGGCCTGGCCTACGTCGAGCAGGCCCGTGCCACCGCCGACCCCACGCTGTACGCCAAGGCCGACGGCGCCTTCCGCAGGTCGCTCCAGGTGCGGCCCGAGGACAACGACGCAGCGCTGACCGGCCAGGCGACCCTCGCCGCCGCCCGCCACGACTTCGCCGAGGCCCTCGCCCTGACCGACCGGGCGCTGCGCATCAACGACTACAGCCCCACCACCTGGGCGGTCCGCAGCGACGCCCTCAACGAGCTCGGCCGCTACGACGAGTCGCGCGCCGCCGTCCAGCGGCTGCTCGACCTGTCCCCCGGTGTCGACGGGCTGACCCGCGCGTCCTACGCCTTCGAGCTGCGCGGAAACGCGACCCGGGCCCGCGAGCTGCTCGCCGAGGCCGCCGCCACCGCCACGCAGCCCGCCGACGTCGCCTTCGCGCAGTACTACCTCGGCGAGCTCGCCTGGAACGAGGGCGACCTGCCCGCAGCCCGCGACGCCTACGACGCCGGGCTCGACGCCGACCCCGACGCCCTGTCGCTGGTCGCCGGACGCGCCAAGGTCCTGGCCGCGCAGGGCGACACCGAGACGGCGATCAGCGAGTACCGCAGCGTCGTCGCCCGGCTGCCCCAGCCCGAGTTCCTCGTGGCCCTCGGCGAGCTGCTGGAGGCCACCGGCGACGACGCCGGCGCCGAGGAGCAGTACGCCGTCGTCCGCGCGACGCAGCAGCTCTACGCCGCCGCGGGTCAGGACGTCGACACCGAGCTGGCTCTGTTCGAGGCCGACCACGGCACCCCGGCCGCCGCCGTGGCGAGCGCCGAGAAGGCGTACGCCAAGCGGCCGAAGGCGATCCTCACCCAGGACGCCTACGCCTGGGCCCTGCACGCGGCCGGACGGTCGGACGAGGCGCTGCCCATCGCCCGGGACGCGGCCCGCCTCGGGCTGCGCTCCCCGGTGCTCGCCTACCACCTGGGCGAGATCGAGGCCGCCGCAGGCGAGCGGGCCGCTGCCCGTGCGCAGCTGCGCCGGGCGCTGGACCTCAACCCGACCTTCAACCCGCTGCAGGCCCCGCGGGCGCGAACCCTGCTCGCGAGCCTGGCCGGATGAGGCGCGCAGCGGCCGTCCTGCTCGGTGCCAGCGCGCTCGCCCTGCTGCCCGCAGGCACCGCGTCCGCGCACCCGCTCGGCAACTTCACCGTCAACACCGCCGACCGGCTCGTGGTCACCGCCGACGGCGTCGCGCTGACGCACGTCGTCGACCTCGCCGAGATCCCCACGGTGCAGCTCGGCCAAGCCCGCGCGGGCGTCGACACCGACGCCGACGGCACCCTGTCCGCAGCCGAGCTGACGGCCTGGGGCACCCGCGAGTGCACGCGCGCCGCCGGCCTGCTCGACGTGCAGGTCGACGGGACAGCGACCCCGCTGCAGCTCAGCTCGGCGGTGGCAGCCTCCCGCCCGGGCGCGGCCGGCCTCGCCACGACCCGCCTCACCTGCGAGTACGACACCGGGCAGCGTCCCCGCTCGACGGTCGCCTTCTCGGACGCCGCCGCCGGTGAGCGCAACGGCTGGCGCGAGGTCACCGCCGGCTCGCTGTGCGGCCCCCTGCGGTCGTCCAGCGTCCCCGCCGAGAGCCCGTCCGGACTGCTCACGTCCTACCCCGAGGACCTGCTGCAGTCACCGGTCGACGTCACCACCGCGCGCTTCGAGGTCCGCGCGGGCGCGGCGTGCTCGGCCGCCGGCGCGACGAGCGGCACGGGCGCCACCGAGGAGCAGGTCGCCCCCCGCGGGGTCGACCGGCTCTCGAGGGTCTTCACCGACTTCCTCGGCCGCCGCGACCTCACCCTGCCCTTCGCCCTGGTGTCGCTCGGCGCCGCCGTGCTGTTCGGCGTCCTGCACGCGATGGCCCCGGGTCACGGCAAGACCGTCATGGCCGCCTACCTCGTCGGACAGCGCGGCACCCGGCGCCAGGCGCTGCAGCTCGGCGCGATCGTGACCTTCACCCACACCGTCAGCGTCCTGCTGCTCGGCGCGGTCCTCGCGCTCGGCGCGCTGGCTGCTCCGGAGCTCGTCGTCCCGTTCACCGAGGTGCTCTCCGGCGTGCTGCTCGCGGCCGTCGGCGGGTACCTGCTGCTGCTCGCCGTCCGGCGACTGCGCAGCGGGCCCGAGCACGACCACGACCACGGCGACCACCAGCACGACCACCACCCGCACGACCACGGCGACCACCAGCACGACGAGCACGGGCACGGGCACGGGCCGCACGAGCACGACCACCCGCACGCCGGCGGCGACGGTCACCCTCACCCGCACGGTGCGCCCTCCCACGACCACTCGCACGACCACGGGCACCCGCACGACCACGACCACGACCACGAGCACCCGCACGACGACCACCCGCACGAGGACGACGACCTCGTCCGCACGGGAGCGCCGCAGGCACCCGCGGCCGGCGGCGGGACCGCGGTGGCCGTCCGCCCCCTGGTGCACAGCCACGGCGGCCGGGCGCACACGCACGCACCCCTGCCGGACGGGCCGCTGTCCTGGAAGACGCTCGCCGGCATGGGCGTCGCCGGTGGCCTGGTGCCGAGCCCGTCCGCCCTGCTGGTGCTGCTCAGCGCCACGGCGCTGGGCCGCGCGTGGTTCGGCGTCGTGCTGGTGGTCGCCTACGGCCTCGGCATGGCCGTCACGCTCACCGTCGCGGGACTGCTGCTGCTGCGGGCACGCGCAGCGCTCGACCGGCGCGGCTGGTCGCTCGGTCGCGGGCACTCGCTCGCCCGCCTGCTGCCGCTCGGCACCGCCGCGGTCGTCGTCCTCGTCGGCGTCGGGCTCGTCGTCCGTGGGCTGGTGACCGGGCAGGGCCTGCTCTAGGCCCCAGCTCCCGCGCGGACGGTGCGCAGGGACGGGACGGCCCTGCGGCGCGTCGCCCGGGGTTGTCGGAGGGCGCACCTACCGTCCGGACCATGCCCGCCGCACCACCGTTCCCGCGCCAGTCCGGCTTCCCGCGACCGCTGCACGGCGGGGTCCTGGCCCCCCCGCCCAGGCCCGCCCCACCCAGCCCGACGGCGGCCCTGTCCCCCGCGCTGTCCCCCCGCCGGTCCCCCGGCCTGCCGTCCGCACCCGCGCGTCCCGTGCCGGTGCAGGCGACGTTCGACGAGCTGGGCAGCCCGCTGCGCGAGGTCACCTTCGTCGTCGTCGACCTCGAGACCACCGGCGGCTCGGCGCACAGCTGCGAGATCACCGAGATCGGGGCGGTGAAGGTCCGCGGCGGCGAGGTGGTCGGCGAGTTCCAGACGCTGGTCAACCCCGGGGCGAGCATCCCCGCGTTCATCGCCGTGCTCACCGGCATCACCGACGCGATGGTCGCCGGCAGCCCGCGCCTCGACCAGGCCCTGCCGGCGTTCCTCGAGTTCAGCCGCGGGTCGGTGCTCGTCGCGCACAACGCCCCCTTCGACCTGGGGTTCCTCAAGGCAGGCTGCGCGCGGCTCGGCATCCCCTGGCCGGGCAACGACTCGCTCGACACCGCCCGGCTCGCGCGACGGGTGCTCACCCGCGACGAGGCGCCGAACTGCAAGCTCGGCACGCTGGCGCGGCTGTTCCGCGCCGGCACCACGCCGAACCACCGCGCGCTGGCCGACGCGCGGGCGACCGTCGACGTGCTGCACGGCCTGATCGCCCGGCTCGGCGGGCTCGGCGTGCACTCCCTCGAGGAGCTCCGCACCTTCTCCAGCCAGGTGAGCCCCGCGCAGCGGCGCAAGCGCCACCTCGCCGACGACCTGCCCGCCCTGCCGGGCGTCTACCTGTTCCGCGACGCCCGTGGCCGCGTGCTCTACGTCGGCAAGAGCACGAACCTCCGGACGCGCGTGCGGCAGTACTTCACCGCCAGCGAGCCCCGCACGCGCATGGCCGAGATGGTCGCCGTCGCCGAGCGCGTCGACCCGGTCGTGTGCAGCACGGCGCTGGAGGCGGAGGTCCGCGAGCTGCGGCTCATCGCCGAGCACAGCCCGCGCTACAACCGGCGCAGCAAGCGCCCCGACCGGGCCGTCTGGGTGAAGCTGACGGTCGAGGCGTTCCCGCGCCTGTCGCTCGTCCGCCAGGTGCTCGACGACGGCGCCGTGTACCTCGGCCCGTTCGGGCGCAGCGCCACCGCCGAGCTCGCCGTCGCCGCCGTCCACGAGGCACTGCCGCTGCGCCAGTGCACGACCCGGCTGTCGCCCCGCCGCCCGTCGGCCGCCTGCGTGCTCGCCGAGATGCGGCGCTGCGGCGCCCCCTGCCTGGGGCCCGAGCAGGGCGAGTCGGTCGAGGCGTACGCGGCGCACGCCACCGCCTACCGCGCAGCGGTCGGCGGTGACCCGGCGGCCGTCGTCGAGACGCTCACCGCGCGCATCGCCGCGCTCGCCGCTGACCAGCGCTTCGAGGACGCCGCTGCCCAGCGCGACCGCCTCACCGCCTTCGTCCGCGCGGCCGCCAAGGTGCAGCGGCTGTCTGCTCTCACCACCGTCCCGGAGCTCGTGGCGGCCCGTCCCCTGCCCGACCTCGGCTGGGAGGTCGCCGTCGTCCGGCGCGGCCGGCTCGTCGCGGCCGGCACCATCCCGCGCGGCGCGCACCCCGCCCCGTACGTCGACGCGCTGCTGGCGACGGCCGAGACGGTCCTGCCCGGCCCCGGCCCCCTGCCGGCCGCCACGGCCGAGGAGGTCGAGTGCGTCCTGCGCTGGCTCGAGCAGCCCGGCACCCGGCTGGTCCGGCTCGACGGGACCTTCGCCTCGCCGGCGTTCGGGGCCGGCGGGCGCCGCGGGTGGCTCGACGCCGCGCAGGACGCCCGCGACGCCGTCCGGCCGTTCGACGACCGCAGGCGGCTCCGCCCGCAGGCCCAGCCCGCTCGGGCCAGCGCGTGACGGCGCTGCCGCGCACCGGCTCGTGCCACGACGCGCGGCGCCGCGGCCGTGCCGCCGGACCGGGCCACTCGGACCGGCCGGCGCCGAGCACGTCACGTGCTCCTGGCGTGTGGGCCGCGGCCCCGGCGGATAGGTTCTGACGCGTGATCACCGCGATCGTCATGGTCAGTGCCGCCGTCGACGCCATCCCGGAGGTGGCGCAGCGCATCGCCGACCTCGACGGGGTCAGCGAGGTCTACTCCGTCGCCGGCGACGTCGACCTCGTGGCGATGGTGCGCGTGCGGCGGCACGAGGAGCTGCACGACGTCATCGCCGGTCAGCTCAACAAGGTCGACGGCGTGCTCGCGACCTCCACGCTCATCGCCTTCCAGGCGTACAGCGCGCACGACCTCGAAGCCACCTTCTCCCTGGGGAGCGAGCAGTGACCGGTCAGTTCGCCGAGGTGAAGGACGGCTCGTTCGTCCGTCAGCCCAACCGCTTCCGCGACCGCATCACCGCCGACGGGAATAGCGGCTACCCGGTCGAGGCCGGTCGCTACGTCCTCTACGTCTGCATGGCCTGCCCCTGGGCGCACCGGTCGGTGATCGTCCGCAGCCTGCTCGGCCTCGAGGACGCGATCGCACTGCGCGTCGTCGACCCGATCCGCGACGAGCAGGGATGGCGCTTCACGCTCGACGAGGGCGGCGTCGACCCCGTGACGGGCGCCTCGTACGTCATGGAGCTGTACCGGCGCTCCGACCCCGACTTCGAGGGACGGGCCACGGTGCCGTTCCTCTGGGACACCCAGACCGAGCGCATCGTCACCAACGACTACCCGCAGATCACGCTGGACCTGTCGACCGAGTGGACGGCGCTGCACCGCGACGGCGCGCCCGACCTGTACCCGGAGCACTCGCGCGAGGCCATCGACGACATGGCCGAGCAGAACTTCTCCGCGATCAACAACGGCGTCTACAAGGCCGGGTTCGCGACCACGCAGGAGAGCTACGAGCAGGCCTACGACGCCCTGTTCGCCCAGCTGCACCACCTCGAGGACCACCTGTCGACCGAGCGGTACCTGGTCGGGCGCCAGCTCACCGAGGCCGACGTCCGGCTCTACACGACGCTGGTGCGCTTCGACGCCGTCTACCACGGCCACTTCAAGTGCAACGAGCGCAAGCTGACCGAGTTCGCGAACCTGTGGGCCTACGCCCGCGACCTGTTCCAGACCCCGGGCTTCGGCGACACCACCGACTTCGACCACATCAAGCGGCACTACTACGCGACCCACGACAAGATCAACCCGACGCTCGTCGTGCCCAAGGGCCCCGACCTGTCGGGCTGGGACGAGCCGCACGGCCGCGACCACCTGCACGACCAGATCGTCGAGGCGGACCAGGCGTCGTAGCGGACCAGGCGTCGTAGCGGACCAGGCGTCGTAGCGGCCTAGCGCAGGGCGGTGCTGACCTCGACCCAGCGCGTCAGCACCGCAGCAGCCCGACCGTCGTCGAGCGCCTGCGCGGCGCGGTCCCAGCCGCGACGGAGCCGCTCGAGCAGCGGGTCGTCCGCGCCCTCGTGGGCAGCCAGCGCCGCGGCGGCGTTGAGCAGCACCGCGTCGCGCACGGGGCCGTGCTCCCCGGCGAGCAGCGCCCTGGCCACGCCGGCGTTGTGGGCGGCGTCCGCGCCCCGCAGCTGCTCGAGGGTCGACCTCGCGATGCCGAGGGCGGCCGGGTCGAAGACCTGCTCCTGCACCGTCCCGCCCGCGACGACCCAGACCGTCGACGACCCGGTCGTCGTGAGCTCGTCGAGGCCGTCGTCGCCCCGGAACACGAGCGCGTCCGTGCCGCGCGCGGCCAGGACGTCGGCCATCACGGGCGCGAGGCGCCGGTCGGACACCCCGACCGCCTGCGCGGCGGGACGGGCCGGGTTCGTGAGCGGGCCAAGCACGTTGAACACGGTCGCGACCCCGAGGTCGCGCCGCGCGACGGCCGCGTGCCGCATGCCCGGGTGGAAGACGGGGGCGAAGCAGAAGGCGATGCCGGCCTGCTCCAGGCACGGCCCGACCGCCGCCGGCGGCAGGTCGACGACGACGCCGAGCGCCTCGAGCAGGTCGGCCGAGCCGCAGGCCGAGGAGGCAGCGCGGTTGCCGTGCTTGACCACCGGCACGCCGGCGCCGGCGACCACGAGCGCGGCCATCGTCGACAGGTTGACCGTGTTCGAGCGGTCGCCGCCGGTGCCGCAGGTGTCGACCACCCGCCCGGGCACCTCGACCGGGGCAGCCGCCCCGAGCATCACCTCGACGAGCCCGGCGACCTCGTCGGCCGTCTCGCCCTTGGAGCGCAGGGCCACGGCGAAGCCGGCGACCTGCACGGGGCTGGCATCGCCCGCCATGACCTCGCCCATGACCCAGGCGGTGTCGGCCGTCGTGAGGTGCTCGCCGCGCAGCAGGGTGGACAGGACGCCGGGCCAGGTCGGCGTGCTCACGCCGGTCGCCGGGTCAGTGGAGCGCACGGCGCACGGGCTCGCCGCGCTCTCGCCGACGCAGCAGGTCGGTCGCGACGGTCGTCAGCTCGGGTGCGTCGATCGGGTGCGCCACGACGCCGTCGGCCTGCGACCAGGTGGCGAGCCAGGCGTCGGCGCGCCGCGCGATGAGCACGAGCACCGGCGGGCAGTCGCGCAGCTCGTCCTTCATCTGCTTGGCGAGCCCGAGGCCGCCGGTCGGCCACGCCTCGCCGTCGAGCACCGCCAGGTCGACGTCACCGGCGTCGACCGCCTTGAGCACCTCGTCACCGGTGCGGCACTCGAGCCACTCGACGCGGCCGAGGTCGGCGGCCGGGCGCCGGCCGAGGGCGCTGCGGACCTGGTCGCGGACCGCGGCGTCGTCGCTGTAGACGACGACGGCGTGCGTGCGCTGCTGGACGGCGGTCGATGCAGCGGCGTGCGAGTCGCTCATGGCGGTGATCGTACGGGGTCTCGCCTCCCGGTCGCGGACGCGCCGAGGCGCGCGTGCCGACGGGCACGCGCGCCTCGGGAGACGGGCGACGGTCAGGCGGACAGGCGGCGGCCGTCGGACGGGTCGAACACGTGCATCTGGTGCTGCGCCTCGGGCGCGAGCCAGATCTTGGTGCCCTTGTCGGGCGGGCTCTTCGGGTTCACGCGGGCGACCAGGACGACCGGTGAGCCGCTGTCCTGCTCGACGCTCGCGTGCACGAAGGCGTCCGAGCCGAGCTCCTCGACGAGCTCGACCGTCGCGGCGATGCCCTCGCCGCTGCCGACGACGTGCAGGTCCTCCGGCCGGACGCCCAGGGCGACCGTGCCGCCGCTGAGCGTCGACAGGTCGTTGCGCTGCACCGGGATGTCGTGGCCACCCAGGCGCGGCGTGCCGCCGCTCCCGACCGGGATCTGGAACAGGTTCATCGCGGGCGAGCCGATGAAGCCGGCGACGAACATGTTGGCCGGGCGGTCGTACATGTGGCGCGGCCGGTCGACCTGCTGCAGGACGCCGCCCTTGAGCACCGCGACGCGGTCGCCCATCGTCATGGCCTCGACCTGGTCGTGCGTGACGTAGACCGTCGTGACGCCCAGGCGGCGCTGCAGCGAGGCGATCTGCGTGCGGGTCGCGACGCGCAGCTTGGCGTCGAGGTTCGACAGCGGCTCGTCCATGCAGAAGACCTGCGGGTTGCGGACGATGGCGCGGCCCATCGCGACGCGCTGGCGCTGGCCGCCGGACAGCGCCTTGGGCTTGCGGTCGAGGTACTCGGTGAGGTCGAGGACCTCCGCCGCCTCCTTGACGCGCGTGTCGATCTCTTGCTTCGACTTGCCGGCGATCTTCAGCGCGAAGCCCATGTTGGCCGCGACCGACATGTGCGGGTAGAGCGCGTAGTTCTGGAAGACCATCGCGATGTCGCGGTCGGACGGGTCGACGTTCGACACGTCGCGGTCGCCGATGCGGATCGCGCCGCCGTCGACGGGCTCGAGGCCCGCGAGCATGCGCAGCGACGTCGACTTGCCGCAGCCGGACGGCCCGACGAGGACGAGGAACTCCCCGTCGCCGATCTCGAGGTCGAGGGCGTCGACCGCGGGGCGGTCACCGCCCGGGTAGTGACGCGTGGCCTTGTCGAAGGTCACGGTTGCCATGTCTGCTCCTCCACCGGCAGGTACGTGCCGGACGATCCGAGTGGTCGGACGTCCCCAGGCGGGGGCGTCCGCAGGACACCGCGGCCCTCCCGCCGGTCCCGGGTGGGTCCTGTGGGGTGGGTCACGCTGCACAGCAGGTGCAGTGTCGGTCCCCGGTGCCCTGCAGGGCAAGCGCGGCACGGAGCGACCCCCGATCGGGTGCGCGACGACGCGTCGGCTCGCAGCCGGCCCGTCAGGTGCGGCCGCCGTCACGCCGCGGCATGTCACCGCGGCCGGCCCGTCACGTCGGCCGCCCTCTCAGGTCGCGCCCCGCCCGTCAGGTCGCGGCCGGCCCCGGGCCGTAGGCGTCCCAGCCCCCGACGTCGCCGCCGAGGCGCTGCGCGAGGCCGGCCATGCGCGACCGCTCCTGGCTGGCCGACAGCGCGGTCAGCACCTGCGTGCGGGTCGCCCGGGCCGCGAGCCCGTCCGGCCGCCGCTCGGGCGCCGAGAGGGCGTAGCCGTCCTGCGCGAGCAGCTCCCCCGCGCGGGCCACCGCCGCGTCGTCCGGCAGCCGCACGAGGTGGTGGCGCACCAGCACGGGCTCCGCCAGGTCGACGCCCCGCTCGGCGGCCTCGGCGAGCACCGCGGAGTCGGCGCGCCACGCCTCGTACGCCTCGACGAGCAGGACCAGGGACGGGTCGTCCGGGTCCAGCACGACCGGCGCCGGCGGACGGCGGCGCAGCAGCCGGTCGAGCAGTCGCACGTCGCCCCGCCGCTAGACGGTCGTGCTGCGCTCGTCCGCGCGGGACGGCGCGGCGGCGGGCCGGGGCTGGACTGCCCCACCTGCACCTGCACCTGCACCTGCCGCTGCCGCACCTGCCGGACCTGGCGGGTCGGACCGGTCGAGGCGGTCCAGGCGCCGGTCCTCGCGCGTGGCCTCCCGCTCGCTGGCCCGCATCCACTGGGTGACCAGGACGAGCAGGAACAGCAGCCCCACGAGGTCGCCCGAGGCCCAGAGCAGGGCGCCGCCGAGCTGCTGCTGGAACACCGACTCGGCCAGCCCGTGGATCGGCAGGTAGTGCTCGCCGGCCAGCAGGCCCCGACCGTCCGGCTCGACGCTCATGATCGACACGCCGAGGAAGGCGTGGAACGGCAGCGTGGCCGCGACGAGCAGGATGCGGAACGGATGTCCGGACCGCCCCGGCACGGGGTCGATCCCGAGCAGCGGCCAGAAGAACAGCGAGCCCACCGCCAGGAAGTGCAGGTGCAGCAGCTCGTGCAGCACGCGGTGCTCGAGCGTGGCCTCGTACCAGCCGGTGAAGTACAGGGCGAACGGGCTGCCGACGAACAGCAGCCACGGGACGAGCGGGTGGCTCAGCACGGCCACGACCCGGGAG
>CAXTFU010000077.1:0-16325 GCA_964243385.1 uncultured bacterium | reverse complement strand
GCTCTGCACCGACACGAGCCGCTCAGGGTCGGCGTCGCTGCGCGGGTCGTTGCGCTCCTGGTCCGGGAACGCGACGGCCTCGCCGTCGCGGAGCTCGCCGACCGTGAAGCCGACGTCGTCGCCCCACTTCGGCCAGCAGACGAACACCCGGCCGGTCCGCGACGCGCTGACGCCGGTCGGCATGGCCCCGTCGAACAGGTGCACCACCTCGAGCTCGCCGAGCACCTCGTGCCGCGCGGGGTCCGCCATGCCGTCTCCTCCCTCGGACGCGGTCCCTGTCGCCGCGTGCCGAGGCCCGGCTACCCGGGGCTCAGCCGCTGACGCCTGCCGGGCCGCGGGGTTCGGGCGAGCCCGGCTGGGCAGCCCGGGCCCATGGCGACCCCTGAGACCCGGTCCCGCGTCACGCTGCAGGTGAACGAGGAGCCGCACCAGCTCGACCTCGACCACCGCACGACGCTGCTGGACGCCCTGCGCGAGCACCTCGGCCTGACCGGCTCGAAGAAGGGCTGCGACCACGGGCAGTGCGGCTCGTGCACCGTGCTGCTGGACGGCCGGCGGGTGAACGCCTGCCTGACCCTGGCCGTCTCGGTGCGGGGCCGGGCGGTCACCACCGTCGAGGGGCTCGCGGGCGACGACGGGCTGCACCCGCTGCAGGAGCAGTTCCTCGCCTGCGACGCCTACCAGTGCGGCTACTGCACCTCCGGCCAGCTCGTCAGCGCCGTCGGCGTGCTCGACGAAGCCGGCCGGGGCTGGCCCAGCCACGTGACCGAGGACCTGCAGGCCGGGCTGTCCGGCCCGGCCCCGCTCGACGACGCGGAGGTGCGCGAGCGGATGGCGGGCAACCTGTGCCGCTGCGGCGCCTACCGCGGCATCACCGCCGCCGTGCTCGGCGCCGACGCCGAGGCCGCGCGATGAAGGAGCTGCGGTACGAGCAGCCGGACGACGTCCGCGCCGCGGTCGCGCTGCTCACCCGCGAGCGCGGCGCGCAGGCGCTGGCCGGCGGCACGAACCTCGTCGACCTCATGAAGCTCGGGGTCGCGACCCCCGACCTGCTCGTCGACGTCGACGCGCTCGACCTCGGCGGGGTCGAGGAGCTGCCGGACGGGGGCCTGCGCGTCGGCGCGGGCGTGCGCAACAGCGACCTCGCCGCGCACGCGCTCGTGCGCACCCGGTACCCGGTGCTGTCGCGGGCGCTGCTGGCGGCCGCGTCGGGCCAGCTGCGGAACATGGCCAGCACCGGCGGCAACCTGCTGCAGCGCACCCGCTGCGTGTACTTCATGGACCCGTCCAAGGCCTGCAACAAGCGCGCTCCGGGCACCGGCTGCCCGGCCCGCGACGGCCTGTCGCGCGAGCTCGCCGTCCTCGGCGCGTCCGAGCACTGCCTCGCCACGCACCCCGGCGACATGGCGGTCGCCCTGGCCGTGCTGGACGCGGTCGTGGTGGCCGAGACCGCCGACGGCCCGGTGCGCATCCCGATCGGGGAGCTGCACCGGCTGCCGGGCGACGCCCCCGAGCACGACACCACGCTGCCCCGCGGGGCGGTCATCACCGCGGTCGAGCTCCCGCCGCCCGTCGCCGGGGCGCGCTCCACCTACCGCAAGGCGCGCGACCGCGCGTCCTACGCGTACGCCCTGGTGTCGGTCGCCGCCGTGCTGGCCGTCGAGGACGGGACCGTGCGCGACGTCCGCCTGGCGCTCGGCTCGGTCGCGCACAAGCCCTGGCGCGCCTCGATGGCCGAGCAGGCGCTCGTCGGCCGGCCGGCCACCGCCGCGTCGTTCGCCGCCGCTGCCGACGCCGAGCTCGCGCAGGCGGCGCCGACGCCCGACAATGCCTTCAAGGTGCCGCTGGCCCGGCGGCTCGTCGTCGGCACGCTGCTCGAGCTGGCCGGGAGCGCCGCATGACCGCGATCGGGCAGTCCCCGGTGCGCGTCGACGGCCCCGACAAGGTCACCGGCCGGGCCCGCTACGCCGTCGAGCACCCCGTCGACGGCGTGCTGCACGCCTGGGTCGTCACGTCGTCGGTCGCGGTGGGCACCGTCACGGACGTCGACCGGCAGTCGGCGCTGGACGTGCCGGGCGTCGTCGCCGTGCTGGACGCACGCAACGCGCCGCGCCTCGGCGAGGCCGACGACATGGAGCTCGCGGTCCTGCAGAGCACGCACGTCTCCTACCGCGGCCAGGTCGTCGCGCTCGTGGTGGCCGAGACGCTCGAGGCGGCCCGCGAGGGCGCCCGCGCGCTGCGGGTGACCTGCGACGAGCAGCCGCACGACGTCCGCCTGACCACCGACCACCCGGGGCTGTACGCCCCCGAGCAGGTCAACCCCGCGTTCGAGACCGACAGCGCGTCGGGTGACCTCGGTGCGGCGCTGGCCCGCTCGAGGCACCTCGTCGACGTCGAGTACGCGACGCCGGCGCTGTTCAACAACCCGATGGAGCCGCACGCCACGACCGCGCACTGGGACGGCGACCGGCTGCTCGTGCACGACTCGACGCAGGGCACCACGCCGGTCAAGAAGCACCTCGCGGCGGCCTTCGGGGTGCCTGAGGACGGCGTGCGCGTGCTGGCGCCGCACGTCGGCGGCGGGTTCGGCTCCAAGGGCAGCCCCCGGCCAAACGTCGTGCTGGCCGCGATGGCCGCCCGGGTGACCGGCCGGCCCGTGCGGCTCGCCCTCACCCGGCAGCAGCTGTTCTCGATGGTCGGCTACCGCACCCCCACGATGCAGCGGCTCCGCCTCGGCGCGGACGGGGACGGGCGCCTCGTGGCGCTGGCGCACGAGGCGTTCGAGCAGACCTCGACGGTGTACGAGTTCGCCGAGCAGACGACCGAGGGCACCCGGCACCTGTACGACGCCGACGCGCGGCTGACGACGCACCGCCTCGCGGCCCTCGACGTCCCCACGCCCCGGTGGTTCCGGGCGCCGGGTGAGGCCCCGGGCATCTTCGCGCTGGAGGCGGCGCTCGACGAGCTCGCCGTCGTCGCTGGCATCGACCCGGTCGAGCTGCGGGTCCGCAACGACACGCAGGTCGACCCGGAGACCGGCGAGCCGTTCAGCAGCCGCCACCTCGTCGAGTGCCTGCGGCGGGGCGCCGAGCTGTTCGGCTGGGCGGGGCGCGACCCCCGTCCGGGCGTGCGGCGCGAGGGCCGCTGGCTCGTCGGCACGGGCGTCGCCTCGGCGACCTACCCGGTGTACCTGATGGCCAGCAGCGCCCGCGCCCGGCGCTGCCCCGACGGCACGTTCGAGGTCGGCGTCAACGCCACCGACATCGGCACCGGCGCCCGCACCGTGCTGCGGCAGATCGCCGCGGACGCGCTCGGCGTCGAGCCGGACCGGGTGCGGGTGGACATCGCCGACAGCGACCTGCCCGAGGCCTCGGTCGCCGGAGGCTCGTCCGGCACCTCCAGCTGGGGCAGCGCCGTCCACGTCGCCTGCCGCCGGCTGCTCGACGGCGAGCAGGACGAGGTCGTGGCCGACAACTCGGAGGTCGTCGACGCCGAGGTCGGCGCCTCCCGGCACTCGTTCGGGGCGCACTTCGTCGAGGTGCGCGTCGACGTCGACTCGGGCGAGGTCCGCGTGCCGCGGATGCTCGGCGTCTTCGCGGCCGGCCGGATCGTCAACCCGCGCACCGCCCGCTCGCAGCTGCTCGGCGGCATGGTCATGGGGCTGTCGATGGCCCTGCACGAGTCGGGCTCGCTCGACGTCGAGCACGGCGACTACGCCAACCACGACCTCGCGACCTACCACGTCGCGACGAACGCGGACGTCGCCGACCTGCAGGTCGAGTGGCTCGACGAGCACGACGACCAGCTCAACCCGATGGGCACCAAGGGCCTCGGCGAGCTCGGCATCGTCGGGTCGCCGGCGGCCGTCCTGAACGCCGTCTGGCACGCCACCGGCGTCCGCGTCCGGTCGCTGCCGATCACCCCGGACACCCTGCTCGCCGGTCTGCCGGAGCAGGTCGACCCCGAGCCGGGCACCTCGGGCTGAGGCCCGCACCGGTCCCGGCTTTACACAGGACGGTCCCGGGCCGCGTCATGGAGGTGTGACCTTCGAGGAGTACATGGCCGCACGGCTGCCGGCGCTGCTGCGCTACGCCGTCGTCCTCACGGGGGACCGCGACCAGGCGCAGGACGTCGTGCAGGAGGTCCTGGCGCGGGCGCACCTGCGGTGGGGGCACGTGCAGCGCGCGGGCTCACCGGACGCGTACGTGCGCCGCATGGTGCTCAACGAGCACCTCTCGTGGCGGCGGCGCTGGTCGGTGCGCTCGGTGCTCCCGGTCGGCGAGCGCCTGGTCGAGCTCAGCGACGCCCGCGGAGGCGGCCGCGACCACGCCCAGGACGTCGTCGAGGCCGACGAGCTGTGGGCGCGGCTGGCGCAGCTCCCGCGGCGCCAGCGCGCGGTGCTCGTCCTGCGCTACTACGAGCAGCTCGACGACCTCGCGATCGCCGACCTCCTGGACTGCCGACCGGCGACCGTGCGCAGCCACGCCTCCAAGGCGCTCACCACCCTGCGGCTCCGCTCGGAGCAGCAGTCCGGCACACCCGCAGGAGGACGACGATGAACCACGAAGAGCAGCTGCTGCAGGCGTTCCGGGGCCACGAGCACCTGGCCCCGAGCGTCGCCGCCGTCTCGGCCGGGACGCTCGAGCTGGCCCGCGGCTACCGGCGCCGCCGCCGGGTGGCGCGCGCGGCCGGCGGCGCCGTCGTGACGGCGGGCCTGGGCGCCGTGGCGGTGGTCGGACCGGGTCTGCTCGACAGCGGCCCGGCGCGGGCCGACCGCGCGGTGCCGTTCGCGTCGTCGCCGAGCACGCCGCCGGCCGACCCGCAGGACCAGCGCTCGGCGTTCTTCGGCGCCGGCTACGACTACGACGACGCCGTCGAGCTGGCGCGGCTGTGGGGCCTGGGCCAGGACTCCTCCGACGAGGTCAAGGCCGAGGCCGGCCGCCGGCTGCTCGCCGGCGAGCGCCTGCCGCTGGCTCCCGGCGCCGGCCCGGCCGCGCCGGAGCCGCCCGCACCGGCGCTGGACGCCGAGGGGCCGTACGTGGCGTTCCTGGAGGCGGGCTACGACTGGGACGACGCGGTCGCGCTCGCCGAGCTGTGGGGGTCCTCGGACGTGCTGCAGACCAAGGCGCTCGCCGGCCAGAAGCTCCTCGACGGCGAGACGCTGCCGTTCGCCCCGTGACGCGGGCGCTGCGCTGTCGCACCGGCTTCGAGGTCGAGCTGCTGGCGCCGCCCGGCTCCAGCCGGCGGGCGCTGGCCGACGTCCTCGCGGACCGGTGCGGCGGCCGGGTCCGGCCGGTCTGGCACCGGGACAGCGAGCCGTCGCTGGTGCCGGGGCTCGGCCACTTCCTGCACCTGACGCAGGGCTTCGAGGTGCTCCGGCCGACCGGCGAGCTGCTCTGCACGCTCGTGGACGACGTGACGCTCGTCGCCGACCTCGACCCGCGGGCGGCGCCGGTGCCCGGCTGGCACCGGCTGCTGACCGACGACGTGCGGCTGCTGCACCTGCTCGCCCGGCACAGCGACCCGGGCGGCCCGCTCGACGGGGCACTCGACCGGGCGGCCGCGCTGTTCGGGGTGGCGGCGCAGCGGCACGGCCCCGCGCACCGGCTCACGGTCGCGGGCCGCAGCGTCGCGCTGGCCGTGCCGCAGGGCGCCGAGCGCGAGCGGGCCTGCGAGCTCGTCACGCCCCCGCTGACCCGCGACCACGCCGCGGCGCTGGAGGAGCTGCTCGCACCGGCCCGCGCGCTGGGGTGCACCGTCCCCGCCGAAGCCGCGGTGCACCTGCACCTGGACGGCGCGCCGTTCCGGGCGCCGCACGCCCTCGCCAACGTCGTGCGGCTGTTCGGCTGCTGGCGCGAGCCGCTGCGGGAGGTCCTGGGCACGAACCCCCGCTGCACCCGGCTCGCGCCGCTGCCCGCCGAGCTCGTCCGGGCGGTCGAGGGCGTCCCCACCACGGCCGAGCTGCGGGACGCCGCCCGCCGCGGCGGCCTGACGAAGTTCTTCGACGTCAACCTGACGCAGCTGCTCGTCGACGACCCGGTCCGCAACACCCTCGAGGTGCGCGTCCTGCCGGGCGCGCTGCACGCCGCGGACGTGCTGGCCGGAGCCGCGCTCGTGGAGGGCCTGCTGGTGCGCTGCCTCGACCCCGCGCCGCTGCCGCAGCCGCCGGCCGACCCCGCCGCGGCCCGGCGCGCCCTGCACGACCTCGCCGCAGCCTGACGGCAGCCGTCAGGGCCGCAGCGCGAGCACGACCACCCGGCCGAGCTCGGTGCGGGAGAGCTCCGGCCCGCGCAGCACCGCGTCGGGGAAGGCGACCTCGATCCGGCGGGTCCGGTCGGGGAAGTCGTCGACCATGAGCGGCAGCACTAGCGACGCCCCGTCCCGCTGCAGCACCAGCCCGTCCACCGCGTCGAAGGGGTTGTCCCGCAGCAGCCGCGCGGCGCAGGCGGACGACGGGCACCCGGCCACCCGCTCCAGCAGCGCTCGGCGGTCCGCGAAGCGTCCGTTCGGGTGCGAGTAGATGCTCTTGTAGGCGAGGAACCCGTGCACCGGGGTCGTCGCGAGCAGGTCGACCCGGGACGTCACGAGGACGGCGTCCGCCAGCGGCAGGTCCGGGCGCAGCGACCGCCACGCCGCGCGGACCTCGGCGACCGACGGGTCGTCCGCGGCGACGAACAGCGTGCCGACGACCGGCTTCTCCCCCGGCCGCCCGGTCGGGACCGACCCGTCGGGGTAGCGGGTCGTCTGCGCGACCAGGGCCGCGCGGCCGGTGACCCAGGCGTCGGCCAGGTGGTGGGCGGCGGTCGCCGCAGCGGCCGCGACGAGCACCACCGGGACGAGGTGAGCCGCTGCCCGGTCGAAGCGCGCGAGCAGCCGCCTGCACCCGTCCGCGGCGCCCAGCACCCCGGCGGTGAGCAGGACCGCCAGCACCGCGTCCTGCGTCTTGAAGGCCAGGAACCCCAACTCGGCCCGCTCGGCGAGGGCGCCGAGCTCGAGGGTCACCACGCACCCGGCGAGGGCGAGCCCCAGGCCGCCGGCGAGCCCGCCCGTGCCGTCCCCGCGGCCGCGCACCCGTCGCGAGGCCGCCCACCCGAGCCAGGCGAGGCCGGCGATCCCCGCGACCTGCGCCGGCTCGTACGGCGAGGGCAGCGGCAGGTCGTTGCCGTCGAGCCAGGAGTAGCGCAGCTGCAGGTCGTCCGAGGGCAGCCGCAGCCGCGCGACCACCACCGGCACCCACGACACGGCCGAGACGGCGAGGCCGACCGCACCGATCGCCAGCGCCCGGAGCAGCGGCAGCCGGGCAGCCCCGCCCCGGCGGTGCCCGACGGCGTCGGACCCGAGCGCCAGCAGCGTCGCGAGGCCGAACGGCAGGAACCAGTAGGTGTGGACGAGCAGCAGCGCCCCCAGCACGAGACCGAGCCGCCAGGCGGGCCAGCGGGCGACCCCCGGCGCGCGCACGTCCCGCACGACCAGCAGCCACCACGGCAGCAGGCACGCCAGGACGAGCCACTCGTCCGGCTTCTGCGGGTGCGCGGTCCAGACCGTGACGAGGCCGGCCACCGCCGAGCCCGGCAGCGCACCGACCACCGGCCGCCACAGCAGGAACGCCGCGAGCGGCACGAGGACGCCGACGGCGAGCTGGACCGGCTTCACCGCCTCCCACCCGGCCAGCCCGGTGAGGGCCGCGAGCCGCCCCGCGACCCAGCCCACCGCAGGCGGGTAGTACGCCGGCAGGTCGCGGTAGCCGTAGTCGACGAGCGCGGGCGTCTCGGCGTACCGGGTCGCCATCTGCGTGCGGAACGACGAGTCGGCGTAGAGGCCGGACCAGCCCCAGCGGGTGCCGTGCAGCGCCGCCGTGCCGGCGGCGCCGAGCAGGACGCCGGCGACGGCGACCCCCGCGGCCGCGGCCACCCCGGGACGTCGGCGGGCAGCCAGCGCGACCGCGGCAGCAGCCGCCGCGGTCGAGGTGGTCAGGACGAGCACGAGCCGGTCCCGCCAGGCGGGGTCGACGACCGAGACGCCCGCCGCGTCGACGAGCCAGGCGCTCGCCGCCCAGCCGCACAGGACGGCCGCCAGCAGCACGGCGGACCGCAGCAGCATCCGGCTCCTCCCAGGTCGGTCGCGCGGTCCGCGTACCGTCGGCACCGGACGCAGGTGGTCCACCCTCGAGGGAGGGCATGCCTCGCTGCCGGGGACGCACACCGTCGCCAGGCCGGCGACCGCCGGCTCCGTGGGCCGGGCAGCTGGCGCAGGACCTCGCGTCGAGCTCCTCTCCCTGGCCACCTCGCGGAGCACCGCGGCGGTTCCACCACCGCGCCGTCGGGGAGGTCGCCCTGCAGGCCCAGGTCCGCTGGGTGCCGGCCTCGCCGGCGACCACGCACGAGGAGGAGCAGATGGACGCGCGCACGCTCGGCAACGGGCTCGAGGTCTCGCCGATCGGCTTCGGCTGCATGGGGATGAGCCAGAGCTTCGGTCCCAACCCCGGGGACCGCGACCAGATGATCGCGGTGCTGCGGGGCGCCGTCGAGCGCGGGGTCACCCTGTTCGACACCGCCGAGGTCTACGGCCCCTACGTCAACGAGGAGCTCGTCGGCGAGGCGTTGCGCCCGGTGCGCGACCAGGTGGTCCTCGCGACGAAGTTCGGCTTCGCCTTCGACGAGGACGGCAGGCAGACGGGGCTGTCCAGCCGACCCGAGTCGATCCGGCGCGCCGTCGACGGCTCGCTGCGCCGGCTCGGCACCGACACGATCGACCTGCTCTACCAGCACCGCGTCGACCCGCAGACCCCGATCGAGGACGTCGCGGGCACGGTCTCCGAGCTCATCGCCGCCGGCAAGGTCAGGCACTTCGGCCTGTCCGAGGCGGGTGCGCAGACCATCCGGCGGGCGCACGCCGTGCAGCCGGTCGCAGCCCTGCAGTCGGAGTACTCGCTGTTCTGGCGCGAGCCGGAGAGCGAGATCCTGCCCGTGCTCGAGGAGCTCGGGATCGGGTTCGTGCCGTTCAGCCCGCTCGGGCGCGGCTTCCTGACCGGCACGGTGAGCGCGTCGACCGAGTTCACCGACGGCGACATCCGCGCCGGTCTGCCCCGCTTCACGGTCGAGGCGCGGCAGGCCAACCAGGCCGTCGTCGACCTGGCGCGCCGCGTCGCCGACGCCAAGGGCGCGACCCCCGGCCAGATCGCCCTGGCGTGGCTGCTGGCGCGCCGGCCGTGGGTCGTCCCGATCCCCGGGACGCGACGGATCGAGCGGCTCGAGGAGAACCTCGGCGCCGCCGACCTCGACCTCACCGCCGAGGACGTCGCCGAGCTCGATGAGGCGTCCGCCCAGATCCGGATCGTCGGCGAGCGCTACCCCGAGGCGATGGCGCGCATGATCGACCGCTGACCGCACGCGGCGGCGTCGTCGGGCGAAGCTCTCGACCGCCCTCCCCGGTGACGCCGTCCGCGCCCGCAGCGGCCGCCGTCGGGCGAGGATGAGCCGTGCAGACCTTGCCGGCAGGCTCCGGTCCACGACGGGGCGCCGTCCTGGTGGCCACGTCCCTCGGGGTCGCCGTCGCCCTCGGCGCCGGGGGCGTCGCGGCGCTCGCCCGGCCCACGGCCGCCCCGCGCACCGGCACGGCCGCGCCGTCGCCGAGCCCGACCGCGACGCCGTCACCGCCTGCGCCGTACGAGCCGCTCGTCCGCCAGGTCGTGCAGGCGACGAGCGTCAGCCGCGTCTCCGGCGACGCCTTCTTCCGCCGCGCCACGCTGGACCGCCGGCCCGAGGAGCTCGCTGTCCTGAAGGACGTCGGCCCCCGGCTCGACCCGCAGGACGCCGCTGCCCTGCTCGTCGTCCTGCCGCTGGCGGCCGCTCGCCCGGAGTGCGTCCGCTCGGCGACGCTGCAGCTCGACGTCGCGAGCACGACCGGCGGCCCGGTCCAGCTCGCCGTGTACCCCGGCGCCGCCACGTCGCTCGTCGAGGGCCACCTGCCCGCGTCCGGTCCCGAGGACGTCGCCGCCATCCTCGACACCCGGCCGCGCGGTGCCGCCGACGTGCCTCTCCCCGGTCCCCTCGAGGTCGACGTCACCGAGCTGGCGCGGACGTGGGCGGCCGGCGGGCCGTTCCCGTCGACCGGACGCCGGATCGAGCCGGGGACACCGCTGCTGCTGGTGCTGCGCCCGCCCGACGCCGCGCCCGGGACCTGGACGCTCGCCCTCGCGGCACCGCCGACGCTCACCTACCGCTGGCCGCCCGGCTGCCGGCAGCGCTGAGCCGCCCGGGTCCGCGGTGCGAGCGGACCGTCGGAAGCCCTGCGCCCAGGCTCGTGGCCGTGCCGACCGGTCCTCACGACGTCCGCGGGTCCTGCGACGCGTCCGCATACGGCGCAGGGCAGCCCTCGTCGGCCGCCCCGGCGCGCAGCTCGACGTGCCACGGCTCGTTGCGGTAGGTCTGGCACAGCCCGTAGCGGGCCCCGTGCCGCGACAGCCAGGCCCGCGCCTCGGGGCCGCCGAGGTCGACCGCGTCGCCGGACACGTGGGCGGACGTGTCCGGCGTCGCGACCCACCGCGCCGCCTGCTCGCGCGAGCCGTACCGGGCGATCGCCTGGCGCAGCAGCTGCTCCTGGTAGGCGCGCGACCGCCAGCCGCTGTCGACGGAGACCTCGACGCCGTCGTCCGCAGCGGCTCGTCCGGCCCGGCGCAGGGCGGCCCGCAGCGCCGGGTCGAGCCTCGTCACCGCCGGGTGGTCGGCGTCGACCGTCGTGCCGCCCGCGACGACCCCGTCCTCGCGGCTGAGCGCGGCGTGACCGGCCGCGCGCGGGGGCTGCAGCTGCGGCGCGGCCGCCAGCCCGTCCGGAGACGCCGGCCCAGCCGACGGTGCGGGGCCGGCCGACGGCGAGCAGCCGACGACCGCTGCGAGCAGGCCGCCGGCGACGGCGAGCCGGGGGCGGGTCGGACGGGCGGGACGGACCGGGTCGCGGGAGGGCATGGCCCCAGGACAGGGGGTGGAGTGTTGCCGGACCGTCTGCGCCGTTCCATACGCGGACGAGACGGCGCCGCTCGTAGCCTCGCGGCATGCGGGTGCTGATCGTCGAGGACGAGCCGTTCATGGCCGACGCCATCCGGGACGGCCTGCGCCTGGCGGCGATCGCCGCCGACGTCGCCGGGGACGGTGACACGGCGCTGGAGCTGCTCGGCGTCCACGCCTACGACCTCGCGGTCCTGGACCGCGACGTCCCCGGCCCGTCCGGCGACGAGCTCGCGCAGCGCATCGTCGCGTCCGGCACCGGCATGCCGATCCTCATGCTCACCGCCGCCGACCGCCTCGACGACAAGGCCAGCGGCTTCGAGCTCGGGGCCGACGACTACCTCACCAAGCCCTTCGAGCTGCGCGAGCTCGTGCTCCGCCTGCGTGCGCTCGACCGCAGACGGGCGCACCACCGGCCACCGGTGCGGGAGCTCGCCGGCCTGCGGCTCGACCCGTTCCGCCGCGAGGTCTCCCGCGACGGGCGCTTCGTCGCGCTGACGCGCAAGCAGTTCGCGGTGCTCGAGGTCCTCGTCACGGCCGAGGGCGGTGTCGTGAGCGCCGAGCAGCTGCTCGAGCGCGCGTGGGACGAGCACGCCGACCCGTTCACCAACGCCGTCCGCATCACCGTCTCGACCCTGCGCAAGCGGCTCGGCGAGCCGTGGCTCATCGCCACCGTGCCCGGCGTCGGCTACCGGATCGACGTCCCGCCGGGCGCCGGGCCCGACAGCAGGTGAGCGCGGGACGGGCTCGGGGGCCGAGCGTCCGCCTCCGGCTGGCGCTCAGCTACGCCGGCGTGCTCGTCGTGGCGGGTGCGCTGCTGCTCGCGGTGGTGTGGGTCTTCCTGCTGCGCTACGTGCCGGACCAGGTGATCACGTTCCCGCCCGCCGACGCGCCCGGCCAGCGGGTCCGGGACCCGGGCCTGTTCGTCCCCGGGCGGTCCGACCTGTGGCGGGCCTTCGCGCCTAAGGCGGCCCTCGCCCTGGGGCTGCTGCTCGTGCTGGGCGTCGCGGGGGGCTGGCTGCTCGCCGGGCGCCTGCTCGCCCCGCTGGCCCGGCTCACCGACGCCACCCGCCTGGCCGCAGGCGGGCAGCTCTCGCACCGGGTGCGGCTGCCGGGTCGCGACGACGAGTTCCGCGTGCTGGCCGACGCCTTCGACGGGATGCTCGAGCGGCTCGAGGCGCACGTCGCCGAGCAGCAGCGGTTCGCCGCGAACGCCTCGCACGAGCTGCGCACGCCGCTCGCCATCACCTAGGCGATGCTCGACGTGGCCCGCAGCAGCCCGGACGCGGACCCCGGCGAGCTCCTCGACCGGCTGCGGATCGTCAACGCCCGGGCGATCGAGCTCACCGAGGCGCTGCTCGTGCTCAGCCGCGCCGACCGCCGCGACGTCGCCCGCGACGCGGTCGACCTGTCCCTGCTGGCCGAGCAGGCCGCCGAGACGCTGCTCCCGCTCGCCGAGCAGCGGGGCCTCAGCATCGAGACGGCCGGCGAGGCGGCGCCGACGACCGGCTCGCCCGCACTGCTCCTGCAGCTCACGACGAACCTCGTGCACAACGCGATCGTCCACAACCTGCCAGGGCACGGGACCGTGTGCGTCGTGACGAGCGCCGGCCCCGGCACCGCCCTGCTCACCGTGGAGAACACCGGCGCGGACGTCCCGCCGGACTCGGTCGGCACCCTCGTCGAGCCGTTCCAGCGCGGGACCGCCCGCCAGCGCAGCGGCCACGGCGGCGCGGGCCTCGGCCTCGCCATCGTGCAGAGCATCACCGACGCCCACGACGGCACGCTGCGCCTCGCGCCGCGACCCGGCGGCGGCCTCCGGGTGACCGTGCAGCTCCCCGCGGCCCCCGCTCCTGTCGCGGGCTGACGGCCCCGCGAGCTCACCGCACTCAGGCGCCGTCGTCGTCGACGAGCAGCTCGCGGCCGTGCAGCGGCTGCAGCGGCCGGTCGTTCTCGGAGATCACCTCGCGGAACGCGTCGAGCTGCGCCCGCGACACCTCGACCGGCGTCGTCATGACCAGCCAGCGCACGCCCTCGGTGCACGGCGGCGTCGTCAGCGACCCCTCGTACCGGAAGGTGCGGCGGGTCGCGGGCAGCAGGGCGCTGGGGTCGAAGTCGGCCACCTCGGCCGTGGCGCCGGCGTCGGCGGGCAGCGCGTCGATGAACGGCGCGAGAGCGGCGTCCGGCTCGCCGGCGGTGAGCAGCACCGACACGACCGCGATGCGCCCGGCGTCGTCGCGGTGCACCAGGTGCAGCTCACCGTCGAACCGGCGGCCCTCGACGGTGTGCTCGCTGGGCTCGTGCAGGTGGAACTGCACGAGCGGGAAGCGCTGCCCGTCGACGGTGACCGAGCTGCCGGGCGTCTCGTCGGCCTGGACGGTGTGCACGGTGTTCTTCAGCGACAGCGGGCCGCGCCGGTAGTCGAGCTGCAGGTCCGGCAGCGGCCGGGGGACGGCGTCGACCAGGTCGATCGGGGACTGGGCGCTGCCGTCGGCGCAGGCGGCGTAGTCGGGGCTCAGCTCGCCCCAGGCCTGGGGGCCGTCCGCGCCGGCGTAGGAGAACTCGGGGGTCCGCTGTGCACCGGCGCCCTCGGCGGGACCAGCCGTGGGCGAGGGGGTCGGGGACGTCGGCGACGTCGGGGAGGCGCTGGACGGGACGTCGCTGCCGCTCGAGCAGGCGGCCAGCGCGGCGAGCGCGGGGACGGCCAGGCCGAGCGCCAGGCGGGTACGGGGGGTGCGGGGACGGACTGCACGTACGGGCATGACGGAGCTCCAGGGAGGGGGGACGGGCGGCAGGACTGCTCCTGGCCAGCCCGACGGGCCGGCCCTAGGAGGCGGGAGGCGGCACCCGCGGCGGCCCGCGGTCTCCCCCGGAGACGAGGACGAGCGACCGTCCGGCGCGCGGGGACGCGGCCGTCGCCGGCCCCGGCCCTGTCGGCTGCCCGACCGGCACGGCCGGCTCGGCGGGCAGCAGCCGGGGCAGCGCGAGCGCGACGACACCTGCGCCGGTCAGCCCGAGGAGCAGCTCGCTCCCAAGGCCGTCGAGGAGCAACGGCTCCCACGCCCAGCCCTCGAGCCACCAGAGCTCGGGCCCGCCCACGACGAGCAGCACGAGCATCCCGAGCGCCGGGAGCACGGCGCGCACGGCCGTGCGGCGGGCAGGGGCGTCGCTCACCAGATGAGCCTGCCCTACCGCCGGCGACCCGACCTCCGCGCCCCCTGGCCCAGACCGGCCCGCCCCTGCCGGCCACCGGACCGCACGGCAAGGTCACGGCGCCGTCGCCGGGAGCTGTCCCACCGGCCTTGCGCAGGACCGGAGGGCATGCTCAACTCGGAGAGCAGGTTCCACTTCGTACCGGGAGGCAGCATGGCGACGACCGGGCGGACGCCGCTGCGACGCGACGCGGAGCGCAACCGCCGGCGCATCGTCGACGAGGCCGGCCGGCTGGTGGCCCGCGGCGGCCTGCAGGTCAGCCACGACGACATCGCGCGGGCCGCCGAGGTCGGCGTGGGCACCGTCTACCGGCGCTTCCCCGCCCGGGAGGTGCTGCTCGAGGAGCTGCTCGGCGACCGGGTCGAGCGCACGGTGGCCGGGGCGCAGGAGGCTGCTCGCAGCGACGACGCCTGGTCCGGCCTCACCGCCTTCTTCGACGAGGTCGTCGTCACGCAGGCCGCCGACCGGGGGATGCGCGAGCTGCTCAGCGGCTCGCCGCACGCCCCCGCGCTGGCCCGGCGGGCGCGCGAGGCGATCGCCCCGGTCGTCGCCGGCCTGCTGCAGCGGGCGCAGGCCGAGGGCGCGGTGCGTCCCGAGGTCGGCGTCACCGACCTCGCGCTGGTGCCCCTCATGACCGCCACCGTCCTCCCGGCGGGTGACCTCGCACTGGCCCGCCGCGTGCTCGCGGTGCTGCTCGCCGGCCTGCAGCCGGGGCCTCCCGGCGCAGCGCCCCTGCCCGGCACGCCCGCCTCACCCGCCCTGCTCGACCACGTCCTGAGCGGCACGAGCCCTCAGTCCTTCCCCCAGGAGCTCCCATGACCACCTCCCCCGCGCCGTCGACCCTCGCGCTCCCCGCGCCCGGCAGCTACCGGCTCGACCCCGGCCAGTCGGTCATCGCCTTCCGCACCCGGCACCTGTTCGGCCTCGGCCGGGTCGACGGCACCTTCGCCGCCACCGGCGGGACCGTGACCGTCGCCGACGACCCCGAGCGGTCGACCGTCACGGCGCGCGCCGCGGCGGCGACCTTCTCGACCGGCGACCGCCGCCGCGACGGCCTCATCACCGGCCGGCGCTTCCTCGACGTGGGCGCCCACCCCGACCTGTCGTTCCGCTCCACCGGGCTCACCGCCGGCCCGGACGGGGGCTGGACGGTGCACGGCGAGCTGACGGCGGTCGGCCGGACCGCCCCGCTCGACCTCGTCGTGACCGCGCTCGACCAGGACGGCGACGTGCTGCACCTGCAGGCGACCGGCACCGTCGACCGGTACGCCCACGGCCTCACCGCCGCCCGCGGCCTCGCCGCCCGCCGGCTGCACATCACGCTCACCGCCCGCGCCAGCCGCTGAGCGGCGCCAGCAGCCGCCCGGCGCCGGTCGCTGACGGGGCCGGTCGCTGCCGACCGGCGCCGTCAGCCCGTCGAGGCCGGGGGCCGGGCCGCCAGGCGCAGCCCGCCGAGTGCGTGGTCCAGCGCCGCCTCGAGCGGCCAGCTGGCGCGCTCGGCCTGGCTCAGGACGAGCCCGCCCTGCAGCGCCGCCTGCACCGCCGCGGCCAGCCGCTCGGGGTCCGCGGCGCCGTCGACCTCCCCCGCGGCCTGCATCCGCCGCAGACCGTCGGCGAGCCGGTTGCGCCACGCCGCCATCCCGCCCGCGATGAGCCGCTCGAACTCCGGGCTCACCGCGGCGGCCTGCGTCGCCAGCGAGCCGATCGGGCAGGCCCAGCGGCCGCGTCCGACGTAGTAGTCGGTGAGCAGGCCCCGCCAGCGCTCCCACGACGCCCAGCTGCCGAGGTCGGACAGCTCCGGCTCCTGCGCCGCCAT
Source organism: uncultured bacterium (assembly GCA_964243385.1). Lineage (GTDB taxonomy): Bacteria > Actinomycetota > Actinomycetes > Mycobacteriales > SCTD01 > SCTD01. Next base: position 293 of record CAXTFU010000077.1, on the reverse strand, counting down.
GAGCTGCTCACCCTCCCAGACCGCCACCTCCTGCACGAGCTCGAGCTTGCCGCCGGGGAAGTAGTGGAACAGCTGGCTCTTGCTCGTCAGCGTCGCCGCCCGCACGGAGTCCAGGCTCGTGCCGCCGATGCCGGCGGCCAGGATCTGCTGTCCGGTGGCCTCGATGATCCGCTGCCGCGTGCGGCGTCCGCGCTCGGTCGACGCCGTCGTGCTCACGTCCTCAGCCTACGTCGACTGGACCGGTCGGTCCACTGACTGGTAGGACTGGACCATGCAGTCCAACGAGCAGGTCC
>CAXTFU010000076.1:7505-16397 GCA_964243385.1 uncultured bacterium | reverse complement strand
CGCCGTGGTGCTCTACGCGGCGGTGGCGCTGACGCTGCTGCTCGTGCTCGGCGCGCAGGGCGTCGCCGCGAGCCCCGCACCGCTCGCCGCCGCGGTCGAGGCCGGGCGGTGGTCGGCGGCGGCGCCGCTCGTGCGGGTCGGCGCGGTCGCCGCCACGCTCGGCGCGCTGCTCGCCCTGCTGGCCGGCGTCGGCCGGACGTGCCTCGCGATGGCCCGCGACGACGACCTGCCGCGGTGGCTGGCGGCCGTGCACCCGGTGCACCGGGTCCCGCAGTCGGCCGAGCTGGCCGTGGCCGCCGCTGCGGTCGGGCTCGTCCTCACCGTCGACCTGCGCGGCGCGCTCGGCTTCTCGTCCGCCGGCGTCCTGCTCTACTACCTCGTCGCGAACCTCGCCGCGCTCACCCAGACCGGTGAGCACCGGATCTTCCCGCGCGTCCTGCAGGTGCTGGGTGCCGTCGGCTGCTGCGCCCTCGTCGCGGCGCTGCCGCCGTCCTCGCTCGCCGGCGGGGCGGCCGTCCTCGCCGCCGGCGTGGCGTACCGGCTGCACCGGACCCGCCGCGGCTGAGGGACCGGACCCTTCCGGGTCCGCCGGGCGGATCACTTCTGCTCATCTTCGGCCGAGGGGCTCCAGCCGGGCGGGCGGCGTGGCGACAGTGCCGGGGTGACCGCTCCCCCGACCGCCACCGTCCCGGACGTCACCGTCCCGAACGTCACCGTCCCGGCGCCCCGCGCGCCGTCCGGCACGAGCGCCCGGACGGCCGACCGGGTCGCGGACGCGCTGGCGTCGGTGCGCGCGGAGGACCTCGTCGGCGAGCTCCGGTCGCTGCTCGCCGTCCCGTCGCTGACCGGCAGCGAGGCCGAGAGCGAGGCCCAGCACCACGTCGAGCGGCGACTGCGGGCCGTCGGCATGGACACCGACCTGTGGTCGGTCGACGTCGCCGCGACGGCCGCCGACCCCGAGTTCCCCGGCATGGAGGTGCAGCGCGACGAGGCGTGGGGGCTCGTCGGTGCGTGGGGGAGCGGCTCCGGTCCGACCCTCGTCCTGAACGGCCACGTCGACGTCGTCCCGCCGGGCGACGGGTGGACGGCCGACCCCTGGTCCGGTCAGGTCCGGGACGGCCGCGTCCTCGGCCGGGGCGCGTGCGACATGAAGGCGGGACTGGCCTGCCAGCTGCTCGCCGTCCGCGCGCTGCGCGACGCCGGCGTGCGGCTGCGCGGGCGGGTGCTGCTGGAGAGCGTCGTCGGCGAGGAGGACGGCGGGCTCGGCACCTTCGCGACCCTTCGTCGGGGCTACCGGGGCGACCTGGCGGTCATCTGCGAGCCGACGAACGGCCAGGTCGTGAGCGCGACGGCCGGCGCCCTGACCTTCCGCCTCGTCGTGCCGGGCCGGTCGGTGCACGCCAGCGCCCGGCTGGACGGCGTCGACGCGATCGAGCACTTCGTGCAGGTGCGCGCCGCCCTGCGCCGGCTGGAGGAGCGGCGCAACGCCGCACCGCACCCGCTCATGGCGGGCTACCGGCTGCCCTACCCCATCTCGATCGGCACGCTGACCGCCGGCACCTGGGCGAGCACCGTCCCGGACCGGGTCGTCGCCGAGGGGCGGCTCGGCGTCGCGCTGGGCGAGCGGGTGGAGGACGCCCGCGCCGAGCTCGAGCGGGCGGTCGCGGAGGTCTGCGCCGGCGACCCGTGGCTGCGCAGCCACCCCGTGCTGGTCCAGTGGTGGGGCGGCCAGTTCGCACCCGGCCAGGTCGACCCGGACGCCGACGTCACCCGGCTGCTCACGCGCGCGCACGAGCAGGTGCACGGCGCTCCGCCGGCGGTGCTCGGCGCGCCGTACGGCTCCGACCAGCGCCTGCTCACCGGGCTCGGCGGCGTCCCGACGGTGCTCTACGGGCCGGGCGACGTCCGCGAGGCGCACGCGCCGGACGAGTCCGTGCCCGTGCACGAGCTCGTCGAGGTGACCCGCACGCTCGTGCAGCTCATCGCGACGACCTGCGGCTGACGACCGCGCCGGTCAGCCCTTGACCGCGCCGGACAGGAAGCCCTGCGTCACCTGCTTCTGCATCGCCACGAACAGCGCCACGACCGGCAGGATGGTGATGAGCGTGCCGGCGGCCAGCGGCCCGATGTCGATCGAGCGGCCGCCCAGGAACAGGTAGAGGCCGGTCGTCAGCGGCCGGTACTCACCGCCCGGCATGTAGAGCAGCGGCACCAGGAAGTTGTTCCAGTTGGTGAGGAACGTGAAGACCGCGAGCGAGCTGATGCCCGAGGTGACGAGCGGCAGCATGATCTTCGAGAAGATCTGCCACTCGGACGCACCGTCCATGCGGGCGGCCTGGGCCAGCTCGACCGGCAGGTCGGTGAAGAAGGCGCGCATGAAGAACGTCCCGAACGACAGCCCGGTGCTCGCCAGGACGAGGTTCGTGCCGACGAGGCTGTCGAGCAGGCCCATGCTCCGCAGCTGGAAGTACAGCGGGATCATGTAGGTGAAGAACGGGACCAGCAGCCCGACGACCACCACGTAGAACGCGAGGTCGCGGCCCGGGAAGGGCAGCCGGGCGAAGGCGTAGCCGCCCATCGTGGACAGCACCAGCACCAGGATCGTGCTGGGCACCGTCAGCAGGAAGCTGTTCAGGACGTAGCCGCTGAAGCCGCCGACGGTCCAGGCCGTCGAGAGGTTGTCGAAGGAGAACGACGAGAACAGCCCGAACGGGTTGACCTGGACGTCCTGCTCGGTCTTGAGGGCGGTCGACACCGTGAGCACCAGCGGGAACAGCATGAGCGCGGAGAGCGCGAGCAGCAGGGCGTGCTTCCCGACGTGCGCCCGCCGCCGGGTGGTCGGGCCGCTCATGCGCCCGGCCCGGCGAGCGCGACCCGGCGCTGCAGCCGGTTCAGCCACACGGCGAACGGGATCGCGAGCAGCGTGATGACCAGGGCCAGCGTCGTGCCGTAGCTGATGCGGTTGAGCTGGAAGGCGCTGCTGTAGGCGTAGGTGCCGAGCACGTCGGTGGCGCCGGCCGGGCCGCCGCCGGTCATCACGAAGATGATGTCGAAGACGCTGAAGCCGCCGAGCAGCGTGACGGTCGTGACCATGAGGAACACCGGCATGATCTGCGGCAGGACGATGTACCGCAGTCGCTGCCAGCCGTTCGCGCCGTCCAGGCGGGACGCGTCGACCTGCTCGACGTCGACGTTCTTCAGCGCCGACAGCAGGATCACGAAGACGAAGCCGACCGTCGCCCAGACGGCGGTGCCGAGCACGGCGTAGAGCGCGGTGTCGGGGTTGCCGAGCCACCCGGTGGTCAGGGCGTCGAGCCCGACGAGCTCGAGGGCCCGGTTCAGCCACCCGCGCGACGGCTCGTAGATCCAGCCCCACACGACGCCGATGGCGACCTGCGGCAGGACGTAGGGCAGGAAGAACGCGATGCGGTAGAAGACGCTGCCGCGCCGGACGTTCCACAGCAGCAGGGCGTAGGCGAGGCCGAGGACCAGCGGCGCGACCGTCCCGATCACGATCCAGATGACGTTGTTCCACAGCGCCGACCAGACCTTGGCGTCCTGCCCGAGCTCGGTGAAGTTCGACAGACCGACCCAGGGCGGCGTGGTGTCGATGCCGTTGAAGTCGACGAAGACGTAGTAGACGGCGTTCGCCATCGGGAACAGCAGGAACACGCCGGTCATCAGGAGCAGCGGCAGGACGAGCAGCACGCCGAGGCGGGTCTGCGCCCGGCGGGTGACAGCCGGGACCTGCGACCTCGACCGGCGCGGCGGACGGGTGTCGGACACCTCTGGCGCCGCCTGCGCGGTCTGCGCCGCGGCGGGCGCGGTCACGACCGCCCCCCGGGTCGGCGCGTCACGAGCGCGCTGCCTCGAGGGCGGCGGCTGCCTGCTGCGGCGTCTGCTGCCCCGTGAGGACCGCCTGCACCCCGTCGTACATCGCCTCGTTGAAGGCGTCGCTGACGAGGACGTCGATGTTGTAGCCGAAGTCGCCGCTCGCCGACAGCTCGGCGGTGTCCTCGAGCACCTGCGCGAACAGCGGCGAGACGTCGACCGAGCCGGTCTCGACCTGACGGGGCGGGATCGTCGCGAGGTTCTCCACGGTCCACTGCGCGTGCTCCGGCGAGGCGAGGAAGTCCAGGAACTCCAGCGAGCCCTCCTCCTCGTCGGTGTTCGCCGAGACGTACGGGCCCGACCCGAGGCCGCCGGCGAAGATGCCGGGGCCGTCCGGGCCGGGGAACGGGATGTAGCCGACCTCGAAGTCGGCGTTGTCCTCGAGCTCAGCGACCAGCCAGCTGCCCGTCGGGATCATCGCCGCCTCGCCCGAGTAGAACAGCGAGGTGGACGTGTCGTAGTCGACGGACGTCGGCGACTCGGGCAGGAAGCCGGCCCGGTCGAACTCGCGCCACAGGCCCAGCGCCTCGACGACCTCGGGCGACGTCCACGGCTTCTCACCGCTCACGAGCGCCTCCATCCCGTCGGAGCCGACGGCGCTGGACAGCGCCATGCTCAGCAGGTGGCCGCCCTCCCAGCCCTCCTTGTCGCCGACGGCCATCGGCGTCTTGCCGGCCTTGCGCACCGCCTCGCTCGCAGCGCGGACCTCCGCGAGGGTCGAGGGCTCCTCGATGCCGAGCTCCTCGAAGATCGCCTTGTTGTAGAACAGCCCGATCGTCTCGGCCTCCCCGGGCAGCCCGTAGACCTTGCCGTCGACCGTGACGCGCTCCTTGGCGAAGTCGTAGACCTCCCAGCCGCGCTCCTCGTAGGCCGAGGTGAGGTCCATGACCAGGCCGGCCTCGGCGAGCGCGCCGCCGAAGCCCGGGCCCGACCCCCAGCTGAAGACGTCCGGACCCTCGCCCGAGCGCAGCTGCGTCTGCAGCACGGTCCGCATGACGTCGAGCGGCAGCGACTCGACCTTCACCTCGACGCCGGAGCGCTCGGTGAAGTCGGCGTCGATGTGCTCCTGCAACGCCTCCTGCGCCGTCGCGTCCTCCTGCTGCTCGATGAGGAAGCGCAGCGTCCCGGAGCCCGAGCTCTCGCTCCCGCCCCCGTCGTCCGAGCCGCCGCCGGTCCCCCCGGTGCAGGCGGCGGCGAGCAGGCAGGCCGCGACGGCGACGACGACTCCGGACGGGCGAGCGGGCATGCGGGTCAGCTCCTCGGTCAGGCCGCTGTCCTGCGCGGGAGCGCAGGGCAGTCGGCGAACACTGCCACGGAACGGGACGGTCGGCGCAAGGACCGGCCGAAGTGCCCGCACGGTCCTCGTGCGCGGACCGCGTGCCCCGGGCCGCCGGCCGGACACGTCGGGGCGGTCCGCCTGCCGCCTGCCGGCCACCTGCGGGACACGGTCGACAGGCAGCCTCGTCCTGCCGTCCCAGCGCCCACCAGGCCGAGCCGCTGGCCGGCGACCCTGGCTTCTCGGCGGTCCGCGAGCGCATCCTCAGCCGCTCCGCGAGCTTCCTCGGCCCGGTGCTCCTGGTGCACGGCGACGAGCACGAGCACGAGGTCGAGCCCGGCTACGGCGGCGTGCGCAACCTGACCCGCCTCGAGACCTTCGGCGACACGGCCACCGAGTGGCTGCGGGTGACGGTCGACCCGCGCCGCCGGCCGCTGTGCTCCTGGGAGCCGCAGACCGTCGGCGACGGGCGGTAGCGCAGGACGCCGTCCCTCGTCCGTTCACCGGGACGGCACCTGCCCGTCAGGCGCACCAGGCAGCGTTGGCCGCATGACACCCGCCCTGCACGCCGTCCGCGGCCGCCCCGTCGGCCGCCAGCGCGCCCGAGGACCGCTGCACGCGGTCCCGGCCGACGACCGCACGCGCACGGCGCTGTGCGGCGCCCGGGTGGGCGGGGCGCGCTCGGCCTGGCCGGCGCAGCACCCGACGGTCGACGGTGGGGTGCCGGCCGGCGGTGGGGTGCCGGTCGACGGTGGGTGGCCGGCTGGCGGTGGCGTGCCGGTCGACGGTGGCGTGCCGGCCGGCGGCAGCGCCGGCACGTGCGCGGAGTGCGCTGCCGTCGTCGACGCGTCCGGGCCGGTCGTGGCGGCAGACCTCGCGGCGAGCGCCTGAGTCGTCCCGATCGGCTGAGGTGCGGGCGGCCCGCGGATAGGCTCGGCGGTCCTCCACCCGCACGTCGTGCGGTGCTGCGCGCCGCCCGCCGGTCGCACGTGCCGGCGCCCCGCTCCGGGCACGGGGACGCCCCGCCGACCGCCCCGCCGACCGCCCAGGAGGACCCGCACGTGACCGAGCCGCTGTTCCTCGCGCCCGCCTTCCAGGAGCGCATCTGGGGCGGTCGACGGCTGGCTGCGCGCTTCGGCTACGACGTCCCCGCCGGCCGCATCGGCGAGTGCTGGGGCATCTCCGCCCACCCGAACGGACCGTCGACGGTGCGGGGCGGCAGGCACGCCGGACGCTCGCTGGCGGAGGTCTGGGCGTCCGACCGGGCGTTCTTCGGGGGCGGCCCCGCCGACGGCCCGTTCCCGCTGCTGGCGAAGTTCCTCGACGCCGACGACTGGCTGTCGGTGCAGGTGCACCCCGACGACGCGGCCGCCGCCGAGCTGGAGGGCGTGCCGCGCGGCAAGACCGAGTGCTGGTACGTCGTCGAGGCCGCTGCGGGCGCCGAGCTGGTGCTCGGGCACCGCGCCGCGGGTGCGGACGAGCTGGCCGAGCTCGTCGACGCCGGGCGGTGGGACGACCTGCTCGTCCGGGTGCCGGTCGCGACGGGCGACTTCGTCAACGTGCCGAGCGGCACGGTGCACGCGCTCGGCCCGGGGGTGCTCGTCTACGAGATGCAGCAGAGCTGCGACACGACCTACCGCGTCTGGGACTGGGACCGCCGGGACGACGAGGGGCGCCTGCGCGAGCTGCACCTCGACAAGGCCAAGCGCGTGCTGACCGCGCCCCACGACGGAGCGGCCGCCGACACCGCCGGGGGCTTCGAGCCCGTGCCGGGCGGTCGCCGCCGCCTGCTCGTCGACGGACCGCACTTCGCGGTGACGCTGCACGAGGTCACCGGGCCGGGCTACCGCTTCGCGTCGTCCGGCTACCTGCTGTGCACGGTCGTCGACGGCGCCGGGAGGGTGTCCTGGCCGGGGGAGGACCACGCCCTGCAGGCCGGCGACCACCTCGTCCTGCCCGCAGACGCGCGCGAGGTGTCGCTCGAGGGCACGCTGACGGTCATCGCGAGCTCGGCGGTGGGCCCGCCCGCCTGCGGCTGACCCGCGCGGTCCGCCGTGCTCCTGGGGGCGGGGCAGCGGTCAGGCGGCCGGGGGCCGGACGGGTCCGGGCTCGGCGGCCTGCTCCTCGAGGACCACGGCGTTGCGACCGGACGCCTTGGCCCGGTACATGCAGTAGTCGGCCGCCGCCAGCAGCTCGGGCACCGACAGCGCCCCGGCCGTCGCGGCGGCGCCGCCGATCGACACCGTCACCTGCACCGCGTCGCCTGAGTCGAGCGGCACGACCAGGCCGGCGACGCGGTCCCGCAGCCGCTCGGCGACCCGGGCGGTCTCCTGCGCGTCGGCGGCGGGCAGCAGCGCGACGAACTCCTCACCGCCGAACCGCCCCAGGAGGTCGCCGTCGCGGACGCCCGCGCGCAGGGCGTCGGCGACCGCGCGCAGCACCTCGTCGCCCACGAGGTGCCCGTGCACGTCGTTCACGAGCTTGAAGTGGTCGAGGTCGAGCAGCAGCACGGCCGCCGGCTGACCGCGCCGGCGCAGCGCGAGCAGCTTGCCGGCCGCCTCGCGCTCCCAGCTGGCGGCGTTCAGCAGGCCGGTCTTGCTGTCGAGCAGCGCCGCGGCGCGCAGCTGCGCGTGCAGCAGGCCGCGCTGCACCATGAGGACCGGCGGGAGCACGAAGGCGACCAGTGCCGGCTCGAGCCCGACCATGACGGCCACCGTGACGCCGACGCACGTCTCGACGGCCTCCAGGCGCAGGTTCTCGGCGTCCCACAGCAGGGCCCGCCACCGGGTCTGCGGGTCGGCGGCCTTGACCGCGACGGCGATGAGCAGCGCGTTCGCGGCCGCGCCGACCACGCCGGCGGCACCCACGGCCAGCGCCCAGCGCAGCAGCTCGAGCCCGGTGGCGAGCGAGCCGACGTCCGGTGCCACGGCGGCGAACACGGACGAGGCGGCGGCGTAGGCGAGGCCGATCGACGCGGCCGAGAAGGCCCTGCGGTGCACGGGACCGGGCCGCACCCGCCACTGGGTGAGCGCCAGCAGCGGGACCGGCGCCAGCAGCACGTACACCGGCGGGAGGAGCACCGCCATGGGCAGCCACCACGCCGACAGCAGGTCGCGGACCATCGTCCCGGCGGGCTGCCCGACGCGGCGCGTCGTCTCGATCGAGAGCGCGCCCGCCCCGAGCAGGACGGCGGCGACGAGCGCGTGCCACCCGTCGGCCGGTGTGCGCGTCACGAGCCACACGGCCAGGCAGCCGGCGATGACCGGCAGCGCGAGGACGTAGGCCAGCAGCGCGCGGGGGAGCTGCCACACCGGCCAGCCGGCCGGCCGAGACGTCGACCAGCGCGACAGCGGCGGGCGTGCACCGCCGAGCATCCGCACCCCCGCCTTCACGATGATCTGCAGCCTAGCAGCGCTGCGTGACAATGCGACCACGGCGCGCAGCCTGAGTCCAGGCGACGCTGAGCCCCGTGCTCCGCCCCGCACCGCGATGGCGGCTGCTCATGAGGACGACGTGCGCGGCCGATGGTCGCCCGACACCAAGGAGGTGCGGCATGCCCGGCAGCCAGTGGACCTGACCTGATCCGGCAGCACCCGGCTCGACCCGAGAGGAGGCACCTGATGCGCGGCAGCCAGTGGACCTGAGGTGACCCGGCGGCATCCCCGAGCTCGACCCGAGAGGAGGCACCTGATGCGCGGCAGCCAGTGGACCTGAGGTGACCCGGC
>CAXTFU010000076.1:0-7405 GCA_964243385.1 uncultured bacterium | reverse complement strand
CGAGCTCGACCCGAGAGGAGGCACCGATGCGCGGCAGCCAGTGGACCTGATCTGAAGCGGCACCCGGCAGACCCCGAGCTCGACCCGAGAGGAGGCACCGATGCGCGGCAGCCAGTGGACCTGACCTGAGCGGCAGCACCCCGAGCTCGACCCGAGAGGAGGCACCCGATGCGCGGCAGCCAGTGGACCTGACCTGAGCGGCAGCACCCCGAGCTCGACCCGAGAGGAGGCACCTGATGCGCGGCAGCCAGTGGACCTGACCTGAGCGGCAGCACCCGGCCCCATGCCCGAGCGGTCACCGCGACCCGCGGGACTCCCAGGGGCACGCCCCGCCGGCGCAGCCCACCTCTGCGGAGGTGCGCTGCGCCGGGGCGTGCCCGGACCCTGCGACCGGCACCGCCTGCCCGGCGCAGGCAGTGGCCCGCTCACGGCGTCCCCGCTCACGGCGTCCCCGCTCATGGCGTCCGCGACGCCGGCCCACCGGTCCGCGCCAGGGTCGGCACCGGCCGGGCGGCGGCCAGCTCGGCGAGGGCCGCGGCCAGGGCGTCCCGGCTGATCGGCTTGGTGAGGTAGCGGTCCATGCCGGCCGCCAGCCCCTGCTCGCGGTCCAGGGCCATGGCGGACGCGCTGAGCCCGAACACCGGCGTCCGCGCCCGGGCCGACCGATCGGCCCGCAGCGCGCGGGTGGCCGTCCAGCCGTCGACGACGGGCATCTGGCAGTCCATGAGCACCACGTCGTAGGGCCGTTCGGCCTGCAGGACGGCGTCGACCGCCGCGGCGCCGTCGTCCACGACGTCGACCTCGTGCCCGAGCTGCTCGAGCAGGGTGCGTGCGACGAGCTGGTTCACGAGGTCGTCCTCGGCGACCAGCACCCGCAGGCACGCCGTCGGCGGGCCGTCCTCGTCCGGCCCGCCGTCCGGCTGCGGGGGAGCGGGCGCCGCCGGCAGCGGCAGGGCGAAGCGGAAGGTGCTCCCCTGCCCGGGCCGGCTCTGCACCGTCAGCGAACCGTCCTGCAGCTCGGCCAGCTGCCGGCTCACGGCCAGCCCGAGCCCGGTGCCGCCGAAGCGCCGCGTCGTGCTGCTGTCGGCCTGGCTGAAGGACTGGAACAGGCGGCCGAGCGCCTCGGGGGCGATGCCGATGCCGGTGTCGCTGACGAGCACCTCGACCGACCCCGGCTCGTCGCCGGGGCGCACGACGACCTGCACGAAGCCCTCGCCGGTGAACTTCACGGCGTTGCCGACGAGGTTCCCCAGCACCTGGCCGAACCGCGTCGGGTCGCCGAGCACCCACCTCGGCAGGCGGTCGTCGACCTCGACGTCGAGCTGCACCGGCTTGGCGGCGGTGAGCGTCCGGAACGGTGCGACGACGCGCGCGACGACGGCGTCGAGCGCGAACGGCAGGCGCTCGAGCTCGATCTTGCCCGCCTCGACCTTGGCGAGGTCGAGCACGTCGTCGAGGATCGTCAGCAGGCTGCGTCCGCTGTCGTGCACCGACTGGGCGTAGCGCCGCTGCTCGGCCGCCAGCGGCGTGCCGAGCAGCACCTCGGCCAGGCCGAGGATGCCGTTGAGCGGCGTGCGCAGCTCGTGGCTCGTGCTCGCGAGGAACACCGACTTGCTGACGCTGGCCGCGAGCGCCTCGTCGCGCGCCTGCGCGAGCGCGACCTGTGCGGCGTGCCGCTCGGTGACGTCGCGCGTGATGATGTCGTAGCCGGTGGTGCGCCCGTCGCGGTCGCGGTCGACGACGCTGGTGACCTCGACCCAGACGTCGTGCCCGTCGCGGTGCACCATCCGGAAGGTCCGCGTCACCGACGGCTCGTCCCGGTGCCGCCGGCCCTCCTCGACGAACCGCGCGCGGTCGTCCGGGTGCACGAGTTCGAGCGGGTCGCGCCCGAGCCGCTCGGCCTCGGTGTAGCCGAGCACGCCGACGATCGCGGGGCTGATGAACACCGCGCGTCCGCGGGCGTCGTAGCGGGCGACGATGTCGCGGCTGCGCTCGACGACGCCGCGCAGCTGCGCGTCGCGCTCGGCGAGGCGCCTGCGGTAGCGCCGCAGCAGCCCGCCGCCCGCGCCGAGCAGCGCCAGCCCGAGGACCAGCGCCGCGGCGGCGGCCACGCGCAGCCGCGCGCGCAGCCGGTCGGCGGTCGCGAACGCCTCCGACTCGAACTGGCGGGTGAAGACGCCGAGCGACGAGTGCTCGACCGGCGCGTAGTGGGCGACCACCTGCGCGTCGAAGCGTGGGCTGTACAGGCGCAGGTCGCCCGGCCGGTGCGCGGCCGCGAGCGCCCGGCCCTCGGGGCTGGAGGCCCGGTGCCCGCGGACGGCGGCATCCGGGGTGAGCAGGTACGCACCGGTCCCGTCGACGATCGAGCTGGTGCCGGTGCGGCCGTAGCGCATCCGCTCCAGGTCGGGCATCAGGCGCAGGAACGACAGCCGCAGGCGCAGCGCCCCGACCCGCCGCCCCCGTGCGGTGACGGGCTCGACCACCTCGACGACGGCGTCCGCGCCGACGACGACGGGAGCACCGACCCGCTCGCGGTCCACCGACCGCAGGTCGGGCAGCGAGGGCACGTCGGGCAGGGCGAGCCCGCTCGCGGCCAGCTCCCGGCCGCGGGCGTCGTAGGCGGCCAGCGAGGCGAACGGGCCGGCCGCGGCTGCGCTGGCGAGGCCGCGCTGGACCAGCTCGGCGTCGCCGGACGCGAGCGCGTCCTGCAGGCCGGGGCGGCTCGCCTCGGAGCGGGCCTGCTGCACCGCCTGCGCCCAGGCGTGCTCGACCTGCACCGCGACCGCCCGGGCGGTCGCGGCCTGACCGACCAGCGCCCGCTCGACCACGGCGTCCCGCGCTCGCTCTCCCGCTGCCAGCAGGCCGCCGACGGGCAGCAGGACGGCGAGCAGCGCCAGCAGCGCACCGGCGCGGCCCGCTGCGGCGCCCGCGACCGGACCCGGGAGCTCCATGGCAGAGGCTTCGTCCGGACCGGCCCTCGCCTGGAGCCTTCCACACCCGGAAGGAGTCTTCAGCCGCCGGCGACGGCGCCGCGGCGTCGATCCGGACGGTCGGTCAGGACTGCTCGCCCGGGTACCGCGCACCGGCCAGGAGCCGGGCCAGGTGGGCGGCGTTGCGCGCCACCGTCGCGTTCGTGCCGGCCGTCGCCTCCGGCGTCTGCTCGAGGTCGAGGTAGTCGGTGCCGTGCATGGCCTCGCCGTTCCAGTACGTCGAGCCCTGCGCCGGGATCGTGAAGCCGACGTCGTTGAGGGCCTGGAAGACCTGCGAGGCGATGTGGTGCGCGCCGTCCTCGTTGCCGACGACCGCGCAGACCGCGACCTTGCCGAACACCGACGGGCGCCCCTCGTCGTCGGTCTCGGAGAGCTCGGCGTCCAACCGCTCCAGCACGCGCATCGCGACGCTGCTGGCCTGCCCCATCCAGGTCGGGGTCGCGAGCACGAGGACGTCGGCGTCGAGCACCTGCTGCCGGATGGCCGGCCAGGCGTCGCCGTCGCCCATGTCCGCCTCGACGCCGGGCCTGACGTCGTGGTCGACGATCCGGACCACGGAGCCCTCGACGCCGTGGCCGGCGAGCTCGGCGAGGACCTGTCGGGCGATCAGGTCGCTGCTGGACGGGGCGGGCGACGGCTTGAGGCTGCAGACCAGGGCAAGGGCCTTCAGGGGAGGTGTCATGTCCGACTGCTGCCCCGGACGGCCGGCCGCACACGAGGGCCGCGCCCGTGCTCTCCCAGCCCGTGGATCGGGCTTCTTCTGCCGCGCAGCGAAAGTCCGGCTCCCGCCGAGCACACTTGCTCGAAGATCTTGGAAATCGTGCGTCATCGCCCCTTTACGTCCCGGACACAGGTCCGTAGTGTCCGCCCCGCTCACCGGTTGCAGATGACCCATGACCGGAAGTGGCCAGCACGAGTCGGACGAGACCGTGCGCCGTCCGCCCGCGGACCGCTGGCCGTCACACCCACGAGGAGCAGCGCTTGCCGTACAAGCCCTTCGACGCCGCAGGACGAGCAGGAGACAGCAGATGACACGTACCCGCACCATGCGAGGGGCACTCGCCCTCTCGCTCGCCGCCGCACTGGCGGTGCCTGCTGTGGCCTCGGCCCAGCAGACGCAGAGCGACTACCCGGACCAGTCCGCCTTCCAGAAGGTCACGCTCAACGACCGGCCGGGTGAGGCGATGAGCCTCGCCGTGCTGCCCGACAACCGGGTCCTGCACTCGGCTCGCACCGGCGAGATCCGGATCCACAATCCGCGGACGGGGCTCAACACGCTCGTCGCGGACATGAAGACCGGCCCGAAGGGCCTGTACCAGCACGACGAAGAGGGCATGCAGGGCATCGCCGTCGACGAGGACTTCGCCGAGAACCAGTGGGTCTACGTCTACTACTCGCCCAAGCTCAACACCCCCGTCGACGTCCCGGGCACCGGCATCAACGAGGGCGACGCCCCCGAGGACCTCACCGCCCAGTCCGAGCGCGACCGCCTGCGGCTGTTCGCGGCCAGCCCGACGACCGCCTACCTCCAGCTGTCCCGCTTCAAGCTGCGCAGCGGCGCAGCCAGCGGTGCAGGTGGCTCCACCGGCGCGACGCTCGACTTCGCGAGCGAGCAGGAGATCCTGCGCGTCCCGGCCGACCGCGGCATCTGCTGCCACGTCGGCGGGCAGATCGAGTTCGACGGTGACGGCAACCTCTACCTGTCGACCGGTGACGACACCAACCCGTTCCAGTCGGCCGGCTACACGCCGATCGACGACCGGGCGAACCGCAACCCGGCCTTCGACGCCCGGCGAACCTCCGGCAGCACGAACGACCTGCGCGGCAAGGTCCTGCGCATCCGCGTGGGCGAGAACGGCGGCTACTCGGTCCCGAACGGCAACCTGTTCCGTCGGGGCACCAGCCAGACCCGCGCCGAGATCTACGCGATGGGCCTGCGCAACCCGTTCCGGTTCTCCGTGAACAAGACCAACGGCGACATCTACATGGCCGACTACTCGCCGGACGCCAGCGCGGCCGACCCGGCACGCGGCCCCGAGGGCCACGGCCGCTGGATGCTCATCCGCCAGCCCGGCAACTACGGCTGGCCGTACTGCGTCACGCCGACCATCGGCTACGTCGACTACGACTTCACCCCGGACGCCCCGCAGTCCGGGCAGGAGTTCAACTGCAGCGGCCGCGTCGTCAACGACTCCCGCAACAACACCGGCCAGCGGGTCCTGCCGCCCGTCGTCCAGCCGGACGTCTACTATTCCTTCGGCGGCTCCACCGGTGAGGCGAACGCGCTGTTCCCCGAGCTCATGGAGCAGGCCGGCGGCAACGGCGTCTCCCCGATGGCCGGCCCGGCGTACCAGTTCGACCGCACCAACCGCTCGCCGAACCGGTTCCCGCGCGTCTTCGACGGCCAGCCGCTGTTCTACGAGTGGAGCCGTGACTACGCCAAGGTCTTCGAGCTGAACCGCCCCAACGGCGGCCGCCTGTCCGAGATCCACCACCTGTTCGGTGGCCGGACGAACAACAACGTGGACGACCCGTCGAACCCGAACATCATCCTGGACAACCCGATGGACATGGAGTTCGGTCCTGACGGCGCGCTCTACGTCCTGGAGTACGGCGACGGGTACTTCTCGGAGAACCCCGAGGCGCAGCTCGCGCGCATCGACTTCGTGCGCGGCCAGGAGTACACCCCGCGCGTGCGGGTCGCCGCCACGCCCACCACGGGCACCACGCCGCCCCTGACGGTGCAGTTCTCCAGCGCCGGCACGGTCGACCTCGACGGTGACCGCATCGTCTACGCCTGGGACTTCAACGGCGACGGCGTCGTCGACTCCCGCGTGGCGAACCCGACGTTCACCTACACCGACCGCGGCGTCTACGAGGCCACGCTGCGCGTGGCCGACAGCACCGGGCGCTCCGCGTCCAGCTCGGTGCGCGTGACCGTCGGCAACACGGCCCCGGTCGTGCGCCTGCAGGTCACCTCGACCTCGCCGCCGTTCGGCTTCGGTGACACGGTCAACTACACGGTGACCGTCACCGACGACCAGCCGGTCGACTGCTCCCGCGTGAGCGTGGCCTACATCCTGGGCCACGACGCGCACGGCCACCCGCAGACCAGCACCACGGGCTGCACCGGCACGCTGTCGATCCCGGTCGACACGTCGCACCAGGGCCTGAACATCGCCGCGGTGTTCGTCGCGACCTACGCCGACGCCCCCGCTGGCGGTGAGGAGTCGCAGCAGGGCTCCGCCGAGGTCGTCCTGCGTCCGGCGGCTGCGCCGACCAACCAGGGCTAGTCCGACCTGGTCCCGGGCCGCCGGCTCGACCGGCGGCCCGGGACCGGTCACCCGCACGGGACGGGGGCGGGAGGTGCACACGCACCTCCCGCCCCCGTCGTCGTGCCCGGCCCTCGTCGTCGTGGGGGCCGTCGTCGTGCGTGGCCGAGTGCGGCGACCTCGTCTTCCCGTCGGCGGGTGACCATCCCCCTGTCCGGGCAGGGGCTGCTGAGCGACCCCGTGATCACGGGTCCCTGACGCAGAGGAGCGCACATGTACTTGCACGTGCAGAGGCTCATCCACGAGATCGAGGCCGACGAGCCCGACCCCGCCGCGGCGAACGCGCTGCAGGAGGGTCTCGGCGGTCAGTTCGGCGAGATGCGCACGATGATGCAGTACCTGTTCCAGGCGATGAACTTCCGCGGTCCGGACGGCAAGCCCTACCGCGACCTGCTGCAGGGCATCGGCACCGAGGAGATCGGCCACGTCGAGCTCATCGGCACGACGATCGCCCGGCTGCTGGACGGTTCACCGCGCTACCAGGGCAAGAAGACCGACCCGCTGGACAAGGCGGGCGGCGGAGGTGCGACCCCGCTCGAGTCGGCGCTGTCGGCCGGCAACATCCACCACTATCTGGTGGGGGCGCAGGGCGCGCTGCCGGTCGACTCGGTCGGCAACCCGTGGAGCGGCTCGTACGTCTACAACAGCGGCAACCTGGTGCTGGACCTGCTCTACAACCTCATGCTGGAGTCGACGGGCCGGCTGCAGAAGTGCCGCATCTACGAGATGACGGACAACAAGACGGCCCGCGCGACGATCTCCTACCTCATCGTCCGCGACCAGGCGCACGAGAACGCCTACGCCAAGGCGCTCGAGACCCTGGGCGTCGACTGGAAGAAGACGCTGCCGATCCCGAAGACCAACGCCGAGCGCTTCCCCGAGGTCGCCAAGCTCGTCGAGCAGGGGCTGCAGAGCAAGCAGTACAGCTTCAACCTCGACGACCTGTCCGAGGCCGGCAAGATCTTCCAGGGCGTCTCGCCGTCGGGTGACGGCACCATGCTCGTCGCGGACGAGCAGATGCCGCAGGGCGTGCCGATGACCATCGCCGCCGAGCGCATGGAGGAGTTCGCCCCGGGCCTCGAC
>CAXTFU010000075.1:0-16447 GCA_964243385.1 uncultured bacterium | reverse complement strand
CTGTACTACGTGCTGTTCGTCGTGCCGCTGCAGACCGCGCTCGCGCTGTTCCTGGCGGTCGTGGTGAACCAGCGCTACCTGCGCGGCCGGAGCTTCTTCCGGACGGCGTTCTACTTCCCGTCCGTGACGAGCTCGGTGGCCATCACGATCGTGTTCCTGTTCATGTTCCAGAACGGCGGCGCCATCAACACGCTGCTCGCCGGCGTCGGCATCGACGGACCCCAGTGGTTCGCCGACAGCCGCGGGCTGTTCCAGGTGATCGGCGACGGGCTCGGGCTGGTCGACGTGGCGAGCCCGCCGGCGGCGCTGACCGCTCACGGCGTGCTCGGCCTGTCTTGGTGGGAGTGGCTGTCCGGCCCGTCGGTCGCCCTGCTGGCCGTCGTGCTGCTGGTGGTGTGGACGACCGCGGGCACGTTCATGCTCATGTTCCTCGCCGCGCTGCAGGACATCCCGGTCGAGGTCGAAGAGGCGGCGCGCCTGGACGGCGTCGGCCCGTGGCAGAAGTTCCGCTTCGTCACGCTGCCGCAGCTGAAGCCGGTGCTGTTCCTCGTGCTCACGCTCGGCCTGATCGGCACCTGGCAGGTGTTCGACCAGGTGTACCTGCTCGGCGGGGGCAATCCGGAGAAGACGACGCTGACGCCGGCGTTCCTGAGCTACCGGACGGGCTTTCGCGACTTCGCCTACGGCAACGGCGCAGCCATCGCGTTCATGCTGTTCCTCATCATCGTCTCGATGACCCTGCTGCAGCGGTGGGTGCTGCGCGACCAGGACGCGGTCGCCGAGCGGCGGGCCGCACGGGTGCAGCGGCGCACCGCCGCGGCACGGGTCGCGTCCGCCGGCTCGACCGGCCAGGACCTGACCGGGACGGGGCCCCGATGAGCACCGTCGTCGACCGTCCGGCCACCGAGCCGCAGGCGGGCCGGCCCGTCCTGCAGGACGAGCGCGGCCAGTCCGCCCGCCGCAGGATCGGCAAGCGGGTGCTGGGCTACGGGCTGCTCGTCTCGCTCGCCCTGCTCTACATCGTCCCGTTCGTGCTGCAGATCGTCAGCTCGTTCAAGACCGACCCGGACGCGGCGGCGAGCCCGCTCTCGCTCGTCCCGGACCCGTTCACCCTGGCCGCCTGGCAGCGCCTGTTCGACGGCGCCACGGGCAACTACCCGCTCTACCTGTTCAACTCGGTGTTCGTGACCCTGGCGGTCACCCTCGGCCGGGTCTTCTTCGACTCGCTGGCCGGCTACGCCCTGTCGCGCCTGCAGTTCCGGGGACGCTCGATGCTGTTCGCGGCGATCCTCGCCGTCATGGCCGTCCCCGGGGTCGTCCTGCTCATCCCGAAGTTCCTGGTGCTCAAGCAGCTCGGCATGTACGACCAGTACAGCGGCATGATCGTCCCCCTCATGATCGACGCCGCCGGCGTCTTCATCATGAAGCAGTTCTTCGACTCGGTGCCGGTGTCGATCGAGGAGGCGGCCCGCATGGACGGCGCCGGCGTCTTCCGGACGTTCTGGTCGGTCGTCCTGCCGATGGCCCGGCCGGCCCTGATCACCCTGACCATCCTGTCGTTCCAGGGGTCCTGGAACGAGTTCACCCACTTCCTGGTGGCGACGCAGAGCGAGGACAAGCAGACGCTCATCCTGGCCCTCGCCCGGCTCACCTCCGGCCAGCTCGGGTCCGGGCAGCAGTTCCCGCTCAAGCTCGCGGCGGCGCTCCTCGCGACCATCCCGGTGGCGCTGGTGTTCTTCGCCTTCTCGCGGTACTTCGTGGCGGGCGCGAACGAGGGCGGCGTCAAGGGCTGACCGCCCGCCCGTGGGACGATGGCGGCGACGTCGGGCGCCCGCGCGACGACAGGAGGTCGGGTGCCCACCAGATCGGACGTGCTCGACCTGCCGGCGCGCCTGCGCCGCGACACCGCCGCGCTGCACCGCAGCGCCGAGCAGGCGGTCGACCTGCCCGCGTCGGTGCGCACCCGCGCGGGCTACGCCGAGGTGCTGCGCCGCTTCCGCGACCTGCACGGGCCGCTCGAGCAGCAGCTGGCCGCGCCGGCCTGGCGGGCCGGCTGGGCAGCGCTCGGCGTCGACCTGGCCCGGCACCGCCGGGCGGCGGCCCTCGACGACGACCTGGCCCGCCTCGGCGACGCGAGCCCTGCCGGCTCTGCCCCTGCCGGCTCTGTCCCTGCTGGTGCACGCCCTGCCGGCTCTGCCCCTGCCGGTGCGGGCCCTGCCGGTGGTGCGGGCGCGGAGCTGCCCGTGCTGGCCGGCTTCGGCCAGGCCGTCGGCTGCCTCTACGTGCTCGAGGGGTCCTCGCTCGGGGGGCGGGTGCTCGCGCCGGCCGTGCGGGCGCAGGTCGGCGACGTGCCCGTGCGCTTCCTCGCCGGACAGGACCGCGACGGTCCCCGGGCCTGGCGGGCGCTGCGCGACGGGCTGCGGCGGCTCGACCCCGGCGCGGCCGACGACGCGGTGCGCGGCGCCGAGCATGTCTTCGCGGCGTTCGCGAGGCACCTGGACGTGCACCGCAGGTCCGTGCTCTGACCGTGTCTTGACAAGCACTGGAGTGACAGGAGTGACTGGACGGACCAGATGCCTTGGGCAACGATCTGTCGACGATCCGGTCACCACTCGTGACGGAGCGCACATGTGTGCTTCGGTGGCCGTGATCTGAGCCGTAGGCCTCAGGCCCCGCACGACCGGGGTCGAGAGGTACAGGACTGCCCTGTCTCGAGGAGTGCTGCTGTGCGTTGGACGTCCGCCGTCGTCCTGGTGTCGACCCTGGGCTCGACGCTCGTCGTCCTCCCGACGGTCACCCTGCCTGCCGCGGCCGCCCGCCCGGTGCCCGCCGAGGTCGAGGCCGTGCCGCTGCGCGGGATCGACGCGCGCGGGCTGGCCGAGTCGCCTGTGCCCGAGGTCGAGGAGGGCGGCGAGGTCGTCCACGGCCGGCTGGCCGCCGAGGCCGTCGAGCGCCGCGTGCAGGACGACGACCGGTCGCCGCTCGCCGTCACCGGGCGCGTGCAGACCGGCTCGTTCTCGGCCGTCGGCGTCACCTGGCGCCTCGACCGGGCCGTCGACGACATCTCGGTGCAGGTGCGCACCCGCGCCGCCGGTCGCTGGACGGACTGGACCGAGGTCGAGGTGCAGGCCAGCGAGGCCGTCGACGCCGACGGTGCCGAGGGCAGCAGCGCGGCGGGCGTCCGCGCGGGCTCCGACCCGCTGTTCGTCGGCCCGAGCGACGCGGTGCAGGTGCGCGTCGACGCCGGTCCGGTCAAGCCCCGAGACCTGCAGCTGCAGCTCGTCGACCCCGGCCGGTCACCCGCCGACGCGTCGGTGGGGGAGACGGGCGTGCCCCGCTCGACCGCCGGCGCCGCCGAGCCGATGCCCGCGTACGTGCCCCGAGCGCAGTGGGGCGCCGACGAGCGCCTGCGCACCTGCACGCCGAGCTACAGCTCGACCATCAGGGGCGGGATCCTGCACACCACCGCCACCGGCAACGACTACACGCAGGCGCAGAGCGCCGCGGTCATGCGGTCGATGTACGCCTACCACACGAAGTCCCTGCGCTGGTGCGACATCGGCTACAACTTCCTCGTCGACAAGTTCGGGACGCTCTACGAGGGCCGGTGGGGCGGCGTCGACCGCCCCGTGATCGGCGCGCACACCGGTGGCTTCAACACCGACACCTTCGGCGTCTCGATGATCGGCAACCACGACCTCGTCGCGCCGACCGGTGCGCTGCTCGAGACCGTGCGCAAGGTCTTCGCCTGGAAGCTCGGGCTCTACGGCCTCGACCCGACCGGGACGACGACGTACACCTCCGCCGGCGGGTCCTCGACGTTCCACAAGAAGGGCGCGCTCGTCACCGTCGGCGTCATCTCGGGGCACCGCGACTACTCGTCCAAGAGCTGCCCGGGCAACTTCGCCTACCCGATGCTGCCGGCCCTGCGGGCGGCCGTCGCCGAGCGGATCCGCGCCTCGCTCGGCACCTCCGCGATGCCCACGACCGTGGCGCTCACGAGCGCGCCATCGACGACGCGCTACGGCAGCTCGACGACCCTGCGCGGGCGGCTGACGACCGCGAGCGGGCAGCCGCTGGCCGGCAAGGCCGTCCAGCTCACCATGCGCCGCCCCGGTGGCGCCTGGACGCGGCTGAGCACCCGCTCGACCGCCGCCGACGGCACCTTCTCGGGGACGCACACGCCGCTGACGAACCTCGAGTACACCGCGCGCTACGCCGGCGACAGCACCTCCCTGCCCGCCGAGCGCCGCGCCCGGGTGGCCGTCGCGACCGTCGTCACGGCCGCGCTGTCGCGCCCGACGGCCGGGGTCAAGGCGCAGGTCGACCTGCGCGGGACCGTCCGGCCCGCGCACGCCGGGCAGCGCGTCCAGCGCCAGCAGCTCGTGGGCGGGCGCTGGACGACCCTCGCCACCGCGGTGCTCAGCCAGACCGGCGCCTACCGCTTCACGCTCACCACCGGCAGCCGCGGCGCGAAGACCTACCGCGTCGTGAAGCCGTCCGACCCCGACCACACCTGGTCGGCGAGCGCCCCCACGGTGCTCACCGTCCGGTGAGCCGGCGCGGGTGACCGGCGCCGGCGCGCGGCTCGTCGTCGCGCACACCGGCCAGCTGAGCGCAGCGGAGCTCACGGCCGCCCGTGCGCTCCTGCAGGAGGTCTTCGCGGGCGAGCTCCGCGACGACGACTGGGAGCACTGCCTCGGCGGCCTGCACGCCCTGCTGTGGGACGGGGACGAGCTGGTCGGGCACGCCGCGCTGGTGACCCGTCGGCTGCTGCACGTCGGGCGCGCGCTGCGGACCGGCTACGTCGAGGGCGTCGGCGTGCGGGCCGACGTGCGGCGCCGCGGGCACGCCGGGACGCTCATGGCGGCGCTCGAGGACCTGGCCGGCCGGGCCTACGAGCTCGCGGCGCTCGCGGCCACGGACGAGGGCGCCGCGTTCTACCGCAGCCGCGGGTGGCTGCCGTGGCAGGGGCCGACGTCGGTGCTCAGCCCGGACGGGCTGCTGCGCACGCCCGAGGACGACGACTGCGTCCACGTGCTGCCGCTGGGCGCCGTGCTCGACCGCACCGCCGCCCTGACCTGCGATTGGCGCGCCGGAGACGCCTGGTGACCGGAGGGGGAGGTGGTCACGGTGCGAGGCGGCTCGAGCCGGACCTGCCCGGGCTGCGAGCGCCGCCAGGTCTGCGCCCTGTGCCGCCCGGGCGCACGCGGGCGCGTTCGTCCGCCCGCCGTTCGCCACGGAACGCCGTGAACGACGGCGCAGTGCGTGACGAGAATGCCGTCACGACGCGCACGTGTTCCCGCTCACCCGCTTCCTGACGCCATTGTTCGAGGAATGCCCCCTAGACTCGATCTTGCGGATGCTCGCCGCGCACGGCATTCCTGCGGTGCGTAGAAGGACGTTCCGGGGGGACCCATGGCACAGACCACCATCACGACGCTCATCGACGACATCGACGGGACCGAGGCGAGCGAGACGCTCACCTTCGCCCTCGACGGCACCAGCTACGAGATCGACCTCAACGAGGCCCATGCCGAGGACCTGCGGGAGGTGCTCGCGCCGTTCGTGTCGGTGGCGCGCAAGACGTCCGGCGGCCAACCCCGGCGCTCGTCCGCGACGAGCCCGCGCCCGCGCAGCGGCTCGACGCCCGATCCGCGCGAGGTGCGCGCGTGGGCGGAGGCCAACGGCGTCGAGGTGAGCCCCCGAGGGCGCATCAAGGCCGACGTGCTTGAGCAGTACCGGGCCGCCAACGCCTGAGGCCGGCCGGCCCGGCTCCGCGCGCGACGCGAGGAGCCGGGCCGTCGGTCTTCGCGGGGCAGTCGGAGGGCTGTCCGGGCGCAGCGCTCAGGCGACGGGGACGGCGTCCTCGCGGGGCACCTCGACCGGCGCTGCAGCGGAGGGCTGCACCCGGGCCCGGCGTCCGCGCAGCGACGACGCCAGCCGACCCGGGCGACCGCCCGCGAGGGCCCCGGTCGAGCGGTCGAGGAAGATCGCCAGCAGGACGACGGCCAGCCCTCCCTCGACACCGGAGGCGACGTCGAGCTGGGTGACCGCGCGCACCACCACGGCACCGAGGCCGGCCGCGCCGGCCAGTCCGGCGACGACGACCATCGACAGCGCCAGCATGATCATCTGGTTGACGCCGGCCATGATCGAGGGCAGCGCCATGGGCAGCTGCACCTCGCGCAGCACCTGCCCGGGGCGCGCGCCGAAGGCGTGCGCGGCCTCGACGACCTCGCGGTCGACCTGGCGGATGCCGAGCTCGGTGAGCCGGACGCCCGGGGCGATCGCGAAGATGGTCGTCGCGACGACGCCCGGCACGACGCCGACGCCGAAGAAGAAGACCGCCGGGATGAGGTACACGAACACCGGCGTCGTCTGCATCGCGTCGAGCACCGGGCGGGCCACGGTGCTGACGGCCCGCGAGCGCGCGGCGACCACGCCGAGGGGGATGGCGACGACCGCGGCGAGCGCGGCGGCCACCAGCACCAGGCCGAGCGTCTGCATCGTCTCCTCCCACAGCTCGAGCGACAGCACGAGGGTGAAGGCGAGGGCGGCGTACAGCCCGAGCCCCCAGCCGCGCACGGCGAGCGCGAACAGCGTCAGCACGACGATGACGACCCAGGCGGGCGGGCCGGTGAGGACGGCGGTGAGCCCGTCGACGAGGGCCTGCATCACCGACGAGATCCCGTCGAACAGCCACGGCACCGTCGCGAGCAGCCAGTCGACGAGGTCGGACACGGCCTGGCCGATGGGCACGTGCGGCATGGTCAGCTCCTCCGGGACGGCGCGGCGGCGAGGGCGTCCAGGACGGCGGCCCGCGGGACGACCCCGAGCATGCGGGCCTGCTCGTCGACGACGGCGAGCGGGACGACGTGCCGTCCCACGAGGTGCACCAGGTCGATGAGCGGACGGTCCGACGGCGTCGTCAGGAAGTCCGCGACGAGGTCGTCCGCCCCGACCTGCTGGCGACCGTCGGCGAGCGACCGGGCGAGCAGGTCGTCGCGGGCGACGCCGGCGATGCGCCGCTCGTCGTCCAGGACGTGCACGCCGTTGGCCTCCGCCGCGCCGAGCCGGCGCAGCAGGGGACCGATCGGGTCGCCGAGCCGCGCCGTCATGCGCGGCTCGCGCAGCAGGTCGCCGGCGGTGAGCACGCGGCTGCGGTCGACGTCGGACACGAAGTCCGCCACGTAGTCGTCGACGGGCGCCGAGATGATTTCCGGGCCGGTGCCGAGCTGCACGGAGCGCCCGTCCTTGAGCAGCAGGATGCGGTCGCCGAGGCGCATGGCCTCGTTGAGGTCGTGGGTGATGAAGACGATCGTCTTGCGCAGCTCGGTCTGCAGGCGTACGAGCAGCTCCTGCATGTCGCGCCGGATGAGCGGGTCGAGCGCCGAGAACGGCTCGTCCATGAGCAGCACGTCGGAGTCGGTGGCCAGGCCCCGGGCCAGCCCGACGCGCTGCTGCATGCCGCCGGACAGCTCGTGCGGACGGGCATCGGCCCGGTCGGCCAGCCCGACCGTCTCGAGCGCCCAGTCGGCGCGCTCGCGCTGCTCGGCGGCGCTCGCGCCGCGCACCTTCAGCCCGTAGGCGGCGTTCTCGCGCACGGTCCGGTGCGGGAACAGCGCGAAGTGCTGGAACACCATGCTGACCTCGGCGTTGCGCAGGCTGCGCAGCTCGCGGTCGCTCACGGCGCGCAGATCGCGACCGGCGACCTCGACCGTGCCGTCGCTGGGCTCGATGAGCCGGTTGAGCAGCCGCACGAGCGTCGACTTGCCCGAGCCGGACAGCCCCATGACGACGAACAGCTCGCCGCGCTGCACCGAGAAGCTCACGTCGTGCACCGCGACGAGCGCGCCGGTCCGCTGCAGGACCTCCGCGCGTCCGACCCCCTCGCGCGCCAGCCGCAGCCCCTCGGCCGCGCGCGTGCCGAAGACCTTCGTGAGCCCGGTGGCCCGCAGCGCGGGCGGCTCGGTCGTGCCGGCACCGGCGGGTGCGGGCGCAGGAGCGGCCGCGCTCACCCGCCGGCTGCCCGTCCCGCGCGCCTGCTCGGTGCTCGTCACCCGGCCGCCGTCCAGCTGTCGACGTCGTCGGCGTGCTGCTCCACCCACGCGCTCGCGACGTCCGCGGGCTCGGCGTCGTCGACGTCGACCTGCTTCTGCATGTCCTCCATCTCCTCCAGCGAGATGCGGAACTGCTCGAGCAGCGAGGCGAAGCGCGGGGCGTCCTCCTGCAGCTCCTTGCTGGCGGCGATGTTGGCGCTGTAGGCCGGCATGGCGCAGGCGCCGTCGCCCGTCGTCAGGCAGCCGTCGCTGTACGGCGTCGGCTCCTCGAGCTGCACCATGTCGTACTGCGCGAAGACCGCGTGCGGGTGGTAGAGGTACAGCACGATCGGCTCCTCGCGGCCGTAGGCCCGGCCGAGCTGCGCGAGCTCGGCGGCCTCGCCGGCCACGACATGCTCGAGGTCGACGCCGTAGCCCTTGAGGCGCTTGGTGTTTTGCTCGGTCGTGACGTAGCCCGGGTCGGCGTCGTAGAACTTCCCGCCGAGCTCGTCGGCGTAGTCGTTCAGTTGCGTGACGCTCGTCAGCCCCTCGAGCGGACCGCCGGGCTCGGTGGCGAACTTCGGCACGAACCAGCCCTGCGAGGCGTCGCCGTAGGTCTCCGAGACGATGTCGACCTGGGCCTTCGCCTTGTCGGCGAACGCCTGCTGGTTCGGCAGCGCGACCTCGGTGAGCAGGTCGACGTCCTTGCGCTGGGCACCGGCCCAGGCCGCCGCGGGGTCGAGCTGGGTGGTCTTCAGCTCCGCGACGCCGAGCTCGGGCTCCGCCTCGACGATCTCGGCCAGGATGGCGTTGGTGAGGCCGGCGGCCGTCCAGCTGAACTGGGCGGCGTCGACGGTGATCCCCTCGGAGGCGGCGTCGGACCCGCCGGAGCCGGCCGTCGAGCTGTCGCTGCCGCAGCCGGCGAGCGCGGCGGACAGGGCGGCGGCGGTCGCCAGCGCGCGGGCGGCGGTGCGGGGCCTGGACGGAGTGGTGCGCATGGTTCCTCTTCTGGTCGGGAGCGCGGCGGGCGCCGCGCCCGGGGACGCGGCAGCCCGGCGAGGGGGACGGGGCAGCCGCGGACGCCGGCGCTCAGGAGCGCCGGCGTCTCGGGCGGAGCAGGAGCAGGACCGTGCGGGCAGTGCTGGCGTGTGCCCGCTGCCGGACGGCTCAGTCCTGTGCGGGGCCGTACGGCTCGTCGCCGCGCAGCGTGATGCGGTGCATGACGCGGCGCTGGTCGCCGTAGTTCCGGGTCGCGTAGTGGACGGTCGACCGGTTGTCCCACATGGCCACGTCCCCGACCGACCAGCGGTGCCGCACGATGTGCTCGGGCTTGGTGATGTGGGCGTAGAACAGGTCGAGCAGGTACCGGCTCTCGGCGTCCGAGACGCCGACGAGGTGCGAGGTGAAGCCCGGGTTCACGAACAGGCCCTTGCGGCCGGTCTCGGGGTGGATGCGCACGACCGGGTGCTCGACCGGGACGAGCGCGCGGTAGGTCTCGCCCTCCCACGAGGTCTCGGCGGCCTGGCGCTGGGCGAGGTAGTAGCCGAACTCGCGGGTGCCATCGTGGACGGCCGTCAGCTGGTCGGCGAGCCGCTGCACCGGTGCGCTGAGCGACTCGTACGCCAGCTGCAGGTCGGCCCACTGGGTGTCGCCGCCGGTCGGTGGGAGCACGACCGCGCGCAGGACGGAGCCCAGCGGCGGGCGCCGGACGAAGGTCACGTCGGTGTGCCACACGTCGGCGAAGCCGCCCTCGGCGCTGTCGAGGGCGTAGATCTCGGGGTGCTCCTCGTCGACGCCCGGCACGACCGGGTGCGACTCGGTGACCTCGCCGAGCCGCCGGCCGAGCGCGACCTGGGCGTCGGGGTCGAGCTCCTGGGCGGAGAAGAAGAGCACCTTGTGCTCCGCGAGGGCGGTGCGGACGGCCCGGACCTGCGCGTCGGTGGCGCGGTCGAGGTCGAGGCCGGTGATGCGGGCGCCGAAGGAGGGGGACAGGCGCTCGACCGTGAGCTCGGGCTCGGCCGAGCCCGCGCTGGTCGGGGCGGTGTGCGGGGTGACGTCGAGCAGGGTCATGCGGGTTCTCCGTGAGGGTGTCGAGGGGCGAGCGGGCGGTGCGAGCCAGGAGGCGTCGGCCGGGACGGGGCAGGTCAGGCCGGACAGAGCGCGCTCGAGCACCGCAGCAGGTCGACGTGCCGCCGCGAGTGGAGGGAGATTCCTACTGGGTTCATCGACATACAGCCTACCGCGTCCGCGCGGCGGAGGGGGACCGGGCGCTTGCCGGGCGCTGCGGTGGCGGCTACCGTGAGTGCTTGAGCCTTCAAGCACCTTCAGGCACCGCGTCCCGCGCCCGGGGACCCCGACCGATCGGAGCCCGTCGTGACCCGCTCGACTCCCGCCCTCAGCTCGCGCGCCGAGGTCGCCACCGACCGGCCGGCGCGCTACGCCGAGCAGCTCGTCGCCCACCTCGGGCGCAAGGTGGCCTTCACCCCCGACGGCACTCCCGACGGCCCGGCCTCGACCGCCCGGCTCGGCGACGCGACGGGCTCGGTGGTCGTCGGCGAGGGCGTCCTCGTCCTGCTCGCGGCCGGCCCCGACGAGGCGAGCCTCGGCCGGGTCGAGCACGTCCTCGGCAGCCACCTCGAGCGGTTCGGCGCCCGCGACGAGCTCGCCGTCGTCTGGGTCCGCGGCGGGGTGCCGGCATGACCGCCTCGCGCCCCGCGCCCTCGACGACGGCGCTCGCCGACGCGCGCATCCCGGCTGCCCACCCCTTCGCGCGG
This sequence comes from uncultured bacterium, assembly GCA_964243385.1. GTDB lineage: Bacteria > Actinomycetota > Actinomycetes > Mycobacteriales > SCTD01 > SCTD01. The sequence continues at coordinate 5,631 of CAXTFU010000075.1, read as the reverse complement.
CACCTGCGGGCCGCCGCCGCGCTCGAGCGCGAGGCCCCGCAGCCGCTGTGGACGCCCGAGGACGGCCCGCTGCCCTCGCTGTACGTGAGCCACGGCGCGCCCCCGGTCTTCGAGGACGCCGCGTGGATGCAGCAGCTGCACGGCTGGGCGCGCTCGCTGCCCAAGCCGCGGGCCGTGCTCATCGTCTCGGCGCACTGGGAGTCCGCCCCGCTCAGCCTGAGCAGCAGCACCGCCGGCACCGAGCTCGTGTACGACTTCGGCGGCTTCGCGCCGATGTACTCGGCGATGCGCTACGACACCCCGGACGCCGGCGAGCTGGCGCGGCTCGTCGTCGGCGCGCTGCCCGACACCGAGACGGTCCACCAGCACCGCGGGCGCGGTCTCGACCACGGGGCCTGGGTGCCGCTGAAGGTGATGTACCCGGACGCCGACGTGCCGGTGCTGCAGCTCAGCATCCCGACGCACGACAGCACCCGGCTGCTGGCGCTCGGCCGGCGCCTGCGCAGCCTGCGCGACTCGGGCGTGCTCGTCGTCGGCTCGGGCTTCATGACGCACGGCCTGCAGCACGTCGACTGGCAGCACCCGGAGCGCGTGCCGGGCTGGTCGGCGGAGTTCGACCTGTGGGCGGCCGACGCGCTCGCCCGCGGCGACGTCGACGAGCTGGCGCACTTCCGCACGCGGGCCCCGGGGATGCCGTGGGCGCACCCGACCGTCGAGCACTTCACGCCGCTGTTCGTCACGCTCGGCGCCGCCACCGACCCCGAGGCACCGGTCACGACGACCGTGGACGGCTTCTTCGTGGGCCTGGCGAAGCGCTCGTTCCAGGCGGCATGACGGGCGGGGACGCCGCCGCCGCTCCCGCGCCGCGCTGGCTCGACCCGGACGAGATGGCGGCCTGGCTGGGGCTCGTCGAGCTGCTCGTGCGCCTGCCGGCGGCTCTGGACCGGCAGCTGCGCGAGGAGGCGGGCATCCCGCACGCGCACTACCAGATCCTGGCCGTGCTGAGCGCTGCCGACGCGAGCACCCGCCGCATGAGCGACCTGGCCCGGCTCACGAGCACCTCGGCGAGCCGGCTGTCGCACGCCGTCGCCGCGCTCGAGGCGCGCGGCTGGGTCCGGCGCACCCCGTGCGAGGACGACCGCCGGGGGCAGCACGCGCAGCTCACCGCCGACGGCACCGCCGCGCTCGTGACCATGGCGCCCGGGCACGTCGAGCAGGTGCGCAGGCTCGTGTTCGACCGGCTCGACGCCGCAGACGTGGCGGCGCTGCGCGGGCTGACGGCGAAGCTGCGGGAGCCGTCCGCCGCCGACGCGTCCCCCGCCGAGCTGCCCGCTGCCGACCCGCCAGCCGCCGATCCGCCCGCTGCCGACCCGCCGGCTGCCGGGACGACCGGGCGGGTCGGGCGGACCGTCCGCGCCTGACCGTGATCATGGGGTGACGGCGCGTGTTTCCCTGTCCCGACGCAGGATTCACGCCGGCTGCCCCGGACGTTCACCCCGTCGGGGGAGGGTGAGCGCCACCGCGGCGGGGGAGGCTGGCGGCATGACCACCATCCTGTTCCTCATCGCCGCCGTCCTCGTCATCTTCGGGATCGTGCGGCTCGTCCGCGGCGACGTCCTCATGGGCATCGTCCTGATCGTCGTCGGGCTGCTCGTCGGTCCGGGTGGGGTGAGCGTCTTCACCTGACCGGGCGGCGCCTCCGGCCGTGCCCGCCCGGGCCGCGGCGCCGCCGAACCGGTGCAGGCCCGTTCCTCCCGCGTCACAGCCGCGATCACTGCTGCGCTGCATCCCCGTCCCGGCCGTGTTGCAGCCGCGACGGCCGCGCTCCGCGGCTCCCGCGTCGTCCGCGGAGACCGTCGGAGGCGGGGCTTAGGGTCGTGCCGTCGTGCGGCTGCCGAGGCAGCCGCGCGCACCCCGGGCGACGTCCGGAGGTGCCGACCCCCTCCCCGCACTGGAGTGCTGCATGCGCCGCAAGGGCAGTCTGCTCGTCCTCGCCACGACCCTCACCACCACGCTCGCGACGTCGGTGTCGCTCACCCAGGCCGCCAGCGCCGCCGCCCCGCCGCTGGACCCGCAGCGCCGTGAGGGCGGCACCGTCCTCGACCGCAGCGCGGTGGCGTCCAGCGTGCCGGCGCGCCCGGCCCGTGCCCGCGCCGGCCGCTCGACGGTGGCCGCCTACCCGCGGCAGACGGTGCTGCCGGTGCCGGCCGTGGACGAGCAGGACGCCTCGCTCAAGCTCGGCCTGCTCGGCTACCACCAGCTCGCGCCGCGCCTGAACGACCTGCAGCGCAAGAGCGACCGCGTCTCGGTCGAGGTGATCGGCCAGAGCACCCAGGGCCGCGACCTCTACCTGGTCACCGTCACCGCGCCCGAGTCCGCGGCCGAGGCGCGCCGCCAGCAGCGCCTGCGCGACCGGATCAGCGAGGACCCGCTCGTCGCCGCCCGCGACCAGGGCCTGGCGAAGCGGTACAAGGCGCCGTTCATGCTGAACGGCAACATCCACGGCAACGAGTGGGAGGGCACCGACGGCGCCCTGCAGCTCGTCGAGGAGCTCGCGCTCTCCGACGACCCGGCCGTCGGGCGGCTGCTCGAGCGCACCCGCGTCACCTCGATCCTCACCGTCAACCCCGACGGCCGCGTCGCGAACACCCGCGCCAACGGCGCCGGCTTCGACATGAACCGCGACTACATCACCGCCTCGCAGCCCGAGGTCGTCGCGTCCCGCGACGCCCTCATCGACGCCCAGCCGCTGGTGTTCCTGGACATGCACGGCTACGTCGCCGGCACGCTGCTCGAGCCGGCGACCGCGCCGCACGCCCAGAACAGCGAGTACGACCTCTACATCAAGCACGCCCTCGCCAACGCCGAGGGCATGGAGGCCGCGCTGCAGAAGGCCGTGGGGGCCGGCACCCTCTCGGCGGAGGCGCTGACGAGCGCCGGCAACGCCGTCATCCCGTTCCGCGACTACGCCCCCGGCGACTGGGACGACTGGCCGCCGATCTTCACCCCGATGTACGCGATGCTGCACGGCGCGATCGGCCAGACCGTCGAGATCCCCCTGCGCGTCAACAACGCCGACTACACGCGGCTGCCGACCGAGGAGCTGCGGCGCCGCTCGGCCATCAACAAGGCCGTCGTCTACGAGACGGCCAAGGCCGCGCTCGCCTACACCGACGAGCACCGCGAGCAGCTCATCGCCGACCAGATCGAGACCTTCCGGCGCGGCGCTGCGGGCGAGCCGCGCCGCGAGCCCGCGCTGGACGTCGTCGAGGGCTTCGGGCCCGAGGACCAGGGCTACACGACGACCTTCCCGCGCGCCTACGTCATCCCGTCCGGTGCCACCCAGCGCTCGGCCGTCGCGGCGGCGCGCCTGGTCGACCACCTGGTCGCCAACGACGTGCGCGTGACCCGCGCCGACCGCGGCTTCACCCTCGCGGGCAAGCCCTACGCAGCGGGCTCCTACGTGGTCGACATGCGGCAGCCCAAGCGCGGGCTCGCCAACGTCATGCTCGAGGCCGGCCGCGACATCAGCGCGCGAGTGCCCCAGATGTACGACATCAGCGGCTGGAGCCACCGCCTGCTGTGGGGCGCCACCGTCGACATCGCCGCCACCGGCTTCCTGTCGGTCGTCGGCCGGCCGGTCGTCGCCGCCGCGCCGACGGGCCGCGTCGCGCCGAACCGGTCGCTGGCGCTCGAGCTCGTCGACGCCCAGGACGTCGCCGCCGCCAACGCGCTGCTCGACGAGGGCGTCGCGCTCGGCCTGGCCGACGACGGCATGGTCGTCGTGCCGGCGGCCTCGCGGCGCGCCGCCGTCGCCGTCGCCGACCGCTTCGGCGTCACCTTCTCCGCGGCGACCGCCGAGGCGACGCGCCCGATGCGGCGCACCGTCGTCGCGGCGGCCGCCGCGGCCGACGAGCTCAAGGTGCTGCGCGATCTCGGCTTCGAGGTGCGGCCGGTCTCGACCGCCGTCCTCAACGCCGGGACGTCGGCGCTGGAGGGCGCGGACGTGCTGTTCGTGTCGTCCGGGCTGAGCTACACCGCGCTGACCGCCGCGGCCAAGGCCGCGGTCGGCACCTTCTTCACCGACGGCGGCGTCGTCACGCGCGGCGCCACCGGCGCCGCGTTCAACGCGGCCGCCGGCCTGCTGAGCGTCACGAGCGTCGCGGGGAGCAGCTCGGCGAACGGCGTCGTCCGCGTCACGAACGCCGAGGGCCCGGTCACGGACGGCGCCCTGCCGCACAGCTTCGTCTACGGACCGCGCTGGTTCACCGACCTCGGTGCGGGCGTCGTCGCCGAGCAGCGCTACGCAGCGAGCGACGTGCTGGTCGCGGGCCACTGGCGTCCGCTCGAGGGCCCGACCAGCGTGGCGGGCGCCGCCGGCCAGGCGAGCATCGTCCGTGGGCTCGACGAGACCGGCGCCTCGGTGGTCCTGTTCGGCACCGAGCCGATGTTCCGCGACCACCCGAAGGGCCTGTACGCGCAGGTCGGCCGGGCCGTCCTGCACACCGCCGTCACCGCCGGGTCGGCGGCGTCCGTCCGGTAGCCGTCCCGAGCACCGCCTCGACGCCCTCCCGTGCCTCGTGCGGGAGGGCGTCGGGGTCAGGACGCCCGCAGCGCCGCCAGCAGCGCGCGCTCCTGGTCGTCCGTCAGGCCGGCCCGCCGCGCCGTGCCGCCGGGGCGCTCGAGCTCCCAGGCGAGCGTGTCGGCGAGCGTCTCGGCGAGGGGACGGCAGGTCAGGCCCGCGCCCCGGGCGCGTCCGCCGTCCCGGGTGCCCATCCCCGACCACTCCGGGTCCGGCAGCCAGAGCGGCAGTGACCGGTCGCCCATCCACGGCTCCACGCCCTGCTCGAGCAGCCAGGCCTCGGGCGCGCGCACGACCGGTCCGGAGTGCCCGGCGACCGTCCTGGCCGTCTCGAGGTGCTCCTCGAGCGGCAGCACCGGCCCGACGGCGTCCATCGCCCCGGCGACCCGGTCGCGGCCGGCGTCGAGCAGCCAGCGGGCGAGGTCGCGGACGTCGACCACCGACGTGCCGAACTGCGGCGCGTCCGGCACGAGGACGCTGCCGTCCGGGTCCGCCGGCCGCCGGAACCGCAGCGGCCAGTACCCCGAGCGGTCGGACACGTCGCCCGGACCGCCGATCAGCCCGGCGCGCGCCACGAGGACCCGCTCCGGGCCGAAGCCCGCCAGCGCGAGCCGCTCGCACGCGACCTTGGCCTCGCCGTAGGTCTCCATCGACTCCATGACGTCGCCCTCGAGGGCGGGCAGCAGCGGCGCGGTCTCGTCCTCGCCGGCCGCCGAGTGGTGCGCGTACACGTTCCCGGACGAGACCAGCACGAGGTGCCGGGACGACCCGGCCAGCGCGTCGACGGCCGTGCGCACCTGGCCCGGCTGCCGGGACACGTCGACCACGAGGTCCCACGGCGTGCCGGCGACGTCGTCGTAGGCGCCCGGGGCCGTGCGGTCGGCTCGCACGAGGACGGCGCCGTCCGGCACGGGCGTCGAGCCGCGGGCCAGGCACGTCACCTCGTCCCCGTCCGCGACCGCCAGGCGCGCGACCTCCCGGCCGAGCCACGCCGTCCCCCCGAGCAGCAGCACCCTCATGGGCACAGCAGACCGCGCGCCGGGCGGCCC
>CAXTFU010000074.1:0-16458 GCA_964243385.1 uncultured bacterium | reverse complement strand
GAGCACGAGTGCGCGGTCGCCGGACGAGACGGCGGCGGCGCGCGCGGCCCGCAGCGCGTTGCCGCCCGGCTCGACGAGGGCGCCGAGGACAGGGTCGACCGCGTCCGGCAGCGCGTGCAGCGACGACGCGGGGACGGCGAGCTGCTCGGCGAGGGCGCCCGCGCGGCCGTGCCGGATGCCGACCTCCTCGCGGTCGGCGCAGACGTGCTGCTGCCCGCGGCGGCACCGGCGGCAGGTGCCGTCGCCCAGCATGGTGTCGCCCGTGACCCGCCGCCCGACCCACGCCGGGTCGACGCCCGGCCCGACGGCGCTGACCGTGCCGGACCACTCGTGGCCCAGGCGCAGCGGGAACGCGGCCTGGCCGTCGCGCAGGTACTGCATGGCTCCGGAGAAGAACTCGACGTCGGTGCCGCAGACGCCGACGCGCTCGACGTCGACGACCGCCTCGCCGGGCCCGGCGACGGGTGCCGGCACGTCCTGCACGCAGCACTCGCCCCGCGCCGTGAGCACGAACGCCCTCACCCGGCCGACCACCCGGACCAGGTCGCGACGGGGACGCCCGGGACGCCGACGCGGGCGGTGAACAGCCGCCCGGAGTCGGGGTGCTCGCGCAGCTGCTCGGCGTCGAGCCCGTCCTGCGCGGTGGTGACGACCAGCGTGCGCAGGTCGTCACCGCCGAACGCGACGCAGGTCGTGTGCGGCGCCGGGACGGTGAGGCGCTCGACGAGGGACCCGTCGGGCGCGAAGCGCCGGACCTCACCGGCGCCGTGCACGGCCAGCCACAGGTGGTCGTCGGCGTCGAGCGCCATGCCGTCGGGCGAGCCGTCCGGCACGCGCAGGTGGACGCGCCGCTCCCCAACCTCGCCGGTCCCGGGGTCGTAGTCGCGGACGAACACCGTCTGCCGGGCGGTGTCGACGCTGAGCAGCCGGCGGCCGTCCGCCGTCCAGGCCAGGCCGTTGGACAGGCCGAGGTCGTCGTCGAGCGCGCGAAGGGCGCCGTCGGCCTCCAGCCGCACGAGCACCTCGGCCGTGGACGAGCCCTCCAGCGGCATCGTGCCGACCAGGAAGCGCCCGGCGGGGTCGGTGCTGCCGTCGTTGAGCCGACGCCCCGAGCCGGCCGGGACGACGCGCGGGCCGTCCTCGCGCCTGCCGTCCGGGCGCACGACGACCAGGTGCTCCTGCGCGGCGACGAGCAGCGCGCCGTCGTCCGCCACGGCCACCGCGCCGACCGTGCCGTCGAAGGCGTGCCGTCCGGTCACCTCGACGCCGCCGTCGCCGAGCACGCCGGCCAGCACGAGCCCCGCCTCGATGTCGACCCACAGCAGGCGGGACCGGGCGGCGTCCCACACCGGGCCCTCGGCGAGCTCGAAGCGCTCGGCGGTCGCGGGCACGACCGCGGTCACCGTCGACCTCCGGGGCGGGCGGTCGGCGCGGGGGCGGCTGCTCGAGGGTGCACGTGCGCAGTCTGTCCGGTCGCGTGCGCCGGCCGGTCAGTGCACCTGGTCACGGCCTCCGGCCTTGGCCGCGTACAGCTGCCGGTCCGCCGACCGGTAGAGCTCGTCGTCGCCGGTGCCCGGCGCCCAGTGCGCCAGGCCGGCGGACACCGTCACCGTGCCCGCCCACGGGAACGGGGTCCTGCGGACGACGGCGAGCACCCGCTCGACGAGCTCGCGGGCCACGGCCGGGCCGGTGCGGGGCAGCAGCAGCGCGAACTCCTCGCCGCCGACCCGGGCCAGCACGCCGGCCCGGTCGGTCACCGAGCGGACGCGGGCCACGAACGCGCACAGCACCTCGTCGCCGACGGCGTGCCCGTGCGAGTCGTTGACGGCCTTGAAGTGGTCGATGTCGAGCAGGGCGAGGGCCAGCGGCTCGCCGGCGCGGGCGTCCTCGACGGCGAGCCGCAGCGCGTCGCGGAACGCGCGGCTGTTGCGGACGCCCGTCAGCGGGTCGGACTCGGCGCGCGCCACGAGCAGGCGCTCGTACGCCCGCTGCTGGGAGGTGTCGCGCACGGTCGTCAGCAGCAGGCGGACGCCGTCGACGTCGGGCAGGGCCGTCGTGCTGAGGTGCGCGCAGAACGGCGAGCCGTCCTTGCGGACGAGGTCGGCGTCGCGCTGGACGCCGGACGCGCCCGGCGGCGGACCGCCCGCCAGGACGTCGGAGGCCGGCTGGGCCGGCCAGAACGGGAGCGGGCAGCGGGTGCCGGCCAGCTCGGCGGCCGAGAAGCCGGTCATCGCGCACAGCCCGCTGTTCACCTCGAGGACGACGCCGCCGAAGGTGATCAGGAAGCCGTCCTGCAGGCTGGCCAGGACCGCGCGGCTGCGGTCGCGCTCCCGCTCGACCTCGAGCGCGGCCAGGCGGACGCCGGTGATGTCCTGCGTGATGCCGGAGGCGACCGCCGGGCGCCCCTCGTCGTCGCGGTCGACGCTCGCCACCGCGCGCATGTACTTCAGCCGCCCGCCCGGCAGCAGCAGCCGGTGCTCGAGCACGTACTCCTCGCCGTGCCGCAGCAGCGCGTCCCACGCGGCCTGCACCTCGGCGCGGTCCTGCGGGTGCACCGCCCGGAGGTAGTCCGGCATGGTCGGCGCGGGGGCGTCGGGCGCGAGGTCCAGCAGCACCCAGAAGGTCGAGTTGCCGGTCACCGCGCCGGTGCGCAGGTCCAGCCGCCAGGTGCCGAGGCCGGCGAGCTCCTCCACCCTCCCCGCCGCTGCCCGCGCCGGGTGGTCCGCGTGCGTCAACCCGCTCGTCCTCCCCGCCCGTGCCGAGCCGCATGGTCGCACGCGCGCGGTCGTGGCAGCAGCCCCCGAACGGGGGGTCGGTCCCGCCGGACGGGCGGGCTGCGCCGGCCCACCGTTCAGGCGCTGCGGCGGGCGGCGAGCCGACGGCGCAGCTCGTTGCGCACGGCGGGCCACTCGTGCGGCAGCACCGAGAACACGACGGTGTCGCGCAGGCTGCCGTCCGGCATGACCGCGTGGTTGCGCAGGACGCCGTCCTGCTTGGCGCCGAGCCGGGCGATGGCGGCGCGCGACTGCTGGTTCATCCAGTGCGTGCGGAACTCGACGGCGATGCAGTCGAGCACGTCGAAGGCGTGGCCGAGCAGCAGCAGCTTGCTCTCGGTGTTCGTCCCGGTGCGCTGCGCGGACCGCGCGTTCCAGGTGTAGCCGATCTCGACCCGGCGGGAGTGCGCGTCGACGTTGCAGTAGGTCGTCATGCCGATGACCCGGCCGTCGGCGTTGCGCCGGGCGACGAACGGCAGCATGCGGCCCCGCTCCTGCCAGGCGAGCCGGGTCTCGAGCACCCCCCGCATGGCCTCCGGGCGCGGCACGGACGTGTACCAGAGGTCCCACAGCTCACCGTCGCGCGCGGCCTCGACCAGCGCGTCGTGGTGGTCGAGCGCGAGCGGCTCGAGCGTGACGAGGTCGCCGGTCAGCACGACCGGTCCGAGGACGAGACCCATGCGCGCGAGGCTACGGCGCAGGGACGGCGCGATCCGCTCAGGCGGGGGTCATGCTGGCGCAGACCTGGTCGACCAGGCCGGCCGGGATCGACGTCAGGCCGTGGTCGACCTGGGCGTGCGACGCCACGGCCTGCAGGATCTCCTCCTGCGTGCCGCGGAAGGTGCGGCCGCAGCCGGGGACGACGTCGCCGCACGAGAACTGCTTCATCGGGGGCTCCTCCAGAGCTCGGGTCCCCAGGCGGGGACGTTCAGTGATCGGCACGTGCGGCGCCCGACTTGAGCTCCGCCATCCGCAGGAGCACGCGCTCGACGCGGATGATGCCGGTGGCGCGGCCGACGTCGTCGACGCAGACGACCGGGTCGAAGCGGCACGACGGCGGACGCGCGACGACGCGGCGGGCCAGCTCGACGACCGGCGTCGACGCCGGCACCCGCAGGCTCACCGGCGCCACCCGGTGCCCGCCCGGGTCGTCGGTCGCCCGGCGGTCCAGCGGCAGCAGCAGCGCGACAGGGGCGCCGTGCGCGTCGACGCGCAGGCCGACCTGGCCGTCGGCGAGCGGTCCGAGGTGCTCGTGCGGCACCGTCTCGACCAGGCTCACGACGTGCTCGACGAGCTGCGCGCGCGCGGCACCGAGGCGCAGCCGTGCGGCGGTGTCCTCGTCCAGCCGTGACCAGGGCGGGGCAGGGCGGCCCAGCAGGTAGCCCTGCCCGAGCGGGACGCGCAGGCGCTGGAAGGCGTCGAGCTCGCCCCAGGTCTCGATGCCCTCGGCGAGCAGCCAGGCGTCGATGCGGCCGCCGAACTCGCCGAGCAGCTCGGCGAGCGCGAGCTTGACCTCGTCGCCGTCGATCCCGTCGACGAGCGCGCGGTCGAGCTTGATGAGGTGCGGGCGGAACTGGGTGAGCTGCTGCAGCCCCGAGTACCCCGAGCCGGCGTCGTCCAGTGCCAGCAGCGCCCCGCGGTCGGCGAGGCGGTCGCGCAGGGCGACGAGCGGCCGCAGGTCGCTGACGGCCTGGTGCTCGGTCAGCTCGAGCACGAGCGGCCGCAGGTCGCCGGCGGCCAGCAGGACGTCGGCCAGCGCCGAGTCGGTGAGCAGGTGCGGGCTGACGTTCACCGTGAGGAAGCAGTCCGGCGGCAGCGAGTGGCGCAGCGCGAGGCAGCGCTCGACGACGAGCACCTCGAGCTCGGCGCCGCGCCCCTGCCGGTCGGCGGCGGCGAACCACAGGTCGGGCGTCAGCTCGCGCGGGCCGGCGAAGCGCGACAGCGCCTCGTACCCGACGACGACGCCCTCCTGCAGGGCGACCACGGGCTGGAAGACGAGCTCCAGCCGCGTCGGGTCGGAGAAGACCTCGTCGACCCGCCGCGACCAGTCGGACGCCGTCAGCTGCCCGGACGCGGTCGGCGCCCCCACCTACCGCACCCGCTGCGGGTGCTTGGCCGCGTACATGCGCTGGTCGGCGAGGTGCAGCAGCGGTCCGAAGGCGTCGCCGTCGGCGGGGAAGGTGCTGACGCCGACGCTGACCCGCACCTGCACGTCCTGCCCCTCGACCTGCATCGGACGGGACAGGCTGTCGCGGATCTGGGCGGCCACCTCGCCGGCCTCCTGCGCGGCGCTGACCGGGTCGAGGCCGAGCACGGCCACGAGGAACTCGTCGCCGCCGAGCCGGGCGAGCACGTCCGTGCGGCGCAGCCGCTCCTTGAGCCGCTGCCCGGTGCGCACGAGCACCTCGTCGCCGGCGCCGTGGCCGAGCCGGTCGTTGACCGCCTTGAAGCCGTCGAGGTCGAGGTAGACGAGGGCCAGCGCGCCACCGTCGACGCGGGCGTCCCACAGCGCCGCCTCGACCCGCTCCTCGAGGCGCCGGCGGTTCGCCAGGCCGGTGAGCGGGTCGGTGTAGGCGAGCTGCTCGATGCGCGCGAGGTAGCTCTGGGCCCGGTCGCGCTCGAGCACGAGGGCGCGCTCGGCGACCACGCGCGCGGTGACGTCGTTCTGGACGCCGATGTACTGCACCACGCGCCCGTGCTCGTCGGTCACCGGCGCCAGGTAGATCTCGTTCCACCAGGTGGTCCGCTCGGCGCCGCGGTGGTTCAGCAGCGTCTCCCGGCACTCCTGCCCCGCGTCGACGGCGGCCCGGATGCGCGCGATCGCGTCGGGGTCGGTGTCGGTGCCCTGCAGGAAGCGGCAGTTGCGGCCCAGGACCTCCTCGAGGCGGTAGCCGGACAGCTCCTCGAACGCGGTGTTGGCGTAGACCAGGGGCTGGTCCGGACGGGTCATGTCGGCGATCGTCACGCCGCTGGTCGTGGCGGCGAGCGCGCGGTGCAGCAGCGCCTCGCCGGACACGGTCGCGAGCGGCGGGGTCGGCACCGGACGCGAGGTCACCACGGCCCGGCGCTCGGCCCGCAGCGCCTCCTCGACGACCGGCAGCCGCGGCGCGACGCGGGTCAGCAGCGCGACGGCGGCCCGCACGACGACGTCGCGGTCGTACGTCAGGGCGTACTCGAAGGTGCGCAGCCGGTCCGGGCCGTCGTCGCCGAGGTCGCGGGCGAGCAGCGCCGCCGCGAAGTGCGGGCCGAGCACGACGACGTCCCACTCGCCGCGCACCGGGTCGTCGGCGGACAGGTGGGCGCCGCGCACCCCCGGCACCGGCTCGATCGGCAGGCCCTCGCCGAGGGCGCAGACGAAGCCGGTGCGGTCGACGAGGTCGCGGTAGCGCTGGGTGGTCGAGACGGTGAAGTGCTTGGCCTCCTGGAAGGTGGCCGCCACGACGCACGTCCGGCCGATGCGCATGGCCTCGCGCTCGAGCTGCTTGCTGAGCTCGATGAGCAGGTCCTTGGGCGAGCGGCGCAGCGTCGTCCCGCGCGGCAGGCAGCCGAACGGCGAGCCGTCGGCGTCGGTGGCCGCCGGCGCGGGGAGCACCAGCTCGGCCGGCGCGAGGCCGGGCGCAGCACCCGCGGCGGGTCGCCCGAGCAGCCAGCCCTGGCCGAGCCGGGCGCCGAGCGCGCGGGCGGTGAGCAGGTGCTGCTCGGTCTCGATGCCCTCGGCGAGGATGAGCGCGCCGCTGCGCTCGGCGTAGGAGTTGACGGCGTTCATGATCTCGGCGATCTGCGGTCCCGGGCGCTCCTGCACCAGGCGCAGGTCGAGCTTGACGACGTCCGGGCGCAGCAGCGGCATGAAGGCCAGCGACAGGACGTCGGCGCCGACGTCGTCCAGGGCGACGCCCCAGCCAAGGTCGCGCACGCGCTCGACGGTGCGCAGCAGGTCGGCCGGGCGCACGGCCAGCGCCCGCTCGGTGATCTCGAGGACCACCCGCAGCTCGCCCGGGGCGCTCTGCGCGATGGCCAGCAGGTCGTCGAGCGGCGCGCTGTCGAGCACCTCCGGCTCGACGTTCACGAACAGCGTCAGCGGGCCGAGCAGGCCCTGCTCGACCGCGCCGCGGAAGGCGGCGATGCGGCACGCGGCGTCGAGCTGCGCGAGCCGGCCCTGCGCCCGGGCCGCGGCGAACAGGTCGTCGGGGCGGGCGAGCGGACCCTGCGGTCCGCGCGCCAGGGCCTCGTAGGCGACGACGCAGCCGGTGTCCAGGTCGAGGATCGGCTGGAAGACGCTGGAGACCTGGCCGGCCCTCAGCACCTCGTCGATGGTGGTCATGGAGCTCCTCCTGCTGCGCGGACGTCGCAGGCTCTGTCGGCACGACGGCCCGGCACCTGAACCACCGGCCGCGGCGAGACCGGGTCCGGCTCAGACCAGCCGGTCCCACAGCCTGTGGCCGGTGAAGAAGGCGCGCACCTCGTCGAGCTCGACGTCGGCGTCGGCGGCGCGGGCCACGACCGGGCCGGCGACCCACCAGTCGGCGCCGGGCAGCCCGGCAGAGGCGTAGGCGCGGCTGCCGGGCGGTGGCAGCCGCGCCGGGTCGCGCGGCGTGGCGAGCACCTCGCCGTGCAGCGGCTCCCAGAGCCGGACCTGGCCGTCCGCGGCGTCGAGCACGACCGCGTCGAACCAGCGCCAGACGACGACCTCGCCGCCTCCCGGCGCTGTCACACCAGCACCTCCCGGCGTGGGAGCGAGTGCGACGAGGTGGCCGGGCAGCACGCGCTCGGCGCGCGGGGCGGGGAAGACCACGGCGTAGGGGACGGTCAGCCGCTCGCCGGCGACGACGGTGCAGGTGGCCTCGTCGGTGCCGAGGACGACGGCGAGGCGCAGGGAGACTGGGGACATGCAGCCACCCTCCCCGTCGCCGCCACCGGGTTCCCCTGGGGACGTGTCCGCCGCGGCGGTGCGCGCGCTGCTGGACGGGCCGCGCGGCCGGCGGCTGTGCGCCGAGCTCGTCCGGCAGCGCGCCCGGCCCGAGCCGCGCTGGGAGGGCCGGCGGGCGCAGCGCGACCTGCTCGCCCGCGAGGTCGCGGGCGTCGACCTGCCGGCGCTGGCGGCCGAGACCGACCCCCGGACGCTGGTCGAGCCGCTCGCCGACGCGGCCGTGCACGCCCAACCCTGGCAGGAGCCGGACCTCGTCGACGAGGCGCTGCAGGACGCCGGCCTGGTGGGGCGCTCGCGCCGGTCGCGGCCGCCGTCCTCGCCGCCCCGGCGGCGGCCTGGTGGTCCGACCCGCTCGCCCGCGGCGACCAGTGGCAGGTCGAGTGGCTACCCGACGACGGCGGTGCGCGCCGGTCGGCGTCCGCGCTGCTGGACGCCTGGCACGCGGGCGCCGTCGAGGAGGAGATCCGGGCCCGGCGGGAGCGCCCGGCCGACCCGGCGGCGCCGTTCAGCGGCAGCTGGTGGTCGAGCCCCGCGCTGCCGGGTCTGGTCGGCTCCACGCCGTCGCTGCCGGCGACGGCGGGCCGCCCGGCCGGCCTGGTGCTGCTCGAGGACCCCTTCGGCGCGCGCACGGCGACGGTGCGGGCCGTCCGGGCCGACCGGACGGCCCGGGTCTACGAGGTGACCGGGCCGGACGCGTGGCTGGCCCTCGCGTCCGACCACCCGCTCGAGGTCACCGCCTCGCGGCGGCACGACTGGTACCGGTCGACCGGCTGGGACGGGCGCTGGGTGGTCCCGGACTGGCCGTCGGTGGCGCGCGACTGGGACGCGGTGCACGTGCCCGTGACCGGCTACCTGGCGACGGCCGGCCGTGCGCTGCCCGTGGACGACGGGCCGGGCGCCCGGACGGTCCTCACCGGCTGGGACCCGGGCACGACCTGGTGGCTCGCGGACGTCGTCGAGCTCGGACCGCCGGTCGTCTGGTTGGCGGGCGAGGACCGTCCGCTCGCCTGGTCGCCCAGCGGTGCCGGGTGACCGCTCAGGAGCGGCTGCGCTCCCGGCCGCGCACGAGGTAGTAGCCCACCGCGGCCGCCGCGACCGCGAAGATCACCGCCGCCAGGACGCCGCCCACGTCCACGTCCCCCGCGACGAAGAACAGGTAGCCGAGGACGGCCCCGAACAGCCCGGCCCACAGGGCCCCGTTGCGCTCCGCTGAGGTCATGGACCCGCCTCCGTCCGCCGGCGAGCGGCCCCGCCCGCGAGGCGCCGACCGTACCGCGAGCCCCCGTCACCCGTGCGCAGGGTGACCGGCGGGTCGCCCGGAGTCCACGCCGTAGCCTGGGCGGGTGAGCCTCGCACCGCCTGCTCCTGTCGTGCTCGACCACCGCTTCGCGAGCGAGCTCCCCGAGCTGGCCCTGCCGTGGCAGGCCGAGCACGCCCCCGACCCGCAGCTGCTGGTGCTCGACGAGCAGCTCGCGGTCGAGCTCGGGCTCGACCCGGAGCAGCTGCGCAGCCCCGAGGGGGTGCGCCTGCTGGTCGGCGAGCACGTCCCGCCCGGCGCGCGGCCGGTCGCGCAGGCGTACGCCGGCCACCAGTTCGGCGGCTTCACGCCGCGGCTCGGCGACGGCCGGGCGCTGCTGCTCGGCGAGCTCGTCGGCGCCGACGGCCGGGTGCGCGACCTGCACCTCAAGGGGTCCGGTCGCACGCCGTTCGCCCGCGGCGGCGATGGCCTGGCGGCGGTCGGCCCGATGCTGCGCGAGCACGTCGTGAGCACGGCCATGCACGCGCTCGGCATCCCAACGACCCGCTCGCTGGCGGTCGTGGCGACCGGCCGGCCGGTCCGCCGCGAGACGGTGCTGCCGGGCGCCGTCCTGGCCCGCGTCGCCAGCAGCCACCTGCGGGTGGGGAGCTTCGAGTACGCCCGCGCGACCGGCGACCTCGACCTGCTCCGCCGCCTCGTCGACCACGCGGTCGGCCGCCACTGCCCGGACGCGGCGCAGGCCGAGCGGCCGGCGCTGGCCCTGTTCGAGGCGGTGGTCGCCGCGCAGGCCTCGCTCGTGGCGCAGTGGATGCTCGTCGGCTTCGTCCACGGCGTCATGAACACCGACAACACGACGATCAGCGGCGAGACGATCGACTACGGGCCGTGCGCCTTCCTCGAGGGCTACGACCCGGCGACGGTCTACAGCTCGATCGACGAGACCGGCCGCTACGCCTACGGCAACCAGCCGGTCGTCGCGCAGTGGAACCTCGCCCGGCTCGCCGAGGCGCTGCTGCCGCTGCTGTCCGACGACCCGACGCTGGCGGACGGCGGCGAGCAGGCGATCGGCCGCGCCACGGACGCCCTCGGGCGCTTCGCTCCGCAGTACGACGCCGCCTGGTCGGCCGGCCTGCGGGCCAAGCTCGGCCTGCCGGACGGCGTGCCCGACGCGGTGGCCCGGCCGCTGGCGGACGAGCTGCTCGTCCTGCTCGAGGGCTCGCGCGCCGACCTCACGTCCTGCTTCCGGGCCCTCGGCCGGGCGGCGCGCGGCGACGCCGAACCGGTCCGCAGCCGGATGATCGACCTCGCGGCGTTCGACGCCTGGACCGAGCGCTGGCGGGCCCTCGGGCCGGACGGCGACCGCATGGACCGGGTGAACCCCGTCCACGTCCCGCGCAACGCGCTCGTCGACGAGGCGCTCACCGCAGCGACCGGGGGCGACCTCGACCCGCTGCACCGGCTGCTGGAGGCGGTCCGCGCCCCGTTCGACGAGCGGCCCGGTCTCGAGCGCTACGCGCAGCCCGGCCCGGACGACGGGACCTTCCGGACGTTCTGCGGCACCTGACCGCACCGGCGCGCAGCCGCCTATGCTGGTCGCGTGCCCGACCTCGGGCACGCCGGGCTCGCACGTGGTGCACCCCCGGACTGCCTCGGCCGTCAGCTGCTCGTCGTCCGGACGCGACCCTGCGCCCGGGCCGCGCACGGGAGCGGCCGCACGGCGACGCCGCTGGTCGCCGCAGGAGGCCCGCCGTGCGGACGCCGGTCCGCACACCGGTGACCGGTCGCCAGCGGGCGTGCCGGTGCGTGATCGTCGGCCCTCGGGCCGCGACGTCGAAGGAGCGTTGATGGCCACACGAGACCGGCGTCCCTCGCGAGCCGTCGCGTCCGGCGCCCGTCCGCCGCGCCGTGCCCGCGGGCGCGACGCCGAGGGCATGCTGCCGGTGCTGGCCAAGGCCGTGCGCGACATCGAGCTCGCCGTCTCCCGCAGCCGGGTGCGTCCGTCGACCCGGACGACGTTCCAGGTCGTCGCCCTGCTCGTGCGCGAGGAGCGCCAGCGGGTGCAGGCCGCCGAGCTCGGCGAGTCGCAGCGCGGCGAGCAGCTCAAGCGCATCGACGGGGTCGCGACGATCCTGGCCCGCACCGCCGCCCGCGACGGCACCCTGCTGGCGCTGCTCGCCGAGGACGCCCCGCTGCTCGACGGCGCCACGTCGATGCTCGCCGAGCTGCGCGCCGCCGCCGGCGTCGAGGCGCCCGAGGAGCCCGAGCCGCTGCCCGCGTCGCCCACGGCGCCGTCGCCGCGGACCGAGCGGCAGGTCGTCCCGCGCTCGGTCATCTCGCGCCAGCTGGCGAACCCCTTCCTCGAGCCCGACTACTCGGCCGCCCCGGCGCCGGTCGCGCGCCCCCGGCTGCTCGCCACCTGGGAGCTGCTCGGCCCGCTGCTGCGTGCCTTCGAGACCGCCTCCGGCGGCGCCCCGTCCTGCATGGCCCTGCCCGAGCCGTCGTCGCTGCGCGCGCCGGGCGGCCGCGAGCTCATGCCGCACCAGGCGCAGGTCGTCGAGGCGGCCGCGCAGGGCCACCGGACGTTCCTGCTCGCCGACGAGCCGGGCCTCGGCAAGACCGCCCAGGCGCTGCTCGCCGCGGAGGCCGCGGGCGCCTACCCGCTGCTCGTGGTCGTCCCGAACGTCGTGAAGACGAACTGGGCGCGCGAGGCCGGCCTGTGGACGCCGCACCGCTCGCCGACCGTCGTGCACGGCGACGGCGACACCGTCGACGGGTTCTCCGACATCGTCATCGTCAACTACGAGGTGCTCGACCGGCACGTCGGCTGGCTCGGCAGCCTCGGGTTCCGCGGGATGGTCGTCGACGAGGCGCACTTCATCAAGAACAAGACCTCGCAGCGCTCGCGGCACGTGCTCGAGCTGTCCGACCGGATCCGGCTGCGCACGGTCCGTCCGCTGCTCATGGCCCTGACCGGCACCCCGCTCATCAACGACATCGAGGACTTCCTGGCGATCTGGGAGTTCCTCGGCTGGGTCGACGAGGACGAGCCCGGTCCGCTCCTGCTGCAGGCGCTCGAGGAGCACGGCCGCACCCCGGCCGACCCCGACTTCTACCCCGCGGCGCGCGCGGCGGTCATCGACCTCGGCATCGTGCGCCGGCGCAAGGTCGACGTCGCCGCCGACATCCCGGCCCGGCGCATCGCCGACCTGCCGGTGGAGCTCGACGGCGCCCTCGGCCGCTCGATCCGCGACGCCGAGCGGGTCCTCGCCCGGCGGCTGGTCAAGCGCTACTGGAGCGCGCTGGCCGCCCGGACGTCCGGCGCGGAGGTCGAGGGCATCGACCACGACCTCGTCCGCAAGGTCGCCGGCTGGGAGCGGGCGGACACCGACGAGCAGCACCCCGAGGAGAACGTCTTCAGCATGATGCGGCGCATCGGCCAGGCCAAGGCCGTGCTCGCCGCCGACTACGCCGCCCAGCTCGCCCGCAACGTCGGCAAGGTCGTGTTCTTCGCCAAGCACGTCGACGTCATGGACGCCGCCGAGCGCACCTTCGAGCAGCGCGGCATCGGCTACAGCTCGATCCGCGGCGACCAGACGCCGCGGGTGCGCCAGCGCAGCATCGACGCGTTCGTCGAGGACCCGGACGTGCAGGTCGTCGTCTGCTCGCTCACCGCGGCCGGCGTCGGGCTCAACCTGCAGGTCGCCTCCGACGTGGTGCTCGCCGAGCTGTCCTGGACGGCGGCCGAGCAGACGCAGGCCATCGACCGGGTGCACCGCATCGGGCAGGACCAGCCCGTGACGGCCTGGCGCATCATCGCCGCGCAGACGATCGACGCGCGCATCGCCGAGCTCATCGACGACAAGGCGGGCCTGGCCGCCCGCGCGCTCGACGGCTCGGACGACGAGCTGCCGTCGTCGGTCGACGTGCAGCTCGAGGCCCTCGTCGCGCTGCTCACCGACGCGCTCGAGCAGGCGGAGGCGCCCGCCTTCGGCTGAGCGCCGCCCACCCCCTACCGTGGCGCCGATGAGCGCAGAGATCCGCTGGGGCGTCGTCGGGCCGGGCCGCATCGCCGAGAAGGTGGTGCAGGACTTCGCCGTCGTGGAGGGCGCGCGCGCCGTCGCGGTCGCGTCCCGTTCGCTCGAGCGGGCGCAGGACTTCGCCGGCCGGCACGGGATCGAGCGCTCCTACGGCTCGTACGCCGAGCTGCTGCGCGACCCGGACGTCGACGTCCTCTACGTCGCGACGCCGCACCCGCAGCACGCCGCCGTCGCGCTCGCCGCGATCGACGCCGGCAAGGCCCTGCTCGTCGAGAAGGCGTTCACCGCGACGTCCGCCGGCGCGCGCGACGTCGTCGCGCGAGCGCAGGAGCGCGGCGTGTTCGTCATGGAGGCGATGTGGACCCGCTTCCAGCCGGCCGTCGTCGCGCTGCGCGAGCTCGTCCGGGACGGCGCGATCGGCGAGGTCCGCGGCGTGCAGGCCGACCTCGGGGTGCAGCGCGAGTTCGACCCGGACGACCGGCTGTTCGCCCTCGAGCTCGGCGGCGGCGCGCTGCTCGACCTCGGGGTCTACGTCGTCTCGTTCGCGCAGATGCTGCTCGGCACGCCGGACACCGTGCGCGCGACCGGGTCGCAGTACCCCACCGGCGTCGACGCCGAGGCCTCGCTGCTGCTCGGCTGGGAGGACGGCCGCTCGGCAATCCTGTCGACCTCGCTGCGCTGCGCGCTGCCCGGCCAGGCGCGGGTGTTCGGCACGAAGGGCTGGGTCGACGTGCTCCCCCGCTTCCACCACCCGCAGACGGTCGTGCTGCACCGGGACGGCGCCGAGCCCGAGACGATCACCCGCCCGCAGGACGGCGGCGGGTACAGCCACGAGCTCGCCGAGGTCACCGCCTGCCTGCAGGCCGGGCGCACCGAGAGCGCCGTCATGCCGCTGGCCGACACGCTCGCGGTGCAGGACGTGCTCGAGCAGGCCTGCCTGCAGCTCGGCGTCCACCACGCCGAGGCGCCGGTCGCGCTGTAGGCCTGCACGGTCAGGCGGCGGGCGCCTCCTGCGCGGCGGCGGCGCGCGGGATCCACAGCGCCGAGCCCGCGGCGAGCAGCGCGAGCACGGCGGCCAGGCCGAAGGCGAGCCGGTAGCCGCCGCCGGTCGGCAGGCCGCCCGCGCCGACGCTCCCCGCGAGCACGGCGGTCGAGACCGCCGACCCGAAGGCGCCGCCGACGGTGCGCATGACGGTGTTGATGCCGGTGGCGATGCCGACCTCGCTCTGCTGCACGGCGGCGACGACGAGGTTCGCCATCGAGGCGAACGCGAACGCGATGCCGGACCCGAGCAGCAGCCCGCCGAGCGCGAGGTGCCACCACGCGTCGTGCAGCACCGCCAGCAGCACGAAGGACGAGGCGGCCAGCAGCGAGCCGATGAGCAGCGTCGTCCGGAACCCGATGCGCACGCCCAGGCGCCCGGCGATCGGCCCGGTGACGAGCTGGCCGACGGCGCTCGGGGCGAGCAGCAGCCCGGCCACCGTCACGGACGCGCCGAGGCCGTAGCCGGTCGACTCGGGCGCCTGGGCGATCTGCGGGATGAGCAGGTAGCCCGAGAACATCGCGAGCCCGATGAGCAGCGCCGTGGTGTTCGTGGCGAGCACGGCGCGCTGGCGCAGGACGGCGAGCTCGATGAGCGGCTGCGCCACCCGCTGCTCGACCTGCCACCACGCGACGAGCAGGGCGAGCCCGCCGACGAGCAGGCCGACGTTCGCCGGCGAGCCCCAGCCGAGGGTGGGCGCCTGGGTGACGCCGAGCAGCAGCAGTGCGAGGGCCGCCGACAGCAGCAGCGCGCCGGCCCAGTCGATGCGCATCCCGCGCACCGTCGGCGTCTGCGGGATGACCCGCCAGGCGGCGATCGCCGCGGGCACGGCCACCAGGCTGATCCAGAACACGACCGACGGGTGCGTGTTGTCGACGATGACGCCGGACAGCGGCAGCCCGATGCCCGCGCCGACGCCGAACACCGAGCTGACCAGGCTGATCGCCCCGGGGACGCGCTCGCGCGGGAAGGTGTCGCGGATGATGCCGAACGACAGCGGGAACACGCCGCCGGCGACGCCCTGCAGCACGCGGCCGGCGATGACGACCTCGATCGAGCCGGCGAGCGCGTTGATCGTGCCGCCGAGCGCGAACAGCGCGAGCACGACGGTGAGCACCCGGCCCTTGCCGTAGACGTCGCCGAGCTTGCCGATGATCGGCGTGGACACCGACGCCGACAGCAGGAAGCCGGTCACCACCCACGAGGTCGCCGTCGACCCGGCGCCGTACTCGTCGCCCAGCACCGCGAGCGCGGGCAGCACGATGGTCTGGGTGAGGGCGAAGGAGATGCCGGCGGCGAGCAGGACGGCGAGGATCGTGGTCGGACTGGCGGTCGGGCGCGAGTCCGTCTCGCGGGACGAGGTCAGGGTCACTGCAGAGCCTTCAGGTCGGGTGCCGGTCGGGTGCGCCGGAGGTGGGGTCTCCTGCGAGCAGCACGGCGGACGGCCCCGCCATTCCACGCCCCGCGTCCGGACCCGGTCCGCATGCCCCGCCTGGGACGGGTGAAGACGGGCGGCTCACCGGGCGTCAGCCGGACCGGTCAGCCAGACCGGCCGCCGCTCACGACGCCGCGTCGACCAGGACCCGCGCCGGTGCGGGGACGGCCGCGTCGAGCCACGACCGCGCCGCGGCCGGGTCGTCGAACAGCCGGTAGGGGTAGCCCGTCGCGCGCAGCTCGCCGCGCTCGGCCCGGGCCTGCCGGGCCCGCAGCAGGCTCTGCGCGCGACGGACGTCGTACACGTCGGCCCAGGCCACCACGAGCGGCGCGATGCGCGGCCAGTCGGCGTAGAACGCGTTCAGGGCGGCCCGCCCGGCGGGCGTCGGTGCGCTGGTCGTCCGCCGGTCGAACAGGACCTGCACCGGCGCGCCGGCGTCCAGGCAGGCCAGCAGCGGACCGGTGTAGTCCAGCACCGAGGCGGGCGTGATGCGTCCGTCGATGCGGACCTCGAGGAGCTGCGGGCGTTCCATGCGGCGACCTTAGGTGAGGTTGCCCTTCCTGACCAGGAGGTGACGCAGGACTCCTGATCCGCTCGGGGCCGGCGCCCGAACACCTTCTGTGACGACGACAGCGGACCGCCCCGCCCGACCGGCCGGGGCCCAGCCCGGGCCGGACCGCGGCCAGGGCCGTGGGATCGGTTCACTGGTCGGCCTTCTCGCGCTCGGCGTGTTCCTGGGCGTCGCCGAGCTGGCGGCGGCACTGGTGACCCCGACCTCGGCTCCGGCGATCGCTCTGGGTCAGGGCGCGATCGACGGGGCGCCGCACCCGCTCAAGGACTTCGCCGTCCGGACCTTCGGCGAGGACGACAAGACGGTCCTGCTCGTCGGCGTGTTCGCGACGCTCGCGGTGCTCTCGGCGCTGGCCGGCGTCGTCGCCGCCCGCCGCCTGCGCCTCGGCCTCGCGGCCCTCGGCCTGCTGACCGC
>CAXTFU010000073.1:1993-16491 GCA_964243385.1 uncultured bacterium | reverse complement strand
CAACGAGGGCCGCTCAGACCTCCTGCACCGCGAAGGTGCGGGTGGGGCTGACCAGCTCGTCCTGGCCGGGCACCAGCAGGATCTCGCGCGAGCCCGCCGCCTCGGTCCGGGCCAGCAGCCCGTACACCGAGGACGCCGCGGCGCCGAGGGCGTCCGCAGCCGAGCGCGTGCGCAGCCAGTGCGCGAGGAACAGCGCGGCGATCGCGTCGCCGGCGCCGTTCACGGACAGGCCGAGGCGCGGCGTCCGCACCCGCACGTGCCGCCCGTCCTGCGACGCCAGGAGGTCGACCGCGTCGTCCGGGGTGTCCTCGGCGACCAGCGACGTGGTCAGCACCGTCCGCGGACCGAGCGCCTGCACGGCCGCCACCGCGTCCTTGACGGACGCCAGCGACCGGGTGGTGGTGCCGGCCAGGACGTCGAGCTCGTAGTGGTTCGGCGTCACGAGGTCGGCGGCCGGCACCGCGACGTCGCGCAGCAGCTCGGGGATGCCGGGACGGACGAACACCCCGCGGCCGACGTCGCCGATGACCGGGTCGCAGCAGAAGACCGCGCCGGGGTTCGCCGCCCGCACCCGGGCGACCGCCCCGACCACGGCGTGCCCGACGTCGGCCGAGCCGAGGTAGCCCGACAGCACGGCGTCGCAGCTGCCCAGCACCCCGCGGTCGGCGATGCCCTCGACCACCTCGTCGATCGACTCGCCGTCGAAGATGCGGCCGCGCCAGGCGCCGTAGCCGGTGTGGTTGCTGAACTGCACGGTGTGCACGGGCCACACCTCGACGCCGAGCCGCTGCAGGGCGAAGACCGCGGAGGAGTTGCCGACGTGCCCGTAGGCGACGTGCGACTGGATCGACAGGACGTTCACGGCGACGACGCTCTCACGCCGGCCCGCGCGGACGACGGCCGTACGGTGCCCGGGAGCCGAGCGCCCGCACCGCCGCCCGGTTGACCGGACGGCGCACGGGCACTGGTCCGGGACCGCAGCGCCCCGGACCCGGAGAGCCGCCATGCCCGCAGCACCCCTGCGACGACGCGAGCTCGACGGAGCGCGCATCGCCGTGCTCCGCGCGAACCGCCTGGGCGACCTCGTGCTCGCCCTGCCCGCGCTCGAGGCGCTGCGTGCCGCCCACCCCGCCGCCGAGCTCACGCTGCTGGGCGCGGGCTGGCACCCGCAGCTGCTCGACGGACGGCCCGGTCCGTGGGACCGCGTCGTCGTCGTGCCGGGCTGCCCCGGGGTGCGCGACACCGACACCGACGACCACGACCCGGCCGCCCTGGCCGCGTTCTTCGCCGCGCAGCGCCGCGAGCGCTACGACCTGGCCGTCCAGCTGCACGGGGGCGGGCGCAGCTCCAACCCGTTCGTCACCGCGCTGGGCGCGCGCACCACGGTCGGGGCCCAGGACCGCGACGCGCCGCCGCTGGACCGGTGCGTGCCCTACTCGACCGCTCAGCACGAGGTCCTGCGCCTGCTCGAGGTGGTGGCCCTCGCCGGCGCGCCGGTGGTCTCGCTGGAGCCCCGGCTCGCGGTCACCGCGCGCGACGTGCGGGAGGCCGCGCAGGTGCTGCCCGCCGACGACGTCCCGCTGGTCGCCCTGCACCTCGGCGCCAGCGACCCGCGGCGCCGCTGGCCGGTCGAGCGCTTCGCGGCGGTGGCCGACGCCCTCGACGCCGCCGGCGCGCACGTCGTGGTGGTCGGCAGCGGGCAGGACGACGCCCGCGCCGCCGCGCGCCTCGCGGTCGCGTGCCGCAGCCGCCCCACCGACCTCGTCGGGGCCCTCGGCCTGCGGGCGCTCACCGGGCTGCTCGCCCGCTGCCGGCTGGTCGTCGCGAACGACTCGGGCCCGCGGCACCTGGCGGCGGCCGTCGGCACGCCGACGGTCGGGATCTTCCTCACCCTCAACGCCCTGAACGCCGGGCCGGTCGTCGCAGCGGACCACCGGGTGGCGCTGTCGTCGCGCACGGCCTGCGCGGTCTGCGGCGAGGACCAGCGGTCGAACCGGTGCGCGCACGACGCCTCGCTCGTCACCGACGTCGAGGTCGACGAGGTGCTCGAGCTGGCCATCGAGCTGTTCGCCGCGGGCCGGCCGGGTGCCGTGGCCGCCCGCGACGGCGCGGCCCGGCAGCCGGCCTGACCCGCGAGCCGTCCGGCCGGGTGCGGGCGCTGCTCGCCCAGCTCGGTGGGCGAGCCCTCGAGCAGGGCGTCCGCCGCCGCCCACTCGCCCGGGTCCGGGCGGGCGGCGGCGGTCGGCTCGGCAGCCGAGTCCACCGCAGGCTCAGCGGCACCGTCGTCCGGCCGCAGGGGCGGCAGGTCGTCGTCGCCGCCCTCCAGGACGTGCACGCTGTCGGGGTCCCCGGCGAGCACCACCGGGTCGGCGTCGGACGGCTGCGTCATGCAGGCAGGCTAGGTCGTCCGCCGGTCCGTGCCGGAGGCCGTGTGCTTCGGCAAGGGCGGCCGCTCAGGGGACCGAGCGCCCGCGCTGCTGGCGCAGCACCTCGGCGTAGGCGAGCGCGCTGTCCTTGAGGGTGCGCACCTGGGTGTCGAAGTCGACGTGGACGATGCCGAAGCGCTGCCCGTACCCGTGCGCCCACTCGAAGTTGTCCATGAGCGACCAGGCGAAGTAGCCGCGCAGCGCGACGCCGCGCTCGAGCGACGTGCCGCAGGCCTCCAGGTGCCGGACGAGGTAGTCGACGCGGTCGGCGTCGTGCACCCGGCCGTCCTCGGCGACCTCGTCGTGCCAGGCCGACCCGTTCTCGGTGATGACGAGCGGCAGGCCGGGGTGCTCGTCGCGCAGCCGCTCGAGCAGCTCGACGAGGCCGTCGGGCTCGACGCCCCAGTCCATCGTCGTGGTCGGCACGGTCGGGGGCACCAGCTCGACGTCCTGGCCGCCGATCCACGGCGAGGGGTCGCCGGCCGTCGAGCCGCCGACCACCGTGTTGCGGAAGTAGTAGTTGACGCCCAGCCAGTCCAGCGGCGCCGAGATGACCTCGAGGTCGCCGTCCTGCACGGGCAGCGGCGCGCCGGCCCGCTCGAGGTCCTCGACGACGTCGGCCGGGTAGCTGCCCTTCAGCAGCGGGTCGAGGAACAGGCGGTTCTGCTGGCCGTCGACCAGGCGCTGGGTGTCGAGGTCGGCCGGGCTGTCGCTGGCTGCGTCGATGGGCGCGAGGTTCAGGGTGATGCCGAGGTCCGTGACGCCCCTGTCCCGCAGGACCTGCGCCGCGAGGCCGTGGCCGAGCAGCAGGTGGTGCACCGCACGGGCGGCGCGCGCGCCGTCGCGCTCGCCCGGCGCGTGATGGCCGGCCTGGTAGGACAGCAGCGAGCTGCACCACGGCTCGTTCAGCGTCGACCAGTGCGGCACCCGGTCGCCGAGCGCGTCGTGCACGATCCCGGCGTACTCGGCGAAGCGGTGCGCCGTGTCGCGCGCGGTCCAGCCGCCCTCGTCCTGCAGCGCCTGCGGCAGGTCCCAGTGGTACAGCGTCAGCCACGGCGCGATCCCGGCGCCGAGCAGCTCGTCGACGAGCCGGCGGTAGAAGTCGAGCCCGCGCTGCTCGACCCGTCCCGAGCCGAGCGGCACGATGCGCGGCCAGGCCACCGAGAACCGGTAGGCGTTCACGCCGAGGTCGCGCATGAGGGCGACGTCCTCGCGGTAGCGCGTGTAGTGCTCGACCGCGACGTCACCGGTCTCGCCGTTGACGGTGCGGCCGGGCGTGTGGCTGAAGGTGTCCCAGATCGAGGGGCCGCGGCCGTCGACGTCGACGGCCCCCTCGATCTGGTAGGAGGAGGTGGCGACGCCCCAGACGAAGTCGGCCGGGAACGCCTCCCCCGTGGTCAGCGCGGTGCGCACATCGATGGACGTCATGCGGGTGGGTCTCCTCGGGAGGGTCGGAGGTCGGTCGGGCCGTCGGGGACGAGCGTAGGCACGCTCAGCCCTTCACGGCGCCCTGCATGATGCCGCCGACGATCTGCCGGCCCAGGATCAGGAAGACGACGAGCACGGGCAGGGTGCCGAGCAGGGTCCCGGCCATGATGATCGCCTGCTGCGGGACGTAGCCGCTGCCGAGCCCCGCGAGGGCGACCTGCACGGTGGGGTTGCTGCTGGTGAGGGCGATGAGCGGCCAGAAGAAGTCGTTCCACGCCGTCAGGAAGGTGAGCATCGCGAGCACCGCCATCGCGGGCCGGGCGATCGGCATGACGATCGAGACGAAGATGCGCAGCGTCGACGCGCCGTCGACCCGCGCGGCCTCGAGCAGCTCGTCCGGCAGCGCCTGCGTCAGGTACTGACGCATGAAGAAGACGCCGAACGCGCTGACGAGCGTGGGCAGCACGACCGCCTGCAGCTGGTCGACCCACTCGAGCTGGGCGATGAGCATGAACAACGGGATGATGCTCAGCTGCGTCGGCACCATCATCGTGCCGATGACCAGCGCCAGCAGGACGGCGCTGCCGCGGAACCTCAGCTTGGCGAAGGCGAAGCCCGCGAGCGTGCAGCACAGCACCGTGCCGACGGTGATGCTGCCGGCCACGATGATCGAGTTGACGATCGCCCGGCCGATCTCGGCCTGCTCGAGCGCCAGCCGGAAGTTCTCGAAGATGCTGGCGTTCGGCAGGAACGGCGGTGGCGTCGAGGCGATCTCGTTGTTGGTGTGCGACGCCGCGACGACCGTCCAGTAGAGCGGCAGGACGGCGAGCAGCGCCGAGGCGGCGAGCAGCCCGTAGGTGACGAGCCCGGCGCGGGCCGAGCTCGACTCCTGCTGGCGCACCGGTGCGGCGGCGCCGACGGCGGCCGGAGGAGGTGGGGTGAGGGTGGTGGCCATCGGGTGCCCCTACCGCTCGGACCGGGTGCGGGCACGGACGATCAGCACGTTGACCGCCACGACCACGAGGATGATGAAGAACATGGCCCAGGCGGTCGCCGCGGCCTGGCCGAGGTGGAAGTTGGTCCACCCCTGGTTGTACATGAGCAGTCCCAGCGTCTGGTACTGCCGGTCGCTGCCGCCGGTGGTCGTCCCGTTGCCGGAGAACAGCAGCGGCTCGCCGAACAGCTGGACGGCGCCGATCGTCGAGACCACGACGGTGAACAGGATGGTCGGCCGCAGCGCTGGGACGGTGACGTGGACGAACTGCTGCCAGCGGTTGGCGCCGTCGAGCTGCGCCGCCTCGTAGAGGTCGTGCGAGACCGACTGCAGGCCCGCGAGGTAGATGAGCGCGTTGTAGCCGGTCCAGCGCCAGGTCACGATGCACGCGATCGCGATCTGGCTGCTCCAGCTGCCGCCCTCCCAGTCGATCGCGTCGATGCCGACCGTGCCGAGCACCGAGTTGATGAGGCCGTAGTCGCGGCCGAACAGCTGCGAGAACACGAGCGTGGCGGCGGCGATGCTCGTGGCGTACGGGACGAGCATCGCGACCCGGAAGAAGGTGCGGCCGCGCAGCTTGTAGTTCAGCAGGTGCGCGAGGCCGAGCGCGAGGCACAGCTGCGGGACGGTCGACAGGACGCCGAGCGTCAGCGTGTTCTTCGCGGCGTTCCAGAAGAACTCGTTGCGAAGCAGGTTGCGGTAGTTCTCCAGCCCCACCCAGGTCTGCTCGTCGACGTTGGACAGGCTGACGTCGTGCAGCGACACCCACGCCGTGTAGAGGAACGGGAACAGGCTGAAGGCGGCGAACAGCAGGAAGAACGGGGCGATGTAGGCGTAGCCCCAGTTGTTGCGGTTGAGGCGGGTCAGGCCGGACCGGGACCGGCGGACGGCAGGGGCTCGGACCGGGGCTGCGGGTGGGGCGATCGCCGCGTCGCGCGGCGAGCTCGTGATCGTCATGCGTCGTCCTCGGGCTGGCGGGGGCGCGGTGCCCGGGCGCGGAGTGCGTCCCGGGCACCGCGAGGAGGTCCTGCGGGCCGTGCGGCGCGGTCAGCTCACCCGCCGGTGATGTCCTTGATGCTCGTGATCGCCTCGTCGAAGGCGGCGTCGGGCTTGGCGCCCTTCTCCACGTTGGTGAGCTGCGTGGTGAAGGCCTCCTGGATCTGCGTGTCGTACGGGCCGATGGGCGTCAGCTTCAGCGCGCTCGCCGAGTCGCCGAAGATCTTGCCGATCGGGGCACCGCTGAAGTACTCGCTCGTCGCGCCGGCCACGGCCGGGTCCTCCGCCGCGGTGCTGCTGGACGGGAAGTGGGCGCCGTTCACCCACATCTTCACCTGCTGCTCCGGGGCGGTGAGCCACTCGACGAGGTCCATGGCCTCCTTCTGGTGCTCGCTGGCGGTCGGGACGCCGAGCCAGGCGCCACCCCAGTTCGAGGCCTTGCCGGGCAGCGGCGCGACGTCCCACTTGCCGGCGCCGGTGTCACCGGCCTGCGAGGTGATGTAGCCGAGCATCCAGGCGGGGCAGGCGATCGTGGCGAACGCGCCGTTGGCGAAGGCGGAGTTCCACGGCTTGCTGAACTGCTTGAGGTTGGCGGTCAGCCCGTCGCTGGCGGCTGCGCTCGCGTGCTCCCACGCCAGCTCGACCCCGTCGCTCTCCTCCGGGACGGGGTTGCCGTCCTCGTCGTCGTAGGCGAGGTCGCCCTGGTAGACGGCGGCCGAGAACACGCTCGCCGAGCTGTCGAGGAACGCGCTGCCCGCCTGCTTGGTCGGCGAGTCGACGTACTCCCGGCCGAGCTCGAGGAAGCCGTCCCACGTGGACCAGCGCTCGCCGAGCTCCGCGCGGTCGGTGGGCAGGCCGGCCTGCTCGAACAGGTCCTTGCGGAAGCACATCGCCTCGGGGCCGGCGTCGGTGCCCAGACCGACGACGCGACCGTCCTCGGTGGTCGCCGGCTCGTACTTCCAGTCGTAGAAGGTGCTCTTGACGTCGTCGGCGTTCGGGCGCTTCGCGAAGTCGGCGAACTGGTCGGCGTGGTTCTTCACGACGTCGGCCACGAAACCGACCTCGATGCCCTGCACGTCGGCCAGGCCGCTGTTGGCGGCCAGCCGGGTCTGCAGCGCCTTGTAGTACTCGGCGGACGCCTGGACCGACGTCTCCTTGATGGTGACGTTCGGCTTGACCTTCTTGTAGTCCTCGTAGAGGCCGGCCTCCTTGTAGCCGAACGTGCCGAACAGGCCGATGTCCAGCGTGATCGGGCCGTCGGCCTCCTGCTGCGTGGCCGCTTCGGCGCTCGAGTCCGCGTCCGAGCCGCCGCAGGCGGTCAGGACCATCGAACCGGCCGCGAGCAGGCTCAGCAACGCCGTGCCACGCCGACGGAAGACATGCATGTGGACCTCCTGGGTCGCCCGCTGCGCCGCCTCGGACGAGGCCGGCCGCTGCGCTCCTCAGGTGGTGTGGGAACGCTCTCACGGGGGTGGGAGGAAGAGTGACGGGGGTCACGCTCGCTGTCAAGCAGCAGTCCGGACACGCCCTGGACGTGTCGGGAACCGTCCGGGGCGCACGCCGGCGTCGCACAATGGCCGGGTGACCGGTCACGGAACCCCCGACCGACGGCCGCCCGTCGGTCCCGCCTCGTCCGCGCCGACGCTGGAGGCGGTCGCGATGCGCGCCGGGGTCTCGCGCGCGACGGTCTCGCGGGTCATCAACGACTCGCCGCGGGTGAGCCCCGAGGCACGGTCCGCGGTGCAGCAGGCCGTCGAGGAGCTGCGCTACGTGCCGAACCAGGTGGCGCGCAGCCTGGTCCGCCGGCGCACCGACACGATCGCCCTGGTGCTGTCCGAGCCGGACACGCAGATCTTCTCCGACCCGTTCTTCGCCGCCATCGTCCGCGGGGTCAGCGCGACCCTCGCGAGCACCGACCTGAACGTCGTGCTGCTCACCGCGCGCGACCGCCGCGAGCAGGAGAAGGTCGGCCGTTACGTGATGCAGGGCCACGTCGACGGCGTGATCCTCATGTCGCAGCACGGCGAGGACGTCCTGCCGGGCATCCTGGAGCGCACCGGCGTCGCGATGGTGCTGTCCGGGCGGCCCCTGGACGGGCGGCGCGTGGCGTACGTCGACGCCGACAACCTCGGCGGCGGCGAGGTCGCGACCACGCACCTGCTGAGCCTGGGCCGGTCGTGCATCGGCACGGTCACCGGCCCCGTCGACATGGTCGCGGGCGTCGACCGCCTCGCCGGCTACCGGACGGCGCTCGAGAAGGCCGGCCGCCCGCTGTCGGACGCGCTCGTCGAGGAGGGCGACTTCACCGAGGAGGGCGGCCGCCGGGCCACCGCGGCCCTGCTCGAGCGGGCGCCCGACCTCGACGCGCTGTTCGTCGCGTCCGACCCGATGGCGGTCGGGGCGCTGGCCGCGCTCAAGGCCGCCGGGCGCCGGGTGCCGGACGACGTCGCGGTGGTCGGCTTCGACGACGCCGCGGTGTCGCGGACGAGCGAGCCGGCGCTGACCACCGTCGCCCAGCCGCTGCCCGAGATGGCGCGCCGGATGACCGAGCTGCTCGTGCGCCGCATCGCCGGCAGCGCCGCACCGGACGAGCAGCACGTGTGCCCGACGCAGCTCGTGCGGCGCGACTCCGCCTGAGCCGCAGGCCGACTGCTGCTCAGGCCGCGTCGTCCAGCAGGACCAGGGCCCAGGCGGCGAGGCTCGCCGCGTCGATGAGCTCGCCGGCGCGGATCATGCGCCGCAGCTCGTCGCGGGTCACGTGCCGTTGCTGCATGTCCTGCTCGGACGGCTCGCGCGCCGTCGGGCCCTGCTCGAGCCCGCGGGCCACGAACACGTCGAAGCGCTGGCTGCAGAAGCCCGGGGCCTCGTCGAGACGGGCCAGGTGCTGCAGCTCGGCGGCGCGCAGGCCGGTCTCCTCGGCCAGCTCGGCACGGGCCAGCTCGAGCGCCGTGCCACCGCCCGCCCCGGGCGGCCACGACCCCTGCGGGAACTCCCACGAGCGACGGCCGACCGCGTAGCGGAATTGCTCGACGAGCCACACCCCCTCGTCGTCGACCGGGACGACGAGCACGTAGTCGGCCTTGTCGACGACGCCGTACGTGCCGGTGCTGCCGTCGGGCAGGAGCACCTCGTCCTCCCGCACCCGCATCCACGGGTTGCGGTAGACCTCACGGCTGCTCAGGCGCTCCACGCGCCCCAGTCTGACGGACCGGTCAGCCGGCGTGCACGAGCTGGTAGGTGCGCAGGACGGCCAGCGGCACGCCGGGGGCCTCGTCGATCGGGTAGCCGCGGCTGCGGGCCCACGCCCGGACGGAGGTCAGGTCCTCGACGCGCGACGCCTCGGGGGCCTCGGTGCGGGCGTGCGAGCCGCCGAGCTCGGCGCAGGTGCGAACGGTGTGCACGGGGTCCTCGATCCTCCGGACGTCGACTGACCCCTCCTGCATCGGGCCCGTCGGACGGCCGATCGATCCCCCGATGGGGTCAGCCGGGTCCCGCCGGGCCCGCCCAGCGGGTCACGTCGACCGGGTACGCGAAGCGGTGCCCCGGTCCCTCGGTGGCGCTCCACAGCTCCTGTCCCGGACGGGACCAGTCGAGGTCCTCCGGGCTCGGCGGCAGCACGCCCCGGTGCCGGCGGAACGCGCCGGGAGTGCCGACGTGCAGGTCGCCGGGCCGGCCCGGTCCCGCGCTGGCCGACAGGTACCAGGTCGACCCGTGCACCGCGGCCCCCTGCATGCGCGGCGGCTGGTCCTCGTGCACCTCGAGCGGCCGGCAGCGGCCGTCGGCGTCGAAGGCCGGCAGGCCCGTCGCAGGGTCCAGCGGGTAGCGCGCGAGCCGTGGGGTCGAGCCCTTGCGCCCGTACTCCCCCACCACGAGGCTCAGCGCCCCGTCGACCTCGCCGACCGACAGGAACGACCAGCGCATGGCCGACCCGCGCAGGGCCGACCCGACCGCGTGCCACGGCACCCGCACCTGCAGGACCTCCGGCAGCACGTAGCGGTAGCCGTACGCCGTGAAGCCGCCGGTCGGGCGGTGACCGAGCGTGCGCGTGCCGGCGCCGGGCCACGGCAGCAGCGCGTCGAGCCGCCGCCGCGGGACGCGCACGACGTCCGACAACCGGAACACGCGCAGGCCGGCCAGCGTGTCGGCGACGTAGAGCAGGTCGCCCAGCACGGCGATGCCGCCGGCGTGCACCGGGACCCGGCGCAGCCCGAGCAGCCCGGCGCGACGGCGCGGGCCGACGAGCAGCACGTGCCGGTAGCGCGGGGCCCGCGGATCGCTGCGGTCGACCACGGACACCCGCGAGCCGTGGGTCAGCAGGAGCCTCCGGCGCTTGGCGTACCAGGCGACGAGCAGCACGCTGCCGCCGCGCACGGTCGCGACGCCCTGCGGCCACCAGGTCCGGTCGTCCTGGTCGCGCTGGTCCCAGGCGAACCCGTCGCCGGCGGCCTCGCCGGGCACCGGCCTGGCCGTGGCCGTCCGGTCGAGGTCGCGCAGGACCCCGTCCAGGCCGACCCGTTCGAGCCGCCGGGCCAGCGCACCGACCACGCCCTCCCGGGACCGGCTCAGGTGCAGGGCGTACCGCTCGGCGCTGTCCATGCCGTCGATGGTGCGCGACGGACGCCTGCGGCGGCGCACCGGGCGCGCACGGCAGGATGGTGCGCACCCAGGAGAGGAGGGCCACCGTGCCCGTCGAGCGCTTCGAGGTGCAGCGGACGATCCGCGCCCCGGCCCGTGCGGTCTTCGACGTGCTGACCGACCCGCAGGGCCACGTGCGGATCGACAGCTCCGGGATGCTGCAGTCCGCGGACGGTGAGCGCGTCCGGCAGGTCGGCGACACCTTCGTCGTGCACATGGACCGCGAGGCCCTGGACGACTACCCGATGGGCCGCTACGACGTCACGGTCATCATCACCCGGCTCGTGCCGGACACGGCCGTCGAGTGGACGATCTCCGGCACCGTGCAGCCGCCGCTGCGGCACCTGTACGGCTACGAGCTCGCGCCGGTCGAGGACGGCACGCTCGTCACGTCGTACTACGACTGGAGCTCGATCGAGGAGCGGTACCGCCCGGTGGGCATCTTCCCGGTCCTGCCCGAGGCGGCCCTGCGCGCGACCCTCGGCATCCTCGCGCGGACCGTCGAGCACGGCTGACGTCGTCCGGCGGCTCGCGGCGCGCCGCGGGCGAGGACCGTCCGGCTCGTCTGGCACGCTGCGCCGATGACGCCCCGCACGCTGCTGCTGACCGGGCTCGGCCTGCTGGTGCTGAGCCTGCTGCTGACGCTCGCCCTCCAGTAATTCGTCTTCGCCTGGGCCGCCGGCGTCATGTCGCTCGTCGGGTCGGGCCTGGTCGTGAGCGCGGCGCTGGTCTCGGCGCTGCAGGCGCCGACCGGGTCACGGCGGCCAGCCGAGCCGGGGGTCGACCACTACCGCTGAGGCCCGGCTGCTCCTCCTGCCGAGGCCCGGCTGCTGCCGCGGGCCGCGCTCCTGCTGCGGCGCCCGGGCTACCGCTGCGTCCCGGCCGCGTCCTCCCGCAGGTGCCGCGGCAGCCGGCCGGGACCGTGCGGGCGCGGGCGGTCCTCGGGGTGCGCCCGCAGCACCAGCAGGGCGATGTCGTCCTCGGCGTCCTCGACGACCTCGCCGAGCAGCTCGTCGCACAGCTCGTCCGGGGTGAGGTGCGCCCGCTCGGCGGCCGCGCCGGCCAGCCACGCCAGGCCCTCGTCGAGGCTCGCGCCGCGGCGCTCGACCAGCCCGTCGGTGTAGAGCAGGACGCTGTCACCGGGCTGCAGGTCGACCGTCGAGTCGCTGCGCGGCGTGTCCGGGTCCAGCCCGAGCAGCAGGTCCGGCTCGCTGTGCAGCAGGCTCGCCGTCCCGTCGGCGCGCAGCAGCAGCGGGGGCGGGTGCCCGGCGTTCGTCCAGCGCAGCGTCCGCTCCCCCCGCTCGGCCTGCTCGGCGCTCTGCTCGACCTTGGCGAGGACGGCGGTCGCGAGCCCCGCCACCTCGAGGTCGAGCATCGCGCGGTCCAGGGCGCTGACGACGCCCGCGGGCGGGTCGCCGAGGGTGTAGGCGATGCCGCGCAGCAGGTTGCGGATCTGCCCCATGACGGCCGCCGCCTCGCGGTCGTGGCCCGTCACGTCCCCGATGACGATGCAGGTGGAGCCGTCGCGGGTCAGGAAGGCGTCGTACCAGTCACCGCCGATCTGCACCTGCTCGGCAGCCGCCCGGTAGCGGACGACGATCTCGAGGTGGTCGGCCTCCTGCGGCTCGGTGAGCAGGCTGCGCTGCAGCGCCTCGGACATGCGCCGGCTGGCAGCCGCGGCCCGCTGCTCGGCCTGCCGCACCTGCAGCCGGTCCAGCGCCTGGGCGCACTGGGCGGCGAAGGCGGCGAGCAGGTCGGTCTCGTCGGTGCTGAACGCGTGCGGCTGCGACCACGACGCGGTGAGCGAGCCGAGCAGCCGGTCGCCGACGCGCAGTGGCAGCGCCGCCCAGGCCTCGCGCCCGCTCGACGCGTGCACGTCGGCGAGCTCCGGCGACCAGGCCGTCGCGGCGGCGAGGTCGGGCAGGAGCACCGCCTCCCCCGTCCGCGCCGCCCAGGCCGCCGGCAGCCGGTCGCCCAGCGGCAGGTCGGCGTACCGCGACTGCAGCGGCTCGCCGAGCGACGCGGTCAGCATCACGCGCACGACCCCCTCCGGGTCGTGCCGCACGGCCACCGCGCCGCCGTCCGCGCCGAGCGCCGTCAGGCCGGAGGCGATGACGGTCTCGACGAGCTGCTCGACGGTGTCGACGGCGGCCAGCCGCAGTGCGGCCTCGGCGAGCCCGCTGAGCCGTCGCGACGCCACCTCCTGGGCCTGGACGGCGGCGCGCAGCTCCTGCGCGCGGCCGAACAGGTCGGCCTCGACGGCCTCGACGCGGCGCCGCCACGTCCGCCCGGCCGTCCGCTCGGCGTCCCGCTGCCGCTGCTCGGCGACGTAGTCGGTCACGTCCTCGACGCGCTGCAGCAGCAGGACGACCTGACCGTCGGCGCCGCGCACGGGTGCGCTGATGAGCGACCAGAAGCGCTGCACGAGCCGCCCGGTCGCCGGCTCGAGGACGTCGTACTGCTGCAGCGGCAGCCGGTCCTGCACGCCGCCGAGCGCCTTGGAGAACGACACCTGCACGGGGTTGCGGCCCTGCTCGTCCAGCGCGTGCTCGGTCGGCGGGAAGGCGTCGAACACCTGCCGCCCGACGAGCTCCTCGCGGCTGCGCCCGACGAGGCGCAGGTAGGCGTCGTTCGCGGCGGCGATCTCGAGGTCGGGCGTCATGACGAGGTAGGCGGTCGGCAGGTCGCGGAACACCCCGGCCAGGTCGAGCTCGCCCGCAGCCGCTCCCTCGGACGACGTCGGCACGCGCTCCGCTGACGAGAACGGCACGCCGAGCACCTCCGGCACCGGCGCCGTCCGACCGTCGTCCCCCGTCGGCGTGCGGTCGGCCGGCGCGGCCCCGCTACCGCCGGTCGAGGTCACCGTCCGCCGCGCGCTCGACGTCCTCCAGCTCGATGCGCTCCTTGCGGACCTCGCCGCTCACGGTCTCCTGCGAGGTGACGACGTCGGTGTCCAGGCGCACCCGCTCGACCGGCACGACCTCGGTCGTCACGACAGCCCGCTCGGCGGTCAGGACGATCTCGAACTCCTGGTCGACGAGCTCGCGGCCGGCCGCCTCGCCGCCGACGACGACGACGCCGGACAGCCGCTGCCGCTCGACGCGCACCTGCTCGCGGCGGACGGGCACCGTCCGCGACTCGGTCTCGGTGACGACGTGCTTGCGCAGCCGCGCCCGTCCGCGCTCGACGCGCTCGGTGCCGACCTGCAGCCGCTCCTCCGAGCGGGTCATCGCGTGATCGGTGCCCGCCGGACGAGCGCCGTGGTCGACCACCCCGCGCGAACCGGCGTAGTGGGCGAACAGGCGCTCCTCCTCCTCGCCGGTGAGCGCCTCGTCGTCGTCGACCCGGGGCGCGTCCTTGATGAGCGCCTTGCTGTACGGGACGACGACCTGGTCGCCGCGCAGCTCGGCCTCGTCGAGCGGGAAGAAGCTCGACGACGTGCCGAACAGGCCGGTCGAGACGGTGGCGAAGGTGGCGACACCACCATCGGTCGACTCGTAGGCGTCGCGCAGCGTGCCGATCTTCTCGCCGTCGGTGCTGACGACGTGCATGCCGGGCAGCCGGCCCAGGGCGCTGATGTCGATCACGGTGTGTGCTCCTCGTGCGTGCGGGATGGGAGGTGGAAGGGGGCTCAGCCGAGCGAGACCGAGTCGGCCCGGACGTACCCGCCCTGCTGCTCGAGCTGCCCGAGACCCTCGTCGGCAGTGACGCCCTCGGCGGCGTCGGGCGTGTCGGCGAGCGGCGTCAGCGCGCCCTCGAGCTGGACCGTCTGGCCTGCGGTCACCTGGAAGCCGGACTCGCCCTGCGACCGGCGCGCCTGCGTGGTCAGGAACACGAAGACCCGCGACGCCTCGTCGCTGCCGACCCAGAAGCCCTCGTCCGACACCACGGACTGCACCACGGCCGATCCGGTGACGGCCTGGCCGGAGCGGTCCGCGAGGCTGCCGCCGGCCGCCGAGAGCAGGTCCTGGCCGTCGGCGGTGAGCGACGCTCCGCCGCCGGTGCTGCCGTCCGCGCTG
>CAXTFU010000073.1:0-1893 GCA_964243385.1 uncultured bacterium | reverse complement strand
TCGTCGGTGGCGCTGTCGTCGGTGGCGCTGTCGTCGGTGGCGCTGTCGTCGGTGGCGCTGTCGTCGGTGGTGGCGCTGTCGTCGGTGCCGCCCTCGGTGCCGGCGATCTGGCCGTTGCCGTCCGCCCCGTCCAGGCCGGACCCGTCGCTGCCGACCTGTCCGAGGGTGTCGCCGGCCGGACCGTCGGGCCCGTCGTCGTCCACGGCGTTGATGACGAGCAGGACCGCCCCGAGCAGCAGGGCCAGCAGGCCGAGCAGCGCCCACGGCAGCCAGCGCAGCGGTGCGCGGGCGACGCGGCGCGAGCTGCGCTCGGGACGGGTGGTGGTCGCGGCGTTCGGGGTGCGGGTCGGCGTGCTCACGGCAGGGGCTCCTGGGGACGGCTGTGCGGGGGCAGACGGCTGCGGGGGACGGTCGGGGCGACCGGGACCGCTGAGACGGGCAGACGCCTGAGGCGGGGCAGTCGGCTGAGGCGGGCAGACGGCTGTGGCGGGCAGACGGCTGTGGCGCGGGCGGCGACTGCCACCCGCGCCACAGGGGCCGCTAGCGCAGGCGGCTGGACGACCGCGAGGCGTCGTCGGCGGAGGTCGGGTAGACCTCCGTGGCCGGACTGGTGCGGGTGGTGCCCGTCGTCTGGGCCTGGGCCTTGGCGTTGGCGCTCTCGACCTCGGCCTTGTTCAGCATGGTCTCCCAGCGCGACTGCATGGGCTTGATGAGCCCACCGCCGGCGCCGATGATGACCACGCCGGCGACGGTCGCGAGCAGCGCGTACAGGACCGGACCGGTCACCGTCGTGGCGATGCCGACCTGGTCGAGCGCCGACTTCACGAAGCCGAGCAGGATGAGGATGCTGGCCGCGTTCGCGAGCACCTTGCCGTAGGACAGGCCGCCCAGGGCGTTCCGGATGAACGCCTTGACCGTGCCGGCCAGCACCGCACCGATGACGACCAGGATCACCGCGACGATGATGCGCGGGATGAGGGCGATGAAGGCGGCGAGCGGCTGCTGCAGCGCGACGATGCCCAGGGTGCCGACGGCCGCCGACAGGAACGGGATGAAGATGGCGAAGAACACGAGCTTGGCGACGATGTCGCTGGCGTCGTAGGAGCTCTTCGCCAGCGCCTTCTTGATGCCGCCGCGCTCGACAGCCCGGTCGAACCCGGCCCGCTCGAGGAGCTTGTCGACGACCTTCGAGATCATCTTCGCGACGATCCAGCCGATCAGCAGGATGACCAGGAACCCGATGAGCTTCGGGACGAACGTCATGACCGAGCGGAAGCCGTCGGTCACGGGCCCCTCGAGGTCGAGGGCGAGCGGTGCGGACATGTGGGGATCCTCCGGAGCAGGGTGCAGGCACGATCACGGGCGGCGTGCGCCGCCCGGGGGCTGCTGCCCTGCCCCGACCCGCCCGAACGAGGACGAGTTCGACCCCGGTCGCTGTCGTCAGGAGTTCGGCCGTCCGGAGCCGGTCGTCAGGTGTTCGGGCGTCGCCCGCCGACCGCGCGCTCGGGCGCGTAGAGGGCTGCCCCGCAGCTGCACACGAGGGCGCCGGTCGAGCGGAGCGACCAGCCCTGGTGCTGCTCGTGCCCGGCGCTGTCCTTGAGGAACCCGGCGACGTCGTCCAGCTCGGCCACGAAGGCCTGCTGGTGGTCGCAGGAGGCGCTGTGCTGGTCCATCGGCACCCACTCCGTCGTGAGCTCCGTCGCTCGCGAGGTCGGTCGCCTGCGCAGGACGGTCGTGCGCGACCCCGCGCCGGGACCGCTCGCACGCAGCGGCCGTCCGGGACGTCCCAGCGAGCGGGACGCGACCCCGGGGGCGCGGGAGCCACGACACGTCTTCCCGCCGCCCGACGGTCGAACCCGCCAGACGCCCGCCGGCCGACGGGCGGACCTGGAA
>CAXTFU010000072.1:8055-16530 GCA_964243385.1 uncultured bacterium | reverse complement strand
GGCGACAGGACCCTCAAGATCTTCGCCGGGAAGGACCCGGCCAACCTGAAGTGGGGCGACGTCGGCGCCGACGTCGTCGTCGAGTCGACCGGCTTCTTCACCGACGCCACCAAGGCGCGGGCGCACATCGACGGCGGTGCGAAGAAGGTCATCATCTCCGCTCCGGCCTCGCACGAGGACGTCACGATCGTCATGGGCGTCAACCACGAGCAGTACGACCCGGCAGCGCACACGGTCATCTCGAACGCCTCCTGCACCACGAACTGCCTCGGCCCGATGGCCAAGGCGATCCACGACGAGTTCGGCATCGTCAAGGGCCTCATGACGACGATCCACGCCTACACGCAGGACCAGAACCTGCAGGACGCCCCGCACAAGGACCTGCGCCGCGCCCGCGCCGCCGCCCTGAACCTCGTCCCGACGAGCACCGGCGCGGCCAAGGCGATCGGCCTGGTCATGCCCGAGCTCAAGGGCAAGCTCGACGGCTACGCCGTCCGCGTCCCGATCCCGACCGGCTCGGCCACCGACCTCACCGTCGAGCTCGGCCGCGAGGCGAGCGCCGACGAGGTCAACGCCGCGGTCGAGGCCGCCGCCGACGGCCCGATGAAGGGCTACCTGCGCTACAGCACCGACCCGATCGTCTCCAGCGACATCGTCACCGACCCGGCGTCCTGCATCTTCGACGCGCCGCTCACCAAGGTCATCGGCAACCAGGTCAAGGTCGTCGGCTGGTACGACAACGAGTGGGGCTACTCCAACCGCCTCGCCGACCTCGTCACGCTCGTCGGCAAGAGCCTGTGACGGACCGGACCGTCCGCACGGCGACGAGGGCGGGGTCGTAGTGCGCCTCGCCCAGGACCTCGACGTCCGCGGCAAGCGGGTCCTCGTCCGCAGCGACCTCAACGTGCCGGTGAAGGACGGTGCCGTCGGCGACGACGGCCGCATCCGCGCCAGCGTGCCGCTGCTGCGCGACCTGCTCGACCGGGGCGCCCTGCCGGTCGTGGTGGCGCACCTCGGCCGGCCGAAGGGCGAGCCCGACCCCGCGTCGAGCCTCGCGCCGGTCGGCGAGCGCCTGCAGGAGCTGCTCGGCGCGCCCGTCCGGATGGCGCAGGACGTCGTGGGGGAGTCGGCCGCCGAGGCGGTCCGCGCCACCGAGGCCGACCGCGTCGTGCTGCTCGAGAACGTGCGCTGGGCGGCGGGCGAGACGAGCAAGGACGACGCCGAGCGCGGGCTGTTCGCCGACCGGCTGGCGGCCTTCGCCGACCTGTACGTCGACGACGCCTTCGGCGCAGTGCACCGCAAGCACGCCAGCGTCTACGACGTGGCGACCCGGCTGCCGCACGCCGCCGGACCGCTCGTCGCGGCCGAGGTCGCGGTGCTGCGGCGCCTCACCGAGGAGCCCGCGCGGCCCTACGCCGTGGTGCTCGGCGGCAGCAAGGTCAGCGACAAGCTCAAGGTCATCGAGGCGCTGCTGCCGAAGGTCGACACGCTGCTCGTCGGCGGCGGCATGTGCTTCACCTTCCTGGCCGCGCAGGGGCACGACGTCGGCTCGAGCCTGCTCGAGGCCGACCAGGTCGACGTCTGCCGCGCGTTCCTGGAGACCGGCAAGGTCGTCCTGCCCGTCGACGTCGTGGCCGCCGACCGCTTCGCGGCCGACGCGGCGCACGACGTGGTGCCGGCCGACGCGATCCCGTCCGACCGGATGGGGCTGGACATCGGGCCGCGCAGCGTGGAGCTGTTCCGCTCGTCGCTCGCCGGCGCGCAGACCGTCTTCTGGAACGGCCCGATGGGCGTGTTCGAGCTGGCGCCCTTCGCCGAGGGCACCCGCGGGGTCGCCGAGGCCGTGGCCGGCCTGTCCGGCGCGCTGACCGTCGTCGGCGGTGGCGACAGCGCCGCGGCCGTGCGCGCCCTCGGCATCGACGAGGGCCGCTTCACCCACATCAGCACCGGAGGAGGGGCGAGCCTGGAGTACCTGGAGGGCAAGGCCCTGCCCGGGCTCACCATCCTGGAGGACCCGCCGTCGTGACCGTCAAGGGGCGCCGACCGCTCATGGCCGGCAACTGGAAGATGCACCTCAACCACCTCGAGGCCATCGCGCTGGTCCAGAAGCTGTCCTTCAGCCTGCGCCCGCAGGACCACGACGCGGTCGAGTGCGTCGTGCTGCCCCCGTTCGTCGACCTGCGCAGCGTGCAGACGCTCGTCGACGGCGATCGGCTGCGCTTCGCCTACGGCGCGCAGGACCTCTCGCCGCACGACAGCGGCGCGTACACCGGTGACATCAGCGGCTCGATGCTCGCCAAGCTCGGCTGCTCCTACGTCCTGGTCGGCCACAGCGAGCGCCGGCAGCACCACGGCGAGGACGACGCGGTCGTCGCCAGCAAGGTGCAGGCGGCGTTCCGCGCCGGCTTGACGCCGATCCTGTGCGTCGGCGAGGGGCTCGACGTGCGCGAGCTCAACGGCCAGATCGACCACTGCGTCGACCAGGTCAGCGCGGCGCTGCAGGGTGTCCCGGCCGAGCAGGCCAGCCGCGTCGTCGTCGCCTACGAGCCGGTCTGGGCCATCGGGACGGGCAAGGTGGCCACCCCGGAGAACGCCCAGGAGGTGTGCGGCGAGGTGCGCCTCACGCTGCGCGAGCTCTACTCGGCGGAGCTCGCGGACGGCGTCCGCGTGCTCTACGGGGGCTCGGTCAAGGCCGCCAACGTCGCGGCGCTGCGGGAGCAGCCGGACGTCGACGGCGCCCTCGTCGGGGGCGCCAGCCTGGACGCCGACGAGTTCGCGACCATCTGCCGGCTGGGTCGCGACGCGCCCTGACAGCTGTCGGCCGTCACCCGTCCGGGGGACACCTCCGGACGGGTCACAGGGCCGTCACGATTCGGTACCCCCCGGGCATGCCGGACGTTCTGCGCCCCGGACGGGTGGTTCTATCGAAGCCATCCCCGCCGGGGACCGCCAGCGTGCGGCCCGGATCAGGTCAGTCACTCCCGTCATCCGGGAGAAGAGGAGCAGTCTGTGGTCCAGAAGAAGATGCGTCTCAGCGCGGCACTGCTCGTGCTCGCGCTCGGCGCGGCGGCATGCGGCGGCAGCAGCGACGAGCCGGACACCGGCGGCGCTGACGCGGCGCCCACCGGTGGCACGTTCTCGAGCTACCTCGGTGAGCCCGAGAACCCGCTGATCCCGAGCAACACCAGCGAGACCGAGGGCGGCCAGATCGTCGACGCGCTGTTCACCGGCCTGGTGACCTACGACGCCGACACCAGCGAGCTGCAGTACGACGGTGTCGCGGAGTCGATCGAGTCGGAGGACTCGAAGACCTGGACCATCACGCTCAAGGACGGCTGGACCTTCCACGACGGCACCCCCGTCACGTCCGACTCCTTCATCAAGGCCTGGAACTACGCGGCGAACTCCGCCAACGCGCAGGGCAACTCGTACTTCTTCGCCAACGTCGTCGGGTACCCCGAGCTGCAGGGCGAGGAGGGCGCTGCTCCGGCCGCGACCGAGCTCTCGGGGCTGAAGAAGGTCAGCGACACCGAGTTCACCGTCGAGCTGACCACGCCGTTCCGCCAGTACCCCGTGACCGTCGGCTACGCCGCCTTCTACCCGCAGCCCGAGGCGTTCTTCGCCGCCGGCGGCCCGGAGAAGCTCGGCAAGCAGCCGATCGGCAACGGCGCGTTCAAGGCCGACGGCCCCTTCGTCCCCGGCAAGGGCATCACGCTCAGCCGCTTCGAGGAGTACGCCGGCGAGAAGGCCAAGGCAGACAGCGTCGAGCTGCGCGTCTACACCGACGTCGCGACCGCCTACACCGACCTGCAGGGCGGCAACCTCGACATCGTCGACCAGGTGCCGGACGACGCCGTGGCGACGTACGAGGACGAGTTCGGCGACCGCGCCATCACGCGGGAGAGCTCGAGCTTCACCTACATGGGCTTCCCGACCTACGACCCGCGGTTCGAGGACAAGCGCGTCCGCCAGGCCTTCTCGATGGCCATCGACCGCAAGGGCATCACCGACGCCATCTTCAACGGCACGCGCGCGCCGGCCTACTCGGCCATCTCGCCGGTCGTCGACGGCTCGCGCGACGACGCCTGCGAGTACT
This sequence comes from uncultured bacterium, assembly GCA_964243385.1. Lineage (GTDB taxonomy): Bacteria > Actinomycetota > Actinomycetes > Mycobacteriales > SCTD01 > SCTD01. The sequence goes on along the minus strand of CAXTFU010000072.1, from coordinate 12,434 downwards.
GCGAGTTCAAGCCGGACGAGGCCAAGGCGCTGCTCGCCGAGACCGGGTTCGACACCAGCCAGCCGGTCGACCTGTGGTTCAACGCCGGTGCGAGCCACGACGCCTGGGTGCAGGCCGTCGGCAACAACCTGCGCGACAACCTGGGCATCACCTACAAGCTCCAGGGCGGTCTGCAGTTCGCCGAGTACCTGCCCAAGGGCGACGAGAAGGGCTTCACCGGCCCGTTCCGCCTCGGCTGGGCGATGGACTACCCGAGCCCGCAGAACTACCTCGAGCCGCTGTACAGCACGTCGGCCCTCGCGCCGGCCGGGTCGAACCAGACCTTCTACAGCAACCCCGAGTTCGACCAGCTGATCGCGGACGGCAACAGCGCCGAGAACAACGACGACGCGGTCGCCGCCTACCAGGAGGCCGAGGACGTCCTGCTCGAGGACATGCCGATCATGCCGATGTTCTTCGGCAAGGTGCAGGGCGTGACGTCGGAGAAGGTGTCCAACGTCAAGATCGACGCCTTCACCCGCATCCGCCTCGACGAGGTCACGGTCAACGAGTAGCCGCTCCGGCGGCCCCGCGAGGGACCGCCTGCCGGCCGACGGCGTGCCGACCCGTGCTGCGTGCACGGGTGGCACGCCGTCGTCGTTCCCGGGCCCCAGGCCGCGCTCGGTGCCGCCGCAGGTCCCGCCCGGCGACACAGCGCCGTCACGCGCGACCCGCGTGCTCCCGGCGCCGCTCCGCCCGCTCCGACCCGGCGACACAGCGCCGTCACGGGCATCGCATAACCTCCTGGCACGCCGGAGTACTGTCCCACCCCGCGCTGCAGGTGCTCCGCGGCCGACGCCGCCCGCACGCACCCCGTCCGCTTCGCACACCCACCGAAGCACGCGCACCCGCACGAGCACCCAGACCCTGGTCCGCCGCCCACCTCCCGGGCGGCCGGACGACTCCCGAGGAGGACCATGGCCCGCTACATCGCGCGCCGGCTGCTGCTGGCGATACCGGTCCTGATCGGCGCCTCGTTCCTGATCTTCGCGATGGTCTTCGCCCTGCCCGGCGACCCGATCCGCGCGCTCGGTGGCGACCGCCCGCTGTCCCAGGCCGTGCAGGACCAGCTGACCGCCCAGTACAACCTCGACGACCCGCTGCTCGTGCAGTACGGCAAGTACGTCGGCGGCCTGGTGCAGGGCGACCTCGGCACCGACTTCAGCGGTCGGCCGGTCAGCGACATCCTGGGCGAGACCGTGCCGGTGACCGTCACCCTCGCGTTCGTCGCGCTGGCCTTCGAGGCGGTGTTCGGCCTGCTCGCCGGGGTGCTCGCCGGCATCCGGCAGAAGTCGTTCTTCGACACGCTGGTGCTCGTCTCCACCACGCTCATCGTGTCGATCCCGGTGTTCGTGCTCGGGTTCGTCGCCCAGTACGTCTTCGGCCTCAAGCTCGGCATCTTCCCGATCGCGGGCGTCGCGGCCGGCTTCCAGGGCTACCTGCTGCCGGGCTTCGTGCTCGGCGCGCTGTCGCTCGCCTACGTCGCCCGTCTGACGCGCACCTCGCTCGTCGAGAACCTGCGCAACGACTACGTGCGCACCGCGAAGGCCAAGGGGCTCACGCCGGCGTCGATCGTCGGCAAGCACACCCTGCGCAACAGCCTCATCCCGGTCGTGACCTTCCTGGGCGCCGACCTCGGCCAGCTGCTGTCCGGCGCCGTCGTCACGGAGGGCATCTTCAACATCCCCGGCCTCGGCCGCGCGGTGTTCCAGGCCATCCAGAGCCAGGAGGGCAACGTCGTCGTCGGCGTCGTTACGCTGTTCGTCTTCGTGTACATCTTCTTCAACCTGCTGGTCGACGTCCTGTACGCCGCCCTGGACCCCCGGATCCGCTATGAGTGAGCCCCGCACCGGTCCCGCCGCGGACCGTCCCGCCAGCAGCGCCGACACCGGCGTGCTGATCCACGACAGCGGCGTCCCCGGGGCCGACCGCGAGGGCGACGTCGTCGCCCACGCGGCCGCGCCCGGGCACGGCACCGACGGCTCGGTCGACACCCGGGTCGCCAGCCTGTGGTCGGACGCCTGGCGCCAGCTGCGCCGCAACAAGCTGTTCCTGCTCGCCAGCGTGCTGCTCCTCGTCCTGGCGCTCATGGCGGCGTTCCCGCAGCTGTTCAGCAGCGTCGACCCGCGCGACGCCGGCGCCTGCCAGCTCGGCGACTCGCGCAAGCCGCCGCGCGGCGAGGCGTGGTTCGGCAACGACGTCCAGGGGTGCGACCACTACGCGAACGTCATCTACGGCGCCCGCGTCTCGATGATCATCGGGCTCGTCGTCGTCGGCGGCTCGGCGCTCATCGGGATCGTCCTCGGCGCGCTCGCCGGCTTCTTCGGCGGCTGGTTCGACATCCTCGTCGCGCGCCTGACCGACATCGTCTACGGCCTGCCGATCGTGCTCGGCGCGATCCTCGTGCTGAACGCGTTCCCGGACCGCGGTCTGCCGCAGGTCGCGCTGGCGCTCATCGTGCTGTCCTGGATGACGTTCCTGCGGCTGTTCCGCTCGAGCGTCATCGGCATCAAGGAGACCGACTACGTCGCGGCCGCCCGGGCCATGGGCGCCACGAACGGCCGGATCATCCTCAAGCACATCCTGCCGAACGCCCTGGCGCCGGTGCTCGTCTACGGCACCATCGCCGTCGGCGGGATCATCGCCGCGGAGGCGACGCTGTCGTTCCTCGGCATCGGCCTGCAGCTGCCCGCCATCTCGTGGGGCCTGCAGATCGGCGGCGGCCAGCGGCTCATCCGCACCGCGCCGCACATCATCTTCTTCCCCAGCCTGTTCCTGTCGGTCACGGTGCTGTCGTTCATCCTGCTCGGCGACGCCCTGCGCGACGCCCTCGACCCGAAGCTGCGCTAGCTCGTGCCCAGAAGCTGCGGCAGCTCGTGAGGAGCCCGCTCGTGAGCACCGCCCTGCACGGAAGGACGCCATGACCAGCACGCCCGCCACCCGCACCACGACGCCCGCGGTGACCGGCGCCCCCGGCGGCACGCCGCTGCTCGAGGTCGACGACCTGCACGTCGAGTTCCGCACCGACTACGGCGTCGTGAACGCCGTGAACGGCATCAGCTACACGCTGGCCGCCGGCGAGACCCTCGCGATCCTCGGCGAGTCCGGCTGCGGCAAGTCGGTGAGCGCCCAGACGATCATGGGCATCCTCGACAGCCCGCCCGGCTTCGTCACCGGCGGCGAGATCCGCTACAAGGGCCGCAACCTGCTGACGATGCCGGCCAAGGAGCAGCGCGACCTGCGGGGCGAGGAGATCTCCATCGTCTTCCAGGACGCCCTGTCGTCGCTGAACCCGGTGTTCACCGTCGGCATGCAGATCGGCGAGATGTTCCGGCGCCACCGCGGCTCCTCCCGCGCGGACGCCAAGAAGGCCGCCATCGAGCTCATGGACAAGGTGCGCATCCCGTCCGCCAAGGAGCGGGTCGGCGACTACCCGCACCAGTTCTCCGGCGGCATGCGCCAGCGCGTCATGATCGCCATGGCGATCGCGCTGGACCCGGCGATCCTCATCGCCGACGAGCCGACGACCGCGCTCGACGTCACGGTGCAGGCCCAGATCATGGACCTGCTCGCCGAGCTCCAGCGCGACACCGGCATGGGCCTGATCCTCATCACCCACGACCTCGCGGTCGTCGGCGAGATCGCCGACCGCATCGCGGTGATGTACGCCGGCCGCATCGTCGAGACCGGCGCCACCGACGCCGTCTTCAGCGCGCCGGCGATGCCGTACACCGAGGGCCTGATGGCCTCGATCGCCCGCGTCGACCAGAAGGGCCAGCGGCTCAACCCGATCGTGGGAGCGCCGCCGAACCTCGCCAAGCTCCCTCCGGGCTGCCCGTTCCACCCGCGCTGCCCGCGGGCCACCGAGCGCTGCCCGAGCGAGCTGCCCCGACTGCGCGAGATCGTCCCCGGACGCCGCGCCGCCTGCCACTACGCCGAAGAGGTCCTGGGTGTCTGAGCGCTCCGCATCCTCCCGCGTCCAGGGCACCACCCTGGACGCCGCCGCCGTGCCGCACGCCCCGATGCGCGAGGGCGAGCACCTGCTGCGCGTCGAGGGCCTGGTGAAGCACTTCCCGCTGACCCAGGGCATCGTCTTCAAGAAGACGATCGGGCAGGTCCGCGCCGTCGACGGCGTGAACTTCACCCTCGACGGCGGCGAGACCCTCGGCCTGGTCGGCGAGTCGGGCTGCGGCAAGTCGACCGTGAGCAAGCTGCTCATGAGCCTCGAGAAGCCGACCGCCGGCTCGGTGTTCTACAAGGGCACCGACATCACGAACCTCAAGGGCCGCGAGCTCCGCCGGCTGCGCCGCAACATCCAGATCATCTTCCAGGACCCGTAC
>CAXTFU010000072.1:0-8045 GCA_964243385.1 uncultured bacterium | reverse complement strand
GTTGAACCCGCGCATGACGGTCGGCGACATCGTGTCCGAGCCCTGGGACATCCACCCGGACGTCGTCCCGCCCAAGGACCGCCGGCGCCGCACCCGCGAGCTCATCGAGCGGGTGGGCCTGAACCCCGACTTCGTCAACCGCTACCCGCACCAGTTCTCCGGCGGGCAGCGGCAGCGCATCGGCATCGCCCGCGCGCTCGCGCTCCAGCCCGAGATCATCATCTGCGACGAGCCGGTGTCGGCGCTCGACGTGTCGGTGCAGGCGCAGGTCGTGAACCTGCTCGAGGAGCTCCAGCAGGACTTCGGGCTCGCGTACATCTTCATCGCGCACGACCTGTCGGTCGTCCGGCACATCAGCAACCGCGTCGCCGTCATGTACCTCGGCAGCATCGTCGAGATCGGCAGCGAGGACGACATCTACGAGAAGACGGCGCACCCGTACACGCAGGCGCTGCTGTCGGCCGTGCCGGTGCTCGACCCCGCGATCCGGGCGACCAAGACCCGCATCATGCTCACCGGCGACGTGCCGAGCCCGGCGAACCCGCCGTCCGGCTGCCGCTTCCGCACCCGCTGCTGGAAGGCCCAGGACCTCTGCGCGCAGTCGGCGCCCGAGCTGGTCGACCGCGGGCAGGGCCACCCGGTGGCCTGCCACTTCGCCGAGGCCGTCCAGGTCGTCGGGGCCGTCGAGGTCGACCCGGACGCCCTGCCGGACAACACCCCGGCGCTCGCGGGCCCCGACGGGACCGTCGACAGCGCGGCCGTCCTGCGCGACGTCGCCGCTCCGGGCAGCGGCTCCCAGCGGGTGGACACGCCGCCCGCGGGCTGACCCGTCCGTCCGGCCGTCAGCACGGCCGGTGCAACGCCGTCCAGACCCGGGCGTGCCCCGTCCGCCGCTATCCTGTGACCGGCGCCGGGCACCCGGTCAGCCCCGCACGTCCCGTCCGCCCCGCACCGTCCGTCGTGCACCGTCCGTCATGCACCGCCCCGATCGGAGCCCGTCCCGTGGTCACCTTCTTGTCCGTGCTGCTCGTCCTGACCAGCGTCGGGATGATCGTGCTCGTGCTGCTCCACCGCGGGAAGGGCGGCGGCCTGTCGAACCTGTTCGGCGGCGGCGTCTCGTCCTCGCTGGGCGGCAGTGCCGTCGTGGAGAAGAACCTCGACCGGCTCACCATCGTCTGCGGCGTCGTCTGGGCGGTCTGCATCATCGCCATCGGCCTGCTGCTCAAGGACACCGGCGCCGCGTAGCCTGCGCCACGCACGAATCCTGGCGCCGAGCCGTCCGCGACAGGCACACTGCTCAGCGAACCCCCGTACGACGATCCCGAGGAGCACCTGTGGCCGGCGGCAACGCGATCCGTGGCAGTCGAGTGGGCGCCGGCCCGATGGGCGAGGCGGAGCGCGGCGAGGCCGCCCCCCGGCACCGCATCGCCTTCTGGTGCGCGAACGCGCACGAGACGCGTCCGTCGTTCGCCGACGACGCGGCCGTCCCGGAGACGTGGGACTGCCCGCGCTGCGGCTTCCCCGCCGGGCAGGACAAGGACAACCCGCCGGCGCAGCTGAAGACCGAGCCCTACAAGACCCACCTGGCGTACGTGCGCGAGCGGCGCAACGCCGAGGACGGCGAGGCCATCCTGGCCGAGGCACTGGCGAAGATGCGCGGCCGCAAGGCCTGACGGCGCGCTTGGCCGCGCTGCAGCGGGCGGACGGCGTCAGCAGTCCGCCCTCGGTGTCCGCGGTTCCCCTGCGGCCCGGTACGCCAGTGGCATCTCGGCCGTACCAGCGGGCAGGCGAAGCCGTCGTCCCGCCGCCGAGACCGGGGCCGGCCTGAGCCGCCGCGGGCCCGAGCGATGCAGTCCCTAGCGGCGGCGGAGGTCGCGGGGGAGCTCGCCGGCCGCACCCTCGTCGAGCAGCCACAGGGTCGACCGGCGACCGGACACGCCGGCGGCCGGGATCTGCACGCGCCCGGCGCCCGACAGCGCCATCGCCACCGCGCCGGCCTTGCCCTCGCCCGCGACGAGCAGCCAGACCTCCCGCGCGGCGTTGATCGCCGAGAAGCCCAGCGAGACGCGGGTCGGCGGCGGCTTCGGGCACCCGTGGACGCCGAGGACGAGCCGGTCGTCGTGCGCGGCAGGCGACTCCGGGAAGATCGACGCGGTGTGCCCCTCCGGGCCGAGCCCGAGCAGCAGGACGTCGAACGGCGGCACGTCGTCGTCCTGCGGCGCAGCGGCCGTCAGCTCGTCGGCGTAGCGGGCGGCTGCGGCGTCCGCGTCGTCGCCGTCCGGACCGCCGGCTGCGCCCATCGGGTGCACCCGGGCCGGGTCGAGGTCGAGGTGGTCGAGCAGCGCCTCGCGGGCCTGGCGCTCGTTGCGCTCGGGGTCGTCGGCGGGCACGAAGCGCTCGTCCCCCCACCACACGTCGACGCGGCGCCAGTCGACGGCGTGCCGCGCCAGGGAGCGGCGCACCGCCTCGAGCGTCGCGATGCCGACGCCGCCGCCGGTGAGGACGACCGAGGCCGTCCCGCGCAGGGCCTGCGCGTCGAGCAGCCGGGTGAGCAGCCGCGCGGCAGCCGCCTCGGCGAGCACCTGCTGGTCGCGCACGACGACGACCGTCGGGGCCGGTCCGGTCGCCGTCGCCGGGCCGCCGGTGTCGGCGCTGTCGTCACGCGCCGGCGGGGGAGTGCTGCTGCTCACGGAGGTCCTCGGACTGGTCCCCGCGGACGGGGGCGGCGGGCATGGCGGGGTGAGCAGGGAGTGGGTCAGGCCGTCGTGAGCGCGGGATCGGGGTCCTGCGACTCGGTCGGGTCGTGCCAGACGTGCGTCCGCTTCGCGGAGCGGGACAGCAGGTCGCGGGTGCCGGTGGCCTCGCCGAGCGCACGGGCGTAGGTCTCGTCGGCGTCCAGCCGGCGCAGCTCCTCGGCGAGCAGGTCGCCGAGCTCGCGCGGCTCCAGGGGCATGCGGCGCTCCGGGTGACCGGTGCGCGAGAGCAGTGCCGTCCGGCCGTCGTCGCGCGCGATGCGCACCTCGCCGTCCTCGACCTCGATGCGGACCTCGGAGATGCCGGCCGTGCCGGCGTCGACCGTCTCGACCGGGACGCCGAGCGCGGCGCGCAGCCAGCCGGCGACGAGCTCGCGGGGCGGGGCGGCCTCGCCGGTGACGACAGCTGCGCGGGCCGGCGTGTCGACGGAGTCGAAGGCGGCCGCGCACAGGGCGCGCCAGGTGGTCGCCCGCGTCCAGGCCAGGTCGGTGTCACCAGGGGAGTAGTCCGACGCACGCTGCCGCAGGGCCTCGAGCGGGTCGGCGGCCAGGGCGCAGTCGGTCACCCGCCGGTCGGCGAGCACCCCGAGGGGGTCGTGCGCGATGAGGTGCGGCGGCTGGCCGTACCACCAGGTGACGACGGGGGCGTCCGGTGCCAGCAGCGGCAGCACGACCGACTCGGCGTGCAGCGCCAGGCGGCCGTACATGCGCAGGACCGCGGCCTCGCCGGGGCCCAGCCGTCCGCCGATGAGCACCTCGGCGTCGAGCCGCGCCTCGAGCGCGTCCGGTCGGCGGCGCACCACGATGATGAGCCGGCAGGGGTGCTCGGCGGCGGCCCGCGTCGCCGCGTGCTCGGCCTCGTCGACGAGCCCCTCCTCGACGACGACCACGAGGGTCAGCGCCAGTCCGCTCGACACCGAGCCGGCCTTGCGGCGCTCGGCGCCGAGCGCCTTGACCACGGCCGTGCCGGTCGTGTCCCACAGCGTGGTCATCGCGTCTCTCCTCGGCGCAGGTGCTCGGGACGGTGGTGCTCGAGACGGTGGTGTCCGGCACGGTGGAGCTGGGGACGGCAGCGCGCGCCGGTCACGGGCGCCGCCACACGCGGTCGTCGCTGGCGAGCATCTCGACGGCCGCCTTGGGCCCCCACTCGCCGGCGCGGTACAGGTGCGGCTCGTGGCCCTGCGCGTTCTGCTCGGCCCAGAACTGCTCGATCGGGTCGATGACCCGCCAGCTCTCCTCGACCTCCTCGTTGCGGGGGAACAGCGAGGCGTCGCCGAGCAGCACGTCGAGCAGCAGCCGCTCGTACGCCTCGGGGCTCGCCTCGGTGAAGGCCTCGCCGTACTGGAAGTCCATCGCGACGTCGCGGACCTCCATCGTGGTGCCGGGCACCTTGGAGCCGAACCGCAGCGTGACGCCCTCGTCCGGCTGCACGCGCACGACGAGCTGGTTGGCGCCGAGCTCCTCGGTGTCGGTCTTGGCGAACGGCAGGTGCGGCGCGCGGTGGAACACCACGCCGATCTCGGTCACCCGGCGGGGCAGGCGCTTGCCGGTGCGCAGGTAGAACGGGACGCCCGCCCAGCGCCGCGTCTCGACCTCGAGCCGCACCGCGGCGTAGGTCTCGGTGCGGCTCCGCGGGTCGACCCCCTCCTCGGCGCGGTAGGCCTTGACCCGCTCGCCGGCCAGCCAGCCCTGGTCGTACTGGCCGCGGACGGCGTGCTGAGCGAGGTCCTTGGGCGGCTTGAGGGCGCCGAGCACCTTGCGCTTCTCGGTGCGCAGGCTCTCCGCGTCGAAGCCGACCGGTTCCTCCATGGCGGTGAGGGCCAGCAGCTGCAGCAGGTGGTTCTGCAGCACGTCGCGCGCGGCGCCGGTCTCCTCGTAGAAGCCGGCGCGCGAGCCGATGCCGACGTCCTCGGCCATCGTGATCTGCACGGAGTCGACGAAGTGGCTGTTCCAGATCGGCTCGAACAGCGTGTTCGCGAACCGCAGCGCCAGCAGGTTCTGGACCGTCTCCTTGCCCAGGTAGTGGTCGATCCGGAAGACGTCCTGCGCGGTGAACACGTCGTCGACGAGGTCGTTGAGCGCCTTGGACGACGGCAGGTCGTGCCCGAACGGCTTCTCGACGACGACGCGGCGCCAGCCGCCCGACTCGTGGTCGTCGGCCATGCCGGTGCGCTGCATCTGCTTGAGCACCGTCGGGAACGCCGCAGGCGGGATCGACAGGTAGAACGCCGCGTTGCCCTGCGTGCCGTGCGTGGCGTCCAGGTCGCGCAGCGTCTGCGCGAGCTGGTCGAAGGCGTTGTCGTCGTCGAAGCTGCCCGGCAGGAACTTGATCGAGTCGGACAGGCGCTGCCAGGTCGACTCGCGGAACTCGGTGCGCGCCCCCTTCTGCGCCGCCTGACGGGCCAGCGTCTCGAAGTCGCCGTCGCCCCAGTCGCGCCGGGCGAAGCCGAGCAGGACGAAGCCGGCGGGCAGCAGCCCGCGGTTCGCCAGGTCGTACACCGCCGGGATGAGCTTCTTCTTGGCGAGGTCGCCGGTGACGCCGAACACGACGAGCACGCAGGGGTCCGGGACCCTCGGCAGTCGGCGGTCACCGGGTGAGCGGAGGGGGTTGGCCACGATCAGCCTTTCGCGACGCGCAGGAGGGTCGCCAGTCCCTCGGACCGGTCGGCGAGGTGGAGGTGCAGGACCGGCCGGTCGCGCGAGCCCAGCGCGCGCAGGTCGCCCAGCGCCTGGGCGGCCTGCAGCCGGCCGAAGGTGAACGGTCGTCCGGGGACCTCGAGGTCCTCGGCCGGGTCGGCGGTGACCTGCAGGAACGCCCCGCTCTGCGGCCCGCCCTTGTGGAACTGGCCGGTGGAGTGCAGGAACCGCGGCGCCCACCCGAAGGTCACCGGGTGCGCGAGCCGCGCGGCGAGCAGCGGGCGCAGCTGCGCGGCCTCGGCCTCGGCCAGGCGGTCGAGGTAGGCCATGACGGCCAGGTAGCCGCGCTCCGGCACGGCGCCGAGCAGCGCCGTGAGCGCGCCGGCGAGGTCGGAGACGTCGGCGAGCAGGTCGCCGGTGGCGTGCACCTCGACGCCGCCCTCGATGAACAGCGGCTGCCGCTCGGGCGAGGGCGCGCCGTCGAGGATGGCGCCGGTGTTGTCCTTGCTCTCCTGGACGTTCGGCTGGTCGAACGGGTTGATCTGCAGCGCCCAGCCGGCGACGGCGGTGGCGAACTCCCAGGCGAGGAACTGGGCGCCGAGCGGCCCGGTCACCACGGTGCTCGGGACCTCGGGCCCGTCGACCTCGCCGGCGCCGACCAGCACAAGGTGCGTGTCGGCGGCGGGCTCCGTGCCGGGGGCGTCCGGCCCCTCGACGACGACGGGGAGCAGGCCCTTGCCCTGCTTGCCGGTCGACTCCGCGACGAGCTGCTCGGCCCAGTCGCCGAAGCCGACGAGCGAGTCGTCGCCCACGAGCACGAGCTTGTCGCGGCCGTCGACGGCGCCGCCGCCGAGCACCGCCCCGAGCACGAGCGCGGGGTTGTCCGTGTCGGACGCGAGCGTCGCCTCGAGCGCGGCCGCCTCGTCCAGCAGGCCGGTCAGGTCGACGCCGGCCAGGCCCGCCGGGACGAGGCCGAACGCGGTGAGCGCCGAGTACCGGCCGCCGACGTCGGGGTCGGCGAGGAACACCGCGCGGGTGCCCTCCTCGCGCGCCGCCTGCTCGAACGGCGAGCCTGGGTCGGTGACGACGACGACGCGCGTCGACGGGTCGATGCCGGCGGCCTCGAAGGCGGCGCGGGCGGCCCGCCTGTGGCTGTCGGTCTCGAGGGTGCCGCCGGACTTGGACGACACCACCACGACGCTGCGCTGCAGCTCGACGAGGGCGTCGCGCACCTGCCCGGGGTCGGTCGTGTCGACGACGACGAGCGGTGCGCCGGCCGTCGCGCAGATGACCTCGGGGGCCAGCGACGAGCCGCCCATCCCGCACAGGACGACGCGGTCGACGCCCTCGGCGCGCAGGGCGTCGCGCAGCTGCTCGATCTCGCCGACCAGGCCGCGTCCGGTGCTCACGGCGTCCAGCCACCCGAGCCGGATGCCCGCCTCGGGCGTGGCCTCCGGGCCCCACAGAGTGGCGTCCTTGCCGGTCAGGGCGGCCGCGAGACCGTCCTGACCGGCCTTGTCGGTGACCGACGCGCCGGCGGCGAGCAGGGCCGCGCCGGTCGTGCGGACGGTGAGCCCGCCCGCGCTGACCGGTGCGCCGCTGGCCGGGGAGTCGCTCGTCGCCGGACCGGTCATCGGGCGGTGGCCTCGGGGGACGCGGCGGCCGGGCCGTCACCGGCCGGCTTGCTCTGCCCGGCCGGCATGATGTCGGCGCCGGCCTTCTCGAGCTGCTCGGTGACCGACTCGATGAGCCCGTTCCAGGCGTCCTCGAACTTCGAGACGGCCTCCTGCTCGAGCTTGTCGACGACGGCGTCGTAGGAGATGCCGGCCGCGGCGAGGTCGTCGAGGACCTTCTGCGCGTCGGCGTAGGTGCCCTTCACCGTGTCGCCGCGGACGACGCCGTGGTCGAACACCGCGTCGAGCGTGGCCTCCGGCATGGTGTTGACGGTCCCGGGCGCGACGAGCTCGACGACGTACTGCGTGTCGTCGTAGGCCGGGTCCTTGACGCCGGTCGAGGCCCACAGCGGGCGCTGCGGCTTCGCGCCGTCGGCCTCGAGGGCCTTCCAGCGGCCTCCGGAGAAGACGTCCTCGTAGTGCTGGTAGGCCAGCCGGGCGTTCGCGATGGCGGCCTGACCGCGCAGCGGGGAGTCCTCGGGAAGCTGGCCGTCGATCTCGGTGTCCACGCGGCTGACGAAGAACGACGCGACGGAGGCGAGGCGGGACAGGTCGTGGCCGTTGGCCTTGGCCTGCTCGAGGCCGGCGAGGAAGGCGTCCATGACGGCGTCGTAGCGCTCGAGCGAGAAGATCAGCGTGACGTTGACGCTGATGCCCTCGGCGAGCACGGCCGTGATGGCCGGCAGGCCCGCGAGCGTGGCCGGGATCTTGATGTAGAGGTTCGGCCGGTCGACCAGCCACCACAGGGCCTTCGCCTCGGCGACGGTGCGGTCGCTGTCGTGCGCGATGCGCGGGTCGACCTCGATCGAGACGCGGCCGTCGACCCCGTCGGTGCGGTCGTGGACGTCGCGCAGCACGTCGCACGCCCAGCGGACGTCGAAGGTCGTCAGCGCCCGCACGGACTCGCCGATGTCGGTGCCGCGCAGCGCGAGGTCGCGGACCTGCTCGTCGTAGGCCGCGCCGTCGGACAGCGCCTTCTGGA
>CAXTFU010000071.1:0-16808 GCA_964243385.1 uncultured bacterium | reverse complement strand
ACCTGCACCTGGTCGCGCTGTACGCCAGCCAGGCCGCCGAGATGGTCGAGCGGGCCCGGCTGCACGCGGAGGCGCGCTCGCTCGCCGCGCTCGAGCGGCGCCGCAGCGCGCAGCTTCGCGCGCTGGCCGACGCCGCGCTGCGCCTGACGGCCGCCGATGCGGTCGAGCAGGTCGTCGCGGTCGTCGTCGAGACCGCCCGCGAGCTGTCGGCGTGCGCGACCGCCGAGGTGGAGCGAGGTCCGGCGCTGCCCGAGGCCGTCCCGCTCGTGCTCCCCGCGGACCGTCTCGAGCTGGTGCTGCGCGGCCGGGAGGACCGCCCGCTGGCCGTCCTGCGGGTGGCCGACCGCCTCGACGGGACCCCGTTCACCGCGCAGGACGCCGCCGTGCTCGTGCAGCTCGGGCAGCTCGCCGCCAGCACCGTCGAGCGCATCGAGGCGTACGAGGCCCAGCGCTGCGCCCGGGAGGACGCCGAGCGCACGGCCGGGCTGCTCGGCGCGCTGTCGCGGGCGTCCGCCGTGTTCGCCGAGAGCTTCGAGCCCGACGGGATCGGCCGGGCGCTCGTCGACCTGCTCGTCCCCCGGATGGCCGAGGTCGCCGCCCTGCACCTCGTCGACGACGCCGGACGGCCCCTGCTCTCGGCCGTGCGCGCCGCCGATCCGTCCCGGCAGGCGCTCATGACCCGGCTGTTCCGCGCCCTGCCGGTCGGCGCCGTGACCGGTGCGGCCTTCCACGACGACGACGACGGGTCCCAGGTCGGTCCGGGCGCCGACGGACGGCCGGACGACGGGGCGGCGTGCGGCCGGCCGGGCGCTGGCCCGGTCCTGTCCGACGCGGTCCTCGCGGCGGCCGCCCGCGACGCCGCGGACTTCCTGGAGCTGCGCGCGGCCGTCCCAGCGTCCAGCGCTCGGGTGTCGCTGCGGGCGCGGGGCCGCAGCGTGGGCGTGCTGCACCTGGCCCGCGACACCTCCTACGCCGAGGCCGACCTCGCGCACGTCCGCGACCTCGCGCGCCAGGCCGCGCTCGGGCTGGACAACGCGGGCCGGTACGCCTTCGAGCGGCACGTCGCCGTCACCCTGCAGCGCAGCCTGCTGCCCCGCGACCTGCCGATGGGCCCGGGGTACCGGGCGGCAGCCCGCTACCTGCCCGGGGCGCGCGGCACCGAGGTCGGCGGCGACTGGTACGACGTCGTGGAGGCCGACGGCGCGCTCGTGCTGGTCATGGGCGACGTCGTGGGGCGCGGCGTGCGGGCGGCCTCGGTCATGGGCCAGCTGCAGGCGACCGTGCGGGCCTACGCGCTCGACGGGCACGGCCCGGCGGCGGTCCTGACCCGGCTCGACCGCGTCGCCCTGGCCGTCCCCGACCTGCACTTCTCGACCTGCCTGGTGGCCCGGCTCGACCCTGCGACGGGCGCGCTGCTCGTGAGCTCGGCCGGGCACCCGCCGCCGGTCGTCACCGGCCCGGCCGGCGCGCGGCTGCTCGAGCTCGACCCGGGCCTGCCGCTCGGGGTCGCGGACCTGCCGCGCGCCGACGAGGCGCTGCAGCTCGGCGACGACGAGGTGCTGCTGCTCTACACCGACGGGCTGGTCGAGGAGCGCGGCGAGTCGCTGACCGAGGGCCTGGCCAGGCTGCTCGCGGCGGTCGAGCGCCCGGTCGGGTCGGCGGACGAGGTGTGCGCCCAGGCGCTGGCCGGGCTCGGGCGCGACGCCGGCACCGACGACGACACCGCGCTGCTCGCCGTCCACCGGTGCGGCGCCGGCATGCTCGAGCTGCGGCTGCCACGCACCGGAGGCTCCGTGCGGGCCGCCCGCCGGGGGGTGCGCTCGGTCGCGGCGGCGCACGGCCTGGACGCCGACGACCCCGAGCTGCTCGTGTCCGAGCTGGTCGGCAACGCCGTCCGCCACGGCGCGCCCGTCGAGGGCAGCGCGGACGTCGTCGTGCTGCGGGCGGTGGTGCGGGAGCGGACGCTGCGGGTCGAGGTCGACGACGCCTCCGGCCGGCTGCCGGGCACGGCCGACGACCCCGGCCCGCACGCCGAGTCCGGACGCGGGCTGCTGCTCGTGGAGGCCGTGGCCGCGCGCTGGGGAGCCGGGCGGCTCGCCGGCGGCGGCACGCGGGTGTGGTTCGAGGTCGCCGAGCCGAGCTGAGCGCAGGTCGGGCCGGCCGCCCCGCAGGACGACCGGCCCGGGACGCGGCCTGCGGCTAGAAGCCGCTCGCGTTCAGCCGTCCGCCGGTGACCGTCCTGCCGGCGAGCGAGGCGGTCGGCGTGGCCCGAGCGCTGTCGAGGATGGCGGCCTTGATCGTCGCAGCGGACGACCCGGGGTGCGAGGCCGCGTACAGCGCCGCGGCGCCGGTCACGTGCGGCGTCGCCATCGAGGTCCCGTTGTAGCTCGAGTACCCGTTGTAGGCGGTCGTGGACCAGATGCCGACGCCGGGCGCACCGAGGTCGACGGTCGTGGCGCCGTACTGGCTGAACGAGGCCAGCGCGCCGGCCTTGTCGATCGCGGCGACCGCGAGAACGTTCGCGACGTCGTAGTTGGACGGGTAGCTCGGCGTCGTGTCGTTGTTCGTGCCGCTGTTGCCGGCCGCGGCGACGAACAGGATGCCGGCGGTGTTTGCGCGCGTGATGGCGTCGAGCAGCGCCGGCGAGAAGGCTCCGCCGCCCCAGCTGTTGTTCGTCGCCACGATGTTCAGCCCGTGCCGCTGCTTGAGGTCGGTGAAGTAGTCGACCGCCTTGACGGCGGCGGCGAGCGAGCCCCCGTTGCGCCCGAGGAACTTGCCGCTGATGAGCGTGACGCTGTGGTTCACGCCGACCACGCCGGTGCCGTTCGCCTCGGCGCCGATGGTGCCCGCGACGTGCGTGCCGTGGTCGTCGGACGACCCACGGTTGCCGCCGTCGTAGACCGAGCTGTCGTTGCTCGCGAAGTCCCAGCCGCGGACGTCGTCGACGTAGCCGTTCCCGTCGTCGTCCCGTCCGTTGGCCGGGTCGAACGGGTTGGTCCAGACCTGGGCGTCGAGCTCGGGGTGCGTGTACTGGATGCCCTCGTCGATGACGCCGACGTAGACGCCCTTGGAGCCGACGTTGCCGCGTGCCCACGCCTCGGCGGCCTGACTGCCGAACTGGTTCGCCGGTGACGACGCGTCCCCGTAGGCGCCCCACAGGCTCCCGTTGGTGAAGTACGGGTCGGTGCTGGTGGCCGCGTGCGTGAGCAGGGCGTTCGGCTCGGCGTGCAGCACGGCCGGGTCGCTCTGCAGCTCCTGCACGGCGGCGGCGGTGTCCTGACCGGACGGCACCCGCACGAGCTCGACGGCGGCTCGGCCCTTGTCGGCCTTGACGACGTCCTCGGTGCGCGCCGCCGCCGCCTTGCCGCGCGCGCGCTCCTTGGCCGCCGGGGTGGCGCCGGGGGCCCAGGTGACCAGGAGCTCGTCGGCGACGGCGGGCGGCGCCTCGAGGACGATGCGCTTGCCGCCGGGGGCTGCGGTGGTGCCCTCCTCGGCAGGTGCGCTGGCGCCGGCGGGCGCGGCGAGCACGAGACCGGAGGTGCTGACGACGGCGAGGCTGAGCAGGACGGCGGAACGGCGCACGGAGGGCTCCTGTCGTGGGGTGACAGGAGCGTGACACGTGGTAGCCGAACAGACCAGCCCCAATCGGGACGGACCACCGCAGACGGGCAGACTGTCGGACCGGGCTGAGACGGTGCTGAGGTGCGCGTCGTCCTGCTCCTGCTGCTGGTGCTGCTCACCGGCTGCGCTGCGGCGCCCTGGCACGCGCGGGAGCCGGTCGTGCCGGGCGCCGCGCCGGTCCCCGTGCCGGTCGGGGCTCAGGTGGCGGAGGCGGTTCGCGCCGTCGACGGCGACACGCTGGTCCTGCGCGGACGGGGGACCGGCCCGCTGCCGCGAGCGCCGACGCGGGTGCGCCTGCTGCTGGTCGACGCGCCGGAGACCGTCGGGCGCACCGAGTGCCTCGGGGCCGAGGCGAGCGCATGGCTCGCCGCGATCGTCCCGGCCGGCGCGACGGTCCGCGTGGCCGGCGACCGCGCGCTCCTCGACCGCTTCGGGCGGGTGCTGCTGCACGTCTGGGACGCTGCCGGCCGCGACGTCGGCCAGGAGCTCGTCCGGGCCGGGCTCGCGACGGTGCTGGTCGTGCGCCCGAACGCCCGGCACGCCGAGGCGTACCGGGCGGCCGAGCGGGAGGCCGAGCAGGCCGGCCGGGGCGTCTGGTCGGCCTGCCCGGACGAGCCCTAGTGGACGGGAGCCGCGAGCTCGCGGTCGGCGTCGTCCCGGCCGCGGGTGGCGTGCAGGCTGGTGGCCGTGACCAGACCGAGGATCGTGATGATGACGCCGAGCGAGGCGAGCGTCGGGATCTCCGGGACGCTGGTCCAGATGCCGTGCGCCCAGTGCATGACGAGCTTCACGCCGATGAAGGCGAGGATCGCCGCGAGGCCGTAGCCGAGGTGCACGAGCTTGGACAGCGCGCCCTGCAGGACGAAGTACAGCGCCCGCAGGCCGAGCAGCGCGAACGCGTTCGTCGCGAACACCAGGAACGGGTCGCCGGTGATGCCGTAGACCGCCGGCACCGAGTCGACCGCGAAGACGATGTCGGTGGCGAACACGGCCATGACGACGAGGGCGAACGGCGTGGCAGCGCGCACGCCGTGCTCGCGGACGAACAGCCGCGGCCCGCGGTAGTCGGCCGTCACCGGCATGATGCGGCGCAGCAGGCGGACCGAGCGCATCGTGTCGACGTCCACCGCGTGCCCGGTGCCCTTGCGCTGGTCGCGCAGGATCTTGACCGCCGTGGCCAGCAGGATCACGCCGAACAGCAGGAACGCGAACGACAGCCGGTCGAGCGCCGCCGCGCCGAGGGCGATGAAGATGCCGCGCAGCACGAGCGCGCCGACGATGCCGTACAGCAGCACCCGCTGCTGCAGGGCCGCCGGGACGGCGAAGGCCGTGAGCAGCAGCATGAAGACGAACAGGTTGTCGACCGACAGCGACTTCTCGACGAGGTAGCCGGTGAGGTACTCGACGCCCTGGGTCGAGCCGAAGCGCGACCAGATGTACGCGCCGAAGGCGAGCGGCAGGGCGATGTAGAAGGCCGACCAGCCGGCCGCCTCGCGCATGGAGACCTCGTGCGGCTTGCGGGTGACGAGGAAGTCGAGGACCAGCAGCGCGATGACGGCGCCGATCGTCACGGCCCACAGGCCGGGCGTCGCGACGGTGGACAGCTCTTGGGCGAGGGCAGGTGGTGCGACGGACACAGGTCTCCTCGGACGTGGTGCGGTCCGAGGTCTCCTTCACCTGCGTGCGCAGGTGGCCGCCCGAAGCCGTCGTGGGACAGCCGTACTGACCGGGTCGACCTTGGGAAGTACTCCCCTCAGCGCCGAGCCTACCCCGGAGCCCCGCGCCTACGCTGGGAGGGTGACCGAGACCGCCCCGCGCAGCTACGAGGTGCGCACCTACGGCTGCCAGATGAACGTCCACGACTCGGAGCGCATCTCGGGGCTGCTGGACGCCGCGGGCTACGTGCCGGCGGGAGCCGACGCGACGCCGGACGTCGTCGTCTTCAACACCTGCGCGGTCCGCGAGAACGCCGACAACCGGCTCTACGGCAACCTCGGGCACCTCAAGCCCGTCAAGGACCGCACGCCCGGGATGCAGATCGCCGTCGGCGGCTGCCTGGCGCAGAAGGACCAGGGCCTCATCACCAGCAAGGCGCCGTGGGTCGACGTGGTGTTCGGCACCCACAACGTGGGGTCGCTGCCGGTGCTGCTCGAGCGGGCCCGCGTCGAGCAGGCGGCGCAGGTCGAGCTGCGCGAGTCGCTCGAGGTCTTCCCCTCGACGCTGCCGGCCCGCCGCGAGTCGCCCTACAGCGCGTGGGTGAGCATCTCGGTCGGCTGCGACAACACGTGCACCTTCTGCATCGTCCCGAGCCTGCGCGGCCGCGAGGAGGACCGGCGCCCCGAGGACGTCCTGCGCGAGGTCGAGGTGCTCGCCGCCCAGGGCGTGCTCGAGGTGACCCTGCTCGGGCAGAACGTCAACAGCTACGGGCGCTCGTTCGGCCGCCGCGACGCCTTCGCCCAGCTGCTGCGCGATGTCGGCGCCGTGCCCGGCATCGAGCGGGTCCGCTTCACCAGCCCGCACCCGCGCGACTTCACCGACGACGTCATCGCCGCCATGGCCGAGACGCCCGCGGTGTGCCCGAGCCTGCACATGCCGCTGCAGTCCGGCTCCGACGCCGTCCTGAAGGCCATGCGGCGCTCGTACCGCAGCGAGCGCTTCCTCGGCATCCTCGACCGCGTGCGCGCCGCGCTGCCCGACGCCGCGATCACCACCGACATCATCGTGGGGTTCCCGGGCGAGACCGACGCCGACTTCGAGGACACCCTGCGCGTCGTCGAGGCGTCCCGCTTCGCCGGCGCGTTCACCTTCCAGTACTCCCGGCGGCCGGGGACGCCGGCCGCCGAGCTCCCGACGCTGCCGCGCGAGGTCGTCACGGAGCGCTACGACCGGCTCGTCGTGCTGCAGGAGCGCATGTCGCACGAGGGCATGCAGGAGCAGGTCGGGCGCACGGTCGAGGTGCTCGTCAGCGCGGGAGAGGGCCGCAAGGACGCCCCCGGCCGGCTCACCGGGCGCGCCCGCGACAACCGCCTCGTCCACCTCGCACCGGCTGCCGGTGTGCGGCCGGGCGACGTCGTGCACACGGTCGTGACCCGTGCGGCGCCGCACTACCTCGTCGCAGACGGCGCGCTGCTGGACCACCGGCGCACCTCGGCGGGCGACGCCTGGGCGGCCGGGCGAACGCCGTCGACCCCCGGCGTGTCGACTCCCGGCGTGTCGACCCCCGGCGTGAGCCTCGGGATGCCGTCGATCGGCGCGCCGCCGCCGCCGCCGCAGCCCGTGTCGAGCGGCTGCGGCGTCCCGGCGACCGTCGGCTGAGCCGCCCGGCCGCGCTCCGCGGACCCCCGTCACCTGACCGGGTGGTGAGACGCAGGTGTCCTCCGGGTAGGTGTCGCGGGACGGCCGTCCGGCCGCGACCGGAGGAGCGCCCGTGACCGCCACCCAGATCGTCGTACTGATCGTCGTCGTCCTGCTGCTGATCGCGCTGGCCGCCTTCCTCGCCGCACGGGCCAAGCGGGCCAAGGAGCGGGAGCGCCTGCGCAGCACCTTCGGCCCCGAGTACGACCGCACCGTCGCCGGCAACGACGGCCACCGGCGCCAGGCCGAGCGCGAGCTGGCGGAGCGCGCCGCCCGCCGGTCGGCGCTGGACATCCGGCCCCTGCCCGACGCTGACCGCACCGCCTTCGCCGGCCGCTGGCAGTCCGCGCAGGCCGAGTTCGTCGACCAGCCCGGCGTCGCGGTGAAGAAGGTCGACCGCCTCGTCGCCGAGGTGATGGAGCGGCGCGGCTACCCCGTCGGCGACTTCGACCAGCAGGCGCGCGACGTCTCGGTCGACCACGCCGAGGTCGTGCAGGAGTACCGCGCCGCACACGACATCTCGCTGCTCAACGACCGCGACCAGGCCTCGACCGAGCAGCTGCGGCAGGCGATGGTCCACTACCGGGCCCTGTTCACAGAGCTCCTGCACGACGGTCAGGACGACGGCCGCCACGACGACGCGACCCGGCCCGCGCTCGTGGCGGACGAGCGCCCGCGCGGAGACGTCGGCGCGCCCGTCGACGACCGGGTGGCGCAGGACACCGGCCGCGAGCGGGTCGAGGTCGTGCGGGTGCACCACGAGCGCCTCGACACGGGCGCCGACCACGAGGACCGTCACCGCACCGGTGGGCTCGACGACCGCACGGCCTGGGACGACGACCGGCGCGTGCGAACCGACGGCCGGGACGACGGCCGGGTGGACGACAGGGACCACGAGCGGCGGTATGACGAGCGCACCGACGTCCGGGACGACGTCCCCGACTTCGGAGAGGACCGCACCGACGGCAGCACCGACGGCAGCACCGACGGCAGCACCGACGGCCGCACCGGCTCGTCCGGCCGCACGCGCGTCGAGCCCGGCGGGCTCCGCCGTGTCACCGAGGACGTCGACCCTCGCGGGCCGCGCACCGAGCCGGGCGGCCTGACCGGCGGTCCCGACCGCTGAGCGGACGCCCACCTGCTGGCCGGCGGGACGGCGGTGTTGCGGCCCGATGACGGTCGCGTGCCGCACGCAACGGTCGGGTCACGATCAGTGGTCGCCGATGCGGTCGTCCACTGCTGGAGGTCGCCTCCGGGGCTAGGGTCCGCGCTGTGATCAGCAGGTGACCGCTCCGGGCGCTCCTCTCGTCGTGCTGTCGGGCGTCAACAAGCACTTCGGTGCCCTGCACGTGCTCCAGGACGTCGACCTCACCGTGGCGCGCGGTGAGGTCGTCGTCGTCATCGGCCCGTCCGGCTCGGGCAAGTCGACGCTCTGCCGCACGATCAACCGGCTCGAGACGATCGACAGCGGGACCATCCACGTCGACGGCCAGCCCCTGCCGGCCGAGGGCAAGGAGCTCGCGCAGCTGCGGGCCCGCGTCGGCATGGTGTTCCAGTCCTTCAACCTGTTCGCGCACAAGACGGTCCTGGAGAACGTCACCCTCGGACCGGTCAAGGTGAAGGGCGTCGGCAAGGCCGAGGCCGACCGTCGCGGGCGCGAGCTGCTCGAGCGCGTCGGCATCGCCAGCCAGGCCGGCAAGTACCCGGCGCAGCTGTCCGGCGGCCAGCAGCAGCGCGTCGCGATCGCCCGGGCCCTCGCGATGGACCCGACGGTCATGCTGTTCGACGAGCCCACCTCCGCGCTCGACCCGGAGATGATCAACGAGGTGCTCGACGTCATGACGACCCTCGCGCGCGACGGCATGACCATGGTCGTCGTCACCCACGAGATGGGCTTCGCCCGCCGCGCCGCCGACCGAGTGGTGTTCATGGACGCCGGGCGCATCGTCGAGCAGGCCACGCCCGAGCAGTTCTTCTCCGCGCCGGAGTCCGCCCGCGCGCAGGACTTCCTGTCCAAGATCCTCTCGCACTGACCGCCCCCACGACCGGCTGCGCCGCGTCGCGACCTCAAGGAACCCCCATGCGAACCCTGCGCACCTGGCTCGCCCTCGCGGCGGCGCTCTCGCTCACCCTGACCGCCTGCGGCAGCGACGACGAGGGCGGCGGCGACGACACCGCGGCGCCGTCCGAGGCCACCGCGAGCTTCGCCCCCGACAGCACGATGGCGGCGCTCAAGGAGAAGGGCACGCTCACCGTCGGCACGAAGTTCGACCAGCCGCTGTTCGGCCTCAAGGGCCTGTCCGGCGAGCCCGAGGGCTTCGACGTCGAGATCGCCAAGCTCATCGCCGGCAAGCTCGGCATCGCCGAGGACGACATCGAGTTCGTCGAGGCCGTGTCGGCCAACCGCGAGCCGTTCCTGCAGCAGAAGCGCGTCGACATGGTCGTCGCCACCTACACGATCAACGACGAGCGCGACATGGTCATCGACTTCGCCGGCCCGTACTTCGAGGCCGGCCAGGACATCCTGGTCGCCAAGGGCAACCCGGAGGGCATCGAGGGCCCCGAGGACCTCAAGGGCAAGAAGACCTGCTCGGTCACCGGCTCCACGCCGGCCGCCACCGTCCAGGAGGAGTACGGCCTGGTGGCCGGCACCGACCTCGAGCTGACCGACGTCTACACCAAGTGCCGCGACTCGCTCGCCAACGGCCAGATCGACGCCGTGACGACCGACAACGTCATCCTGTCCGGCTACGTCGACGCCGACCCCGACGCCTTCGAGCTGGTCGGCAAGCCGTTCACCGAGGAGCCCTACGGCATCGGCATCCCCGAGGGCCAGGAGGACTTCTGCGACTTCATCAACACCTCGCTGCAGGAGGCCGAGGAGGACGGCTCCTACGGCGAGGCGTTCGAGGCCACCGCCGGCAAGATCATCGATGACGTCCCGGCGCTGCCCGAGCCGCTCGGCTGCGACGCCTAGCCACGCTGCTTGAGCCCGCACCGAGCCGAAGGGACAGACCTGCCTCGTGGACGTCGTCCTCGACAACCTCGACGTCTTCGC
Source organism: uncultured bacterium (assembly GCA_964243385.1). Lineage (GTDB taxonomy): Bacteria > Actinomycetota > Actinomycetes > Mycobacteriales > SCTD01 > SCTD01. Next base: position 6,775 of record CAXTFU010000071.1, on the reverse strand, counting down.
GCGCGGCTTCCGCACGACGATCAGCCTGACGCTGCTGTCCGCCCTCGGGGCGCTGCTGCTCGGCACGATCATCGCCGCGATGCGGGTCTCACCGGTCCCACCACTGCGGTGGGCGGGGACGGCGTACGTGCAGCTCGTGCGCAACACCCCGCTCACCGTGGTGTTCTTCCTGGTCGTCTTCGGCCTGCCCGAGGTCGACCTCGCGGTGTCGAGCTTCCGGTTCGCCGTGCTGGCGCTCAGCCTCTACACGGCGGCGTTCGTCGCCGAGGTCGTCCGCTCGGGCATCGGCTCGGTGGCGCCTGGGCAGGCCGAGGCCTCGCGCTCGGTCGGCATGACGTTCGGGCAGACGCTGCGCCTGGTCGTCCTGCCGCAGGCGTTCGCCAACATCGTCCCGCCGCTGGCCAACGTCTTCATCGCGCTGCTGAAGAACACGTCCATCGCGTCGGCGTTCTTCGTCTTCGAGGGCATCCAGTCGATGAACCAGCTCATCAACGCGTTCGGCAGCGCCGTCCTGCCGATCATCGCGGCAGCGGCGTTCGGCTACCTCGCGCTCGCACTGATCCTCAGCGCGCTGTTCCGGGTGCTCGAGCGGGCCGTGGCGGTGGCCCGGTGAGCGTCCCCGTGCTGTACGACGTGCAGGGCCCGCGGGCCCGGCGGCGGGTCCTGCTCGCCAGCGCCGTCGGCGGAGTGCTGCTGCTCCTGCTGCTGGTCGTCGCGGTACGGCGGCTGGCTGACAACGACCAGCTCGAGCAGGCGCTGTACGAGCCGTTCTGGACCGAGCCGCTGCTGTACGAGCGCCTGCTCGAGGGGCTGCTCAACACGCTCAAGGCGGCGGTCTACGCGCTGGTGCTGGCGCTCGTGCTCGGCGTGCTGCTCGCCTTCGGACGCCTGTCGCACCGGATCTGGGTGCGCGTGCCGTCGGTCGCCGTCATCGAGTTCTTCCGCGGCGTGCCGCTGCTGCTGCTCATCCTGGCGATCTTCCTGGCCTTCCCGCTGGCGTTCGGCATCGAGCTGTCGGCGCTGCAGGCGCTCGTGCTCGGGCTGATGCTCTACAACGGCGCGGTCATCGCCGAGATCATCCGCGCGGGCGTGCTGTCGGTGCCGAAGGGCCAGAGCGAGGCCGCGATGGCCATGGGCCTGGACCGCGGGCAGACGCTGCGCCTCGTCCTGCTGCCGCAGGCCGTGCGGGTGATGCTCCCCGCGTTGGTCAGCCAGCTGGTCGTGCTGCTCAAGGACACCTCGCTCGGCTTCATCATCGGCTTCCCCGAGCTGCTGCGCACCGGTGGCCAGCTCACCCAGGTCCTCAACAACCCGCTGCAGCTGTACGTCGTCGTGGCGCTCATCTACATCGTCATCAACGGGCTGCTGTCGCTGCTGGCGAGCTGGCTCGAGGCCCGGCAGCGACGGGCCGGCCGGGCGACGGTCGACGCCACGCAGGTCGAGTCCGGGCTCGGCCAGGCGGCGGTCTGAACCCGGTCCTCGCGGTCGTCGGCCCGACGGCCGCCGGCAAGTCCGACCTCGGCATCGCCCTCGCCCGGGCGGTCGGCGGCGAGGTCGTCAACGCCGACTCGATGCAGCTCTACCGCGGCATGGACGTCGGGACCGCCAAGCTCCCGCCCGAGGAGCGCGGCGGCGTGCCGCACCACCTGCTCGACGTCTGGCCGGTGACGGTCACCGCGACCGCCGCCGCCTACCAGGAGCTGTGCCGCGCGGTCGTGGACGACCTGCTGGCCCGCGGGGTCGTGCCGGTGGTCGTCGGCGGGTCGGGGCTGTACCTGCGGGCAGCCCTGGACGACCTGCGCTTCCCGGGCACCGACCCCGTGCTGCGGGCCTCGCTCGAGGCCGAGCTCGAGGCGGACGGCCCGCTCGCCCTGCACGCCCGGCTCGCCGCGCTCGACCCTGCTGCGGCCGCCCGGATGGAGCCCGCCAACGGCCGGCGCGTCGTGCGGGCGCTCGAGGTGGTGCTCCTGCACGGGTCGATGCCGGGGGCGATGACGTCCTACGACGCGCACTACGCGACGACCTGGGTCGGCGTCGACCGGCCCGACCTGGCCGACCGCATCGCCGTGCGCGTCGACCGGATGTGGGAGCAGGGCCTCGTCGACGAGGTGCGCCGGCTCGAGGGCGAGGGACTGCGTGACGGCGTGACGGCCAGCCGCGCGCTCGGCTACGCCCAGGTGCTCGGGGCGCTGGACGGCCGGTGGGACGAGGCGCACGCCCGCGAGCTCACCGTCGTCGCCACCCGCCGGTTCGCGCGGCGGCAGCGCGCGTGGTTCCGCCGCGATCCCCGGGTGCACTGGCTGGACGGCTCCGGCGACCTGCTGGCGCAGGCGCTGGCGCTGCGGTGAGGCCGGCGGTGGCGCTGCAGGGGGACGGTCCTGCTGCGGGCGCTCGTCACGCCGGGACGGGCGGGCCATGAGGACGCACCAGCGCCCTCGGCGACCAGCGCCACCGGCTGACCTGATCTGCCGCTCGGGCCGCAGGCCGCGCGTCCGTCGGAGAGGGTCCGGCCGCGGGTGACGCCCGTGCTGCGGGGGCCGCCGTACGCTCCTCGTCGTGACCGCCGGACAGCCGTTCCTCAAGGGGCACGGGACCGAGAACGACTTCGTCGTGCTGCCCGACCCCGAGGGGCGCCTGGCGCTGACACCCGCGCTCGTGCAGCGCCTGTGCGACCGCCGGGCCGGGATCGGCGGCGACGGCGTGCTGCGCGTCGTGCCGAGCGCCCTCGAGCCGGACGGCGAGCGCTGGGCCGACGAGGCGCCCTGGTTCATGGACTACCGCAACGCCGACGGCTCGATCGCCGAGATGTGCGGCAACGGCGTGCGCGTGTACGCCCGCTACCTCGTCCGTGCGGGGCTCGTCGAGCCCGGGCACCTGCGCCTCGCGACGCGCGGTGGCATCAAGGAGGTCGACGTCCCGGCCGGCGACGGCCTCGTCAGCGTCGACATGGGCCCGGCGGTCGTCGGCGAGCCCGTCGACGTCGACGGGACGGCGGCGACCTCGGTCGACATGGGCAACCCGCACGCGGTGCTGCCGGTGCCGTCCGTCGTGGGGCTCGGCGAGCTGAAGACCTCGCGCCACGACCTCAACGTCGAGTACGTCGAGGACCTCGGACCGGCCGCGATCGCGATGCGCGTGCACGAGCGCGGCGTCGGCGAGACACGGTCCTGCGGCACGGGTGCGTGCGCGGCCGTCGTCGCGACCTCGCTGCGGACGGGCACGCCGCGCGGGACCGCGTACGCCGTGCGCGTGCCCGGCGGCGACCTGACTGCGACCTGGCGCGAGGACGGGCACGTCGTCCTCACCGGTCCCGCGGTGCTGCTCGCCGAAGGCGTCCTCGACGCCGAGTGGCTGGCGGGAGCGTGAGCGGCGGTCAGGTGGGCCGGCGGGATGCGGCACCCGCCGCCGTCCGGCCGGCGAGCGCGTGACCACCGGACCGCTCACCCCGGCGCAGGCCGCCGCGGCCGTCGCGAAGGGGGTCAGCGACTTCGGCTTCGCCTGGATGGCCGACCCCGCCGGACGCGCCCGCGGCAAGGCCGAGCTGGGCCTGCGCGGACGTCCGCTGTACCACCTCGGACGTGCCGGTGTGCTGGGCGACGTGCCGGTCGAGGTGGTGGTGGCCGCCGAGGCGTTCTTCCCGCCGGCGGTCGTCCGCGCCGCCTGGACCGAGGGTCGCGCCCTCGTCGAGCCGCTCGTCGCGGCCCGCTTCTTCGCCGGGCTGTGCGCCGACCACGCCCGCGGGCGGTTCGCCGACAGCCCGCAGTCCGCCCGCGCGGTCGAGCTCCTCGAGCGGGTCGTCGACGCCGCCCCGTACGCCGGGCTGCCGCTGTTCGTCGGCTGGCGCGCGCTGCCACGCCCGGACGACGTGCCGGGCCGGCTCGGCCACCTGCTCAACTGCCTGCGCGAGCACCGCGGGTCGGTGCACGCCGCCGCCGTCGCCGCGGTCGGACTGCACCCGCTGGCGGCGATCGTGGCCGGTCGCTACGGCGAGGCGAACGCGCGCTTGTTCGAGTGGCCCGAGCCGTACCCCGACCCCGACGAGCACCGCGCCCGTTGGGACGCCGCCGAGGACCTCACCGCCGCGTCTGCGGGGCTGCCGTTCGACGCCCTCCCTGCCGAGGAGCGCGGCGAGCTCGTCGACCTGCTGGCAGCCGCGCTCGGCTGAGCATCGCGCCGCCGGACTGCGTTGCGCGCTCACGGCCGAGGAGCGCCGGGCTCGTCGACGCCGCTGGCAGTCGCGCCCGGGTGGGCACCGCGCGCCGGACTGCGGTGCGCGCTCACGGCCGAGGAGCGCTGGGCTCGTCGATCTGCTGGCAGCCGCGCTGGGCTGCGCATCGCGCGGCCGGACTGCGGTGCGCGCTCACGCGCGAGGAGCGTTGCAGGCTCGTCGAGGCCGCTGGTCGTCGCGCCCGGCTGAGCGCCGCGCGCCGGACTGCGGGCGCGCTCACGGCCGAGGAGCGCCGGGCTCGTCGTCAGCGGCGGCTGCTGCGCTCGGTCGGGCGTTCCGCGGTGGCGGCTCCCGCAGGGCGGTCCTGGCGACAGGCAGAGCCGGCTCGACCTCGGCCGCCGGGTCCGCAGGCCGTTCGTCCGGTGCGCGCGCCCCGCTCGTGCGTCGGTCGTCCGCCGGCGAGCCGCGACGTCGATGTGCGGCCAGTGGGGAGACGGCCGCTCAGGCGCTGGAGCCGACCTCCGGGCGGAGCGGCTGCGTCGCCGCCCACGCCCCGCCGCCGAGCAGCACGAAGCCGGGCACGACGCCGCCGACTGCCGCGACCGCCGCCTCACCGGCGTCACCCACCGCGAGCACCAGCCCGGCGACCCCGGCGAGCGTCAGTGCGCCGCCGAGCACGTGGAGCGACGGCTCGCGCCACAGCACGGCGAGGCCGACGAAGTGCACCCCGACGACCACGGTCACCCAGGCGACCCCCGCCTCCGGGGCGTCGAGGACCCGGACGAGCACCTGCACGCCGCCGAACAGCGCCACGGCCTCGGCCAGGACGACCAGCCCGAAGCCGCGGCCGAAGCGACGCCGCGGACCCTCCCGCTCGGGGACCGGCGCGCGGACCGCCCGCTGCAGCGCGACCTGCGTCCCGACGAACGACAGTCCGGCGACCACGCGCAGGACGAGCGCCACCGTCGACGGCAGCTGGCCGGCGTTGACGAGGACGTACACCAGCCCGAAGGTCGTCCCGATCGTGATCCCCAGGCGCTCGTCTCGTCGCACGGGCCCATCTTGGCCGGATGTTGCTGGGAGCGACGCCTCGGGTCCTCGCGGTCGTCGGGGCGTCGGCACCGGCGCGGTCGCCGCAGGCGCTTCGAGGTCCTGGGCCAGACCTGTCCGCCGACGGCTCGGTGAGCCCGTACGTCCAGGTCGACCGCAGTGCGTCCGCCGCTGCGCCCGACCTCAAGGCCACGATCGGATCGACCGGTCGTGGACCGTCCCGCCCTGCGCGCGACCGCGCGAGGACCCGAACCCGCCCTCGGAGCCACCCGAGTTCCTTCGCCGACGTCGTCCTGGTCGACCGGGAAGTCGCCCTCGACGGCCCCGACAATCGTCGAGGCGGCGCAGGCCGAGCTGCGCCCCCGCGGCGAGGGCACCTGCCGCCGGGGGAGGGTGCGCGGCCGGTGGTCCGTCGTGGCGCGCGGCCCGGACGGGGTCCGGTCGACCCGTTCGCGCTCCTGCCGGAGCAGCCCGCACTGTGGAACTCCGTCGCCTCCGGGGCCGGGTCGTGCGACGCTGACCGGGATGACGAAGCCCAGCCTGAGCGTTGACCAGTCGATGACTGCTGAGACCTCCGCCGTGTCCGCCCCGACGTCCGACGCCAGCGTGCTGCTCGACGACGCGCTGCTGCCCTTCCACGAGATCGAGGGCGAGGGCTTCGACCTCGAGGAGCGCCAGTCGCTCCGACGCGTCGCCGGGATCCGCACCGATCTCGAGGACGTCACCGAGGTCGAGTACCGCCAGCTGCGCCTCGAGCGCGTCGTCCTCATGGGCGTGTACGAGCCCGGCGACGAGGCCGAGGTGTCGCTGCAGGAGCTGCAGGCGCTTGCCGAGACCGCTGGCTGTGAGGTCCTCGAGGGGCTCGTGCAGCGGCGCGCCAAGCCCGACCCGAAGACCTACGTCGGCTCCGGCAAGGCCAAGGAGCTGCGCGACGCGGTGCTGTCGTCCGGCGCCGACACGGTGATCTGCGACGGCGAGCTGTCGCCCGGCCAGCTGCGCAGCCTGGAGGAGGTCGTCAAGGTCAAGGTCATCGACCGGACCTGGCTCATCCTCGACATCTTCGCCCAGCACGCGACCTCGCGGGAGGGCAAGGCGCAGGTCGAACTGGCGCAGATGACCTACATGCTGCCGCGCCTGCGCGGCTGGGGTGAGTCGCTGTCCCGGCAGGGCGGTGGCGCCGGTGGCTCCGGCTCCGGCGGTGTCGGCACGCGTGGTCCCGGTGAGACCAAGATCGAGACTGACCGTCGGCGCATCCGCAACCGCAAGTCGAAGCTCGCGGGCGAGATCAAGCTGATGAAGACGGCGCGGGACACCAAGCGCCAGGAGCGCTCGCGCAACGCCGTGCCGTCGGTGGCCATCGCCGGGTACACGAACGCCGGCAAGAGCTCGCTGCTCAACCGCCTCACCGGCGCCGGCGTGCTGGTCGAGAACGCGCTGTTCGCGACGCTCGACCCGACGGTGCGCAAGGCCCAGACGCCGTCCGGCCGCGAGTTCACGCTCAGCGACACCGTCGGCTTCGTCCGCATGCTGCCGCACCAGCTCGTCGAGGCGTTCCGC
>CAXTFU010000070.1:5950-16887 GCA_964243385.1 uncultured bacterium | reverse complement strand
AGGTGCACCTGCGCCCAGCCCGGGCCGTCCGGCCGCGCGCCGACCGCCACCAGCGGGTCGTCGCGCTCGCGCAGGCGCCGCACGCCGCGCTCGCCGATCCGGTGGTAGCTCATGGTCTCGACCTCCAGGCCGGGCACCAGCGCCTTGACCGCCACGGCGTCCCCGGTCGCGGCGGGCTGCACGTCCACGAGCACGTCCAGGCCCTCCTGCGCGAGCCGGCCGACGACGTGCGCGTGCAGGTCGTCGGGCGAGGCGGTGGGGAGGTCGCCGAAGCGCACGGTGGAGCGGCGGGACAGCACCGAGCCCTGCAGCAGCTCGACGAGCGCGGGCGTGCCCCGGCGGGTCCAGTCGAGCATCGCCTGGAGCGCGCGGTCCTCCTCGACGAGCCGCTCCGGCGGGTGCCCCGCCAGCCACGCGTCGAGGTAGCCGGCCGGGGTCGCCGCGCGGACCGGCCCGAGCGGGCCGTGCATGAACGCCTTGCGGCTGCGGGCGGCGGCGAACTCGTGCAGCGCCTTGCGGACGGCGACCTCGCGGTCCGGGTGGGCCGCCTCGCCGCAGGCCGTCGCCATGACCGGCGCGGGCTCGCTCGCGTCGGCCGTGCAGCCGACGGCGTAGACGTCGACGACGCCGAGCTCGGTCGAGGCGAGCTTGACGACGACCTCGATGCCCGCGGCGTCGAGCCGGGCCAGCAGGGCCAGCGAGTCCGGATCGGTCAGGCCGGCGGTGTCGACGACGACGCCGGTGTCCATCGCCCGGAACGACACCGCGTTGCCGTCGCGCTGCAGCACCTCCAGCAGGGCGTGCGCGGTCGCCCGCTCGACGTCGAAGGCGGCACCCTGCCCGTTGGTGATGACCGTGGTGAGCCACCCGTCGCGCGGCGCGGGGCCGGGCAGGTCGTTCGGCGTCGACGCCACCAGCTCGGCCGGGACGAGCACCTGCTCGCCGTCGCGCAGCCGCGTCATCGCCAGCCAGTGCAGGACGCGGTCGTCGTCGTAGGCGCTGCCGGCCTCGAGGCACAGCGTGCGGGGGTCCTGGGCCGGACGACCCGCCCGGACGAGGTCGGCGTAGGACGCCTCGACCCGCTCGCGCCCCGCCAGCGAGCGCGTGGACAGCGCCATCTCGGCCATCTCGCCGAGCGCGCCGGTCCGGGCCTCCTGCGGCGTCGCGCCGTAGCCGAGCCCGCTGCCGGCCGGGCAGTCCGGGCCCACGGACACCGAGGCGCTGTGCAGCGGCACGTCGAGCGGGTCGAGCCCGCGCACGGCGAACTCCTGCAGCCGCGGCGGGAACGACGCCCGGTAGCGCTCCACCGGCGACGCCCCGCGCGGGCCGGTCACGGTGGTCGTGGACGGGGCGCCGCTCACAGGTCCTCCAGCGGGACGGGCGCAGCGTCGGGCGGCCCGGCCAGCAGCCGCTGCACGAGGTGGACGACGTGGTCGGTCGTGATGCCCGGGACGCACTCGAACGGCGTCGCCACCGCGCCGAACTCCAGCGCGCCGACGACGGCGAGGTACTCCCGCAGCTCCCCGTGCGACAGCGGGATCTGGGCGTGGAAGGCCTTGTGCGCCGACAGCGCCACCGGCGCGCCGTCGTCGTCGAGGTCGACCTTCAGCGAGTCGCCGCAGAACAGCACGCCCCGGCGGCGGTCGTGCAGCACCGAGTGCCCGTCGAAGTGCCCGCCCGTGCGGTGCAGGACGAGGTCGGGGGCGAGCTCCAGCACGTCGTCGGCGGGCCAGGTCACCCGGAACGCCTTGGTCCACAGCAGGTCCTTGACCCCGACGCAGACGGTGCGCGGCTCGAGCTCCTGCTGGAGCTTCCACAGCGCCCCGTAGCCGTGGACGTGGCTGGCGGCCAGCACCGCGAGGCCACCACGCCGCCGCAGCTCCGCGAGCGCGTCCTCGGAGTACCAGGGCGCGCACTCGAAGCCGACCAGCCCGAGGTCGCTCTCGATCACCCAGCCCTTGCTGTCCAGGCCGAAGCGCGGGCTGCAGCCGAACTCGGTCACGCCCTCGACCGGGCTCGGCCCCCACGAGCAGGTGACGAGCGCGTCGACCTCCTCGTCGGTCACGAAGCAGAACCCGTCCTGCGGCAGGGCGTTGCGCACGTCCGCGCAGACCGGGCAGGTGAGCGGGCCGGGCGCCGGCCAGCGCTGCCAGTGCCCGCAGTTCGTGCAGGCGTACGCCGGCAGGTCGGGCAGCAGCCCGCGGTAGGGGTTGGTCATGCGCTCGTCATCCCAGGACCTCCAGAGACCAGTGCCTCGCTCGAGCCGGTGCGCGCGGCCGGCAGGGCCCCGTCGCGCAGGGCCCCCTCGCGCAGGGCCTGCAGCAGCAGGCGGTGCAGGCGCAGGTCGCGCCCGCTGTCGTAGGGCCACGGGGACTGCCCCGCGACCGCCGCCGTGAAGGCGGCGAACTGCGCCGCGAACGGGGACTGCACGCCGAACGGCACGTCCACCGGCTCGGGCGCGAGCAGGGTCAGCGCACCGCCCGCGGTCTGGCCCATCGTGTCGACGGCGACCGCCGTGCCGCGCGTGCCGACGACCTCCAGCCGTCGCCGGGGCAGGGCGTCGGGGACGTTGTAGGCGACGTGCAGGTCGACGAGCACCCCGCTCGGCGTCCGCCCGTGCAGCAGCGCCCCGTCGTCGACGGCGTAGTCGTGCACCCGCCGCTGCAGCAGCGCGTGCAGCTGCTCGACGTCCTCACCGAGCAGCACCCCCACCAGGTCGAGCCCGTGCGGCGCCAGGTCGATCGCCGACCCGCCGCCGGCCCGCACCGGGTCGACCCGCCAGTTGTCGTGCTCGGCGCCGTCCGGCGACCAGTCCCCGGGCAGCCAGCAGCAGTAGACGATCCGGACGGCCGTGACCGTGCCGAGCTCGGGCAGCAGCTCCCGCAGGCGCAGGTGCGCCGGGTGCCAGCGCTGGTCGTACGCCGTGCCGAGCAGGACGCCCGCGTCGCGGCACGCCAGCACCACCGCCTCGGCGTCCGCGACGTCGGCGGCCAGCGGCTTCTCGCACAGCACGGCCTTGCCGGCCGCCGCGGCCGCCTCGACGAGCGGGCGGTGCAGCGCGTTCGGCGTGGCGACGTAGACGGCGTCCAGCCCCGGCGTGGCCAGGAACGCCTCGAGGTCGACGGCCTGCGCGACGTCGACGCCCATGCGTCCCATCGCGGCCGGTGACACGTCGTGCAGCGCGACGACGTCGGCACCGTCCAGCCGCCGCAGGGCCGGCAGGGCGTGGTCGCGGGCGACCCAGCCGCACCCGGCGACCCCCCACCCGACGCTGCGCGGGGTCGGCACCGGCCCGCTCACCAGCGGTCGGGGAGGTCGACGAGCAGGCGCCGGCGCGCGGCGTCCGCGGGCAGCGGCTCGGGCAGGTGCCCCGGCAGGTACGTCGAGCGCGGGCCGTACTCCTGCGCGTAGCGGTCGCTCGGCCAGGACAGCTCCCCCGCGACGTACAGGGGGTTCGGCACCAGCGGCGGCAGCGGCTCGCCGAGGTCGACCGGCGCCGGGGCGAGCGGGTCGCCGGCGACCAGGGCCACCGCCTCGCTGCCCTCCAGCCGGGCCGGCGCAGCGGGCACGGGCGCGCGGCCGTCCAGGAGCGCGCGGGTGAGCTCGTCGTCGTCGTACAGCAGGTCGGTGCCGAGCAGGTCGGCGTAGGCCCGTGCCGTCTCCGGCACGCCCGACGACAGCCGGTCGGCGACGTGCGCGTGCCCGACCACGACGGTGCCGCCGTCGCCCGCCAGGCGCCGCATCGCCGCCACGGCCGCCGGCTTGTCCGGCAGGAAGTACAGCGCGTCGTGGCAGAGCACGAACGCCGGTCCGGGCCCGAGACGGACGTCGCCAGGGTCCAGGTCAGGGCGGTCCAGGTCAGGGCGGTCCAGGTCGGCGACGTCGGCGCAGACGTAGGTCGCCTCGGGGCACACGAACCGCTGCGCCAGCCAGAGCTTCGCCCACACGACGTCGGTGCCCAGCAGCCGGGTGCAGCCGCGCCGCGCCAGCTCGCGCAGGAAGTGCCCCGTGCCGCAGGCCACCTCGACCACGGGCCGGTCGGCAGGCCAGTGCTGCTGCAGCAGCGCGAGGCCGGCGAGGTACGTCGGGTCGGACCAGCGGTGCGCGAAGTAGTCACCGACCCGACCCATGCCGAGCAGCGCCATCGCCTCGCGCAGCGTGCCCGCTTCCGCCACGCGGGCGAGCTGCTCCGGCGGCGGAGGGTCCTCGCCCCACCAGTCGTCGGCGTCGGCGAGCAGCGCGACGCGGGCCGCGTCGACGTCCCCGTCGGCGAGCAGCCCCGCCACGCGGTCCTGCAGCTGCTCGCGGCCCGACCGCAGGTACGGGATCCCGTCGACGACCAGCACGCTCACAGGCCCGAGGCCGCGAGGACGTCGGCGTGGAAGGACTGCACCGGCCCCTCGTGCACGAGCTGGAGGTCGTCGAGGGCCTGCGAGGCGGTGAACGCCGCGGCGCGCGCGTGGTGGTGCACCTGCAGCACCCGGTCCAGCACGTCGGCCGCGTGGAAGGCCTGCGAGGCCGGTGCCGCGGCGTCGGCCCGCAGCGGGAGCACCGTGCGGAGCCGGTCGGCCAGCGGCGCCGGGAGCGCCGCCAGCTCGCGCTCCTCGAGCGTCGCCATGATCCGCGTCAGGTGGTCGCCGAGCAGCACCTCGCCGGCGAAGCCCGCGTCGGGCAGCAGCGCGTTGTGCAGGTGGTGCGCCAGGCCGACGAGGAACGGCGTCGCCGGGTCGCTGCCGAACTCGGGGCTGAGCAGGCACCCGTACACCGCAACGGTGAGGCAGTGGTCGCCGTGGCTCTCCGGCGGCTCGACGAGCACCCGCGGCACGCCGGGGCAGGTCGCGCCCGCGCGGGGCTGCCGGCCGAGCACCGCGGCGATCCCCGGGGCCGTGCCGCCGGGGCGCACCAGGGGCAGCGCGTCGCGCAGCCGCTCGCGCACCGCCTCGTGCACGACCCCGCCGACCTCGTCGAACGCCCGGCGCAGCACGTCGAGCGCCTCGCCGTCGGACAGCCCGGCCAGCCGCAGGACGTCGGCGTCGATGCCGGCGAGCCGGGCGCGGGCGACCGCGGCAGCCGTCTCGGACAGTGCGACCGGCTCGACGTCCTCGCCCTCGGCGAGCCGGGCCCACGCCCTCTCGAACGCCTGCTCGGCGAGCGAACCGGGCCGCGACGCCACGCGCAGGCGCTTGGCGTCGCCGATCTCGCGCAGCAGCGGCTGCAGGTCCGCCAGCCGGTCGAGCGGGGCGTGGCGCACCACCGTCACGCGCGGACGTCCTGCTCCAGCCAGTCGAGCAGGGTCTGCTCCTGCCGGTGCAGGGCGTGCTCGGGCGTGCTGCCGTCGGCGGTCATGGGGGCCTTGAAGAACCAGCCGAGGTGCCGCTGCACGCCGCCCTCGCCGCGCTGCTGCGCGAGGTCGAGCAGGCGGGCGATCTCCACGGCGAGCGGGGCCGCGAGGATCGAGTCGCGGCACTGGAAGTCGACCTTGACCTGCATGCGCTGGCCGAGGAAGCCGATCAGGTCGATGGCGTCCCAGGCCTCCTTCTGGTCGCCGCGCGGGCGGTAGTAGTCGATGCGCACGACGTGGTCCTCGACCTGGTAGCCCAGGATCGAGTCGAGCACCTCGCCCTTGGTCGACAGCTTGCTGGCCAGCGACGACGGGTCGTCCAGCGCCAGCCCGTCGCGGTTGCCGAGGATGTTCGTGGAGTACCAGCCCTCGACGCGCAGCGCGCGGCTGCGGAACGCCGGCGCCAGCACCGTCTTCATCATGGTCTGGCCGGTCTTGCCGTCCTTGCCGGCCACCGGGACGCCCCGCTGCTCGGCGAGCGCGATGAGCGCCGGGACGTCAGCGCCCAGCGAGGGCGTGAAGTTGCCGTAGCCGACGCCCTCCATGATCGCCGCGTAGGCGTAGACCATGGCCGGCGCGATGACCGGGTCGTCGGCGTCGAGGCCGGCCTCGAAGCCCTCGGGGGTCTGCAGCGCCGGGGCGGTCATGTCGGGCCAGCGCTCGGTCGAGGCCAGGTTCACGAGGACGAGCCCGTCGAGCGACTCCTGCTCGCGGAAGCGGCGCAGGTCGGCGCGGATGGCGTCGGCCTGGGCGCGGCGGCCGTCGGCGACGACGACGTGCGCGCCGGTGACGTTGCGGCAGAAGTCCGCGTCGGCCGCGGCAGGCCAGGGCGTGATGCTCGACAGCACCGGTCCGACGACCTCGAGCTGGCGGTGGTCGAGCACGCCGTGCTGCTCCGCGGCCTTGCGCAGGTCGCTCCCGTCGAGGTCCCAGCCGCCCAGGACGATCTGGTCGTACGGGACCAGGCCGGTGGCCTGCTCGACCGGCACGCCGCCGACCTGCAGGCCGGCGAGCGGCAGGCCGTCGGGTCCGGACGCGCCGAGGCGCAGCAGCTCGAGACCGGCGACCGCGGTCGTCGCCACGGCGCCGCCGAGGCCGACGACGGCCACGCCGACGCGGCGGGGGACGCGGGTCGCGTTCGAGCTCTGGGCCCCGAGGGGGCCCGTCGAGGTCGGGGACGCGGTCGAACGCTCAGGCACGGGGTCTCCTCCTCCGGCTGAGACAGCCGGACTGGGGTCAGGCAGTCGGGAAAGGCGCGCGAGCCGCACACCGTCCGTCACCCTTCCCCACCTTCTCCGGACGCACCACTTCGGGGCGGTCCGGACGCGTCGAGCGCCGTCCGCGGTGCCGGTCGTGCACCGGTCAGGGGCGCCGCGGCATGACCTGCGGGGTCATCGACGGTGCGCACGGCGAGCGGGACGGTGCTGGGGCGCGGGACGGACCCGCCGCCTCCCGACGAAGGGACAGCACCATGACCGCTCCGCGCACCTCCCCCGGCACGTCCACCGCACCGGTCGCGGCCGCGCCGTCCGACCGGACCCGGCCCCTGCTGCAGCTGGACGGCGCGCTCTGCGCCGCGATGGGCGGCGCCCTGGCGCTGGCCACCGGCCCGGCCGCCGACCTGCTGGGGACGGACGCGACCGGCGTCGTCCGCGCCGTCGGGATCGCGCTCGCCGTCTACGGCGTCGCCCTGGTCGCCGGCGCGGGCACGGGCCGGGCGCGCGGCCTGCTGCTCGCGGCCGGCGCGGGCAACCTCGGCTGGGAGGTGGCCAGCCTCGCGGGAGCTGCGCTCGCCGAGCTCAGCACGGTCGGGCGCCTCGTCGTCGCCGCCCAGGGGCTGGTCGTCGGCGCCCTCGGGCTCGTCCAGCTGCGCGCCGCCCGGCGGTGACCCGGTCGCGGCGCCACCGCAGCGGTCAGCGGGGCGGCTGCGCCAGGGTGTCCTGGACCGGCTCGTGGCCGGCCGGGCGGTCGGGCGGGGTGCTGGGCTCCGGCGGGTCGACGGGGCTGCCGCGGGTTGACGGGGCTGGGCCACCGTCGTCAGGCTGGCAGGCCCCACCGTGGACGGAGGCCACCGTGATCCTCGCCGTGTCCCAGAACACGGGCGACCCGACGCCGCACCTGCCGGCCGAGGGCGCCCGCATGGCCGAGCTCGTCCGCTCGGGACTGGTGCAGCAGGTGTTCCTGAAGGCCGACCGGTCCGGCGCCGTGCTGCTCGCCGACGGCGACCTCGACGAGGTGCGGGAGGCGGTCGACAGCCTCCCGCTCGTGCGCGAGGGCGTCACCAGCTTCGAGCTCACCGAGCTCGTCGTCCCGTCTGGCTGAGCCCGCCGCACCGCGCGCGCGTGCGGGCGGTCCGCCCCGCTTGTCGGACCTGCTGCCTACTGTCCGTGTCACAGGCAGCACAGGAGGACATGTGGAGCTCGACTCAGTGCGGGAGCTGAAGGCGGAGGTCACGGCCGAGGTCGTCGCCGAGCTGACGCGGCGGACCGGACCCACCTCGCTCGCGCAGCGGGGCCGCGCCGCGGCGCACGACGGCCCGACGACCGTCGCGGTCGGGGTGCTGCCGCGTCCGCGCGGCTTCGGCCTGGCGGTGCGCGTCTCGTCGACGGGGGCGCTGCAGCTGCCGGCGCTCGACGAGCTGCTGACGAAGTGGGAGGCCGAGACCGACGTCCGCGTCGTCGGGCGCGTCCGCGCCGCGGCCCTCGCCGGCGGTCGGGCGCAGGCGCGGGGCGGCCGGGCGTGGGACGCGTCCGGCACGGCGACCGCGGCGGGCCGGCGCGACCGACCGCTGCGTCCGGGCACGTCCGTCGCGCACCCCGACGTCAGCGCCGGCACGCTCGGGGCGTTCGTGCGCGACGCCGACGGTCGCGTGCTGCTGCTCAGCAACAACCACGTGCTCGCCGACACCGACCGCGCGCAGCTCGGCGACCCGGTGCTGAGCCCCGGCCCGGCCGACGGCGGCCGTCCCGAGGTCGACCGCGTCGCGACGCTCGACGCGTTCGAGCGCCTGGCGAGCACGGGCAACCGGCTCGACCTCGCGCTGGCCGCCGTCGACGACCCGGCGCTCGTCGGCGGCAACGTCGTCCCGGAGGGGTCGCTGGCCGGCGTGCTCGACGACGTCCTGGACGGCGTCGAGGTCGCCAAGGTCGGGCGGACCACGGGGCACACCACCGGCGTGGTCACCGTCGTCGAGCTCGACGGCGTGACCGTCGACTACGGCGACGGACGCACCTTCTCCTTCGACGACTGCCTCGAGGTCGAGGGCGACGGCCGGGCGTTCAGCGACGGCGGCGACAGCGGCAGCATCGTCTACGCGCGCGACGGCCTGCACGCCGTCGGCCTGCTGTTCGCCGGCTCGACGACCGGCGGCGCCGGCGGCACCGGCCTCACCTTCTGCAACCCCGCTGCCACGGCGCTGCGCACCGCCGCCGTCACCCTCCTGTGACGCCCCCCGTCCCCCGCGACCGTGGGCTCCTCGCCTCCGGCCGCGCTCGGGAGGGCCCGCAGACCGGGCAGCACGTCCATGACCGGGGGCCGGGCCGGGCCACCGGACGGGTGCGGCGGCGCACCGGTCGGGTGACAGGCCGGGCGGAGCGCTTGCCCGAGCCGCCGAGGGCTGGTGTCATGGTGTCGGGCGCGCTGCGGCGTGCCTGTGCGCCGGGCCCGCCGGCGCCTGCCGGAGGTGCCCGTGACGGACCGCCACGCCGCTCGTGCGGCCAAGAGCCAGGTGCGCAGGCTCGTCGACGGCTACCCGTCCGTCAACGGGATCGGCCTGTCGCGCGACGCCGAGGCCGGCTGGGTCGTGAAGGTCAACCTGGCCGGTGAGGACGCCCGGCTGCGGCGCAGCCTGCCGGCGCGGGTCGACGGGGTCCGCGTCGACGTCGCCGTCGTCGGGCAGGTCTCCGCCGCACGCCGGACCGCCTAGGTCCCGCAGGGTCCGACCGGACGACCTGCCGGCCGCGCTGTCTCAGGCCGCGCTCTCAGGCCGCCCGGGTGGGGGTCGGCGACGCGCGGCGCACCACGGCACGGGGGACGACGACGAGGGCGACGCCGGCCGCCGCGACGGCGATGCCGACCAGCGACAGCGGGGCGAGCCGCTCGCCGAACATGACGAACGCCTCGACGGCGACCGCGGGCGGCACGAGGTAGAGCAGGCTCGAGACGCTCGCGGCGGAGCCGCGCTGCAGCAGGAGCATCAGGAGCAGCACCGCCCCGAGCGACAGCACGATCACCAGCCAGGCCAGCGCCGCCACCAGCTGCGGCGTCCAGCGGACGGCCGTCGACTCGGTCGTCACGGCGACCGGGAGCAGGATCGCCGCCGCGGCGGCGTACTGGACGGCCGTGCCCCACAGCAGCGGGACGTCGTCGCCGTGCCGCTTCTGGTACAGCGTGGCGACCGTGCCGGCGGTGAGCGCCGCGACGCAGGCGAGCAGCCCGGACGTCGGCACGGCGCCGGTCGCGCCGGCCGACCGCAGGAGCCCGGGACCGACGACGAGCGCGACGCCCGCCATGCCGAGGACCAGCCCGACCCACTGCCTGACGGCCAGGCGCTCGGCGAGCAGGCGGCTCGCGAGCACGGCGGTGAGCACCGGCTGCAGGCTCACCACCACGGCGGCGACCCCCGCCGGGACCCCGACGCTGATGCCGTAGAAGACGCCGCCCAGGTAGCCGGCGTGCAGGAAGGTCCCGACGACGGCGGCGTGCCCCGACGCCGAGCGCGACGGCCGGTCCGAGCGCAGGACGGCGGCGAGCGCCGCCAGCAGGACCGCCGCGAGGACCATCCGCACGGCCAGGAAGGTGAACGGCTCGGCGTAGGGCAGGCCGTACTTCGCCCCGACGAAGCCGGTGCTCCACAGCAGCACGAACAGCGCCGGCCCTCCGACCCGCTGCAGGCGCGAGCCGTCGAGGGCGCTGGTCACGGGCGTCTCCGGCAGGTCGTCGCGGGCGGCTTCAGCGAGCGGTCGATCAGTGCGCAGTGGGCGGTGGGACCGCCGCCGCCGCCGGCCGGCAGGTCGGCATGGTCGGGTCGTCGGCGGCAGGTCGGTGGCCGGCGGCGCGGGCAGCGGACGACCGGGGACGCAGGCAGTCCAGCACACGACCGCCGCGCACCGGGACGCCTGGCCCAGCGCGGGTCCTCCCCCACGAGACCGTCGACGGCTCGCGCCGTCGGTCCGCGCACCCCGGCCGCGTCACCCGGCCCCGGGGCGCTCAGCCCTGCTCGCCGCTGCCGAGGTCGGCGAGGACGAGGGCCAGGTGCAGCGCGAGCCGCTGTGCGCCGTCGTCGAGGTCGCGGCCGGTGACGGTCGCGATGCGGTGCAGCCGGGCGTACAGCGTCTGGCGGTGCACCGACAGGGCGGCGGCGGTCCGCTGCGCGCTCCCGGCGCAGTCGAGCCAGGTCCGGGCCGTGCGCAGCAGCTCGGGGTCGCCCGCGAGCAGCCGCCGCGCGCCCTCGTCCGCGACCGTCGCGGCCAGGACGGCGGCGTCGCCGAGGGCGAGCAGCCGCAGCACGCCCAGCCCGGACCACGTCCGCACCGCGACCTCGCCGCCCGTCCCCTCCTGCAGCGACCTGCGACCCCGACGATTTCTGGGCGAAGCT